>JAYGED010000235.1:0-35271 GCA_046582565.1 Alphaproteobacteria bacterium
ACGGTCTCGATCTGGATGTGGTGCAAGGCGAAGTCATCGGCGTGGTCGGTGGCTCGGGCACTGGAAAATCTGTCCTCTTGCGCACCATCGTCGGGCTGAACCCACCGAAGGACGGCCGCATCCTGCTGTTTGGCAAAGACCTCGCCGGCCTGGACCGGGAGGAGCGCAGCCGCATGGAAGGCCGCTGGGGCGTGTTGTTTCAGGACGGCGCCCTGTTCTCCTCGCTCACGGTGGCGCAAAACATCGCCGTGCCGCTGAAGGAGCATAGCGACCTATCGCCCCAGCTCATCAACGAGCTTGTCGCCCTCAAGATCAGTATGGTCGGGCTGCCGACCGAGGCCGCCGGAAAATACCCCTCCGAGCTGTCGGGCGGTATGCGCAAGCGCGCCGGACTGGCCCGTGCCCTGGCGCTCGACCCTGAAATCGTCTTCCTCGACGAGCCCACCGCGGGCCTCGATCCGATCAGCGCCGCCGCCTTCGACGAGCTCATCGCCAGCCTGCAACGCAACCTCGGCCTTACGGTTTTCATGGTGACGCATGATCTGGACAGCTTGTGGGCGATCTGCGACCGCATAGCCGTGTTGGCCGAGAAACGCGTCCTGATCGTGGGTACGATGGAAACCATGCAGCAACAAGACCATCCCTGGATCCACGAATATTTCCATGGCCCGCGCGCCCGCGCCGCGCAAAGGCCGTCGTAGGAAAGACATGGAAACCAAGGCCAATCATCTCGCTATCGGTAGTTTCGTTCTGGCCAGCGTCGTCGGGCTGATACTGTTCGTCCTGTGGCTCAGCAAGGCCGAGATCGACCGCAAACTCGATGCCTACCATATCTATTTTTCAGGCTCGGTGAGCGGCCTCAGCGTCGCCAGCAAGGTACGCTATCGCGGCGTCCCGGTCGGCACCGTGACCGCCATCGGCATCGATCCCGACAATAGCGAGCTGGTGGTGGTGACCATAGAAGTGACCGAAGGAACGCCGATCAAGGATGACGCCGTGGCGGCTCTGGAAATGCAGGGCATTACCGGGCTGGTGGATGTGCAGATCAGCGGCGGCAGCAAGAACAGCCCGCAGCTGGTCGCCAAGCAGGGAGAGCTCCTGCCGGTCCTCGCCTCGGTCCCCACCAAGTTCGAAGAACTGCTGGCCGGCGCGCCAAACCTGCTCGCCCGCGCCACGCTTCTTATCGATCGCGCCATGCTGATGTTGAGCAATGAAAATCTCATCGCCTTCACCCAGACCCTGGCGAATGTCCAGCAGCTCACCGCGGATATCTCCGAAAGCTCCGGCGCCCTTGAGACCTTGAGCAACGATGTGTCGGACATCGCGGCGACGATTCGCGCCACCGCCATCGAGATCGAAGGTCTGGTCGGGGAAATCTCCGAGCGGCTGCCCGGCATGCTCGACGAAGCTTCGGCGACTCTGGTCTCCGCCGAGGGGGCCTTGGGAGCCGTGAATACCAGCACCCGGACCCTGACCGGCGAAGCGACAGCGACTCTGGATCAGGTTCGCGACACCGCATCTTCCCTGGCGGACACCGCCGAACAACTCACCTTGCTGGTCGCCGAGAACAGGGCCTCGTTAAAGGATTTCTCGGGCGAAGGGCTTTATGAGCTGTCGCGCTTCCTGGCCGAGGCCCGCGAGCTGGTCGCCGGCCTGTCGCGCATATCGGACCGTTTCGAATCCGACCCCTCGGGATTCCTGTTCAGGGGCAACGAAGAAGGATACACGCCGCAATGATCGCCAGAATATTCGCGTCCATGATCGGTCTTGTGCTGCTGGGGGGCTGTGTCGACCTGCTGCCGGGAGGCGGCCCGGCCGCCAAGCTCTACAACCTGACGCCCAAAAGCACCTACAGCGACAATTTACCGACAGTGAACTGGCAGCTTGTGGTCGAGATGCCGATCAGCGCCGAGACCCTGAACACGCCGCGCATCGCCCTGAGCCGCGCGCCCTTGACCCTGGATTATTACGGCGGCGCGCGCTGGTCCGAGAGGGCGCCGGTCATGGTGCAAACCCTGCTCGTGGAATCCTTCGAGAATACCGGCAGGATCGTCGCCGTCGCTCGCAAATCCACCGACCTGCGTGCCGATTATGTGTTGAAAACCGACCTGCGCGAGTTCCAGGCCGAATATTCGGGAGAGGGACCGCCGATCGTCTTTGTCAGACTCAACGCCAAGCTGATCAAGATGCCCCAGCGCACAATCATCGCCTCATTCAGGAGCGAGCGCAGAGTACAGGCCGTCAGCATCAAGTTGATCGACGTCATCCATTCCTTCGATCAGGCCTTGGGTAAAGTCATCAAGGATGTCGTCGAATGGGCGCTGATGGCGCCGCAGACTGCTTCTTAGGTCGTTCCCGACGCCACGGGGCTTGCATCCGGGCCATGGCAGACTGACCAATCAACGGCCTCGGCGCCGATCTTGAACACTGCGGTCGCCAGGGTGTAGCCGTCATTGCCCTCTTCATCACCGTCGCGCAGGATCGGCAGGGCGGCATTGGCGCGATCAAACAGAATATCCAGAGCATTGCCGCCCGCCAGGGTGCCCGCCGCTATCAGGGCATCGGCACGTTCCTGGCGCGCATCCGACGATGGCTGGCAATCCTGCGCAAGCGCTTCATAGTCGTCGGCGACAAGGTGATTGGCATGGGCCATCGGGGATTGCGCCTCAATAACGGTGCAGCCGCTAGCCGGCGCCTCGACCGACAACAGCCGGGGATCGCCGGCCTGAGCCAGGGCGTGGTGAAAGCCGGCGGCGCGGTCGTTACGACGCAGAATTTCAAGCGCCTCGTCGAGCGTGCGGCAATCGAGCACGGCGCGGCTGATGACATGGCGCGGAACCCCGACAGTCAGGTCGTGGGGCCGAATATTGTTGATCGTCTGCACCAGGCCAAACTGGTTCACGCCGAAGGCATGGCCGGGCAGCATGCCGGGATAAGAAAAGGCGGTGAATTTGGGCCCGTCTTCCGGCTCGACCTGGCTCAGAAAACACAAGCCGGCCAGATCCGCGCCGCCGTCTTCGTTGTGGCCGATAATGGCCGTCTCACCCGGCACCAGCACCGTCGTACAGCCGGTGTCGTCCAGGCTCGCGTCGAGATCGCGCAGATCGCCCCGGCAATTCCATAGAAATATCTCGTCGAGCGCCAGACCGGCGCCATGGGCAATGCCTTCAAGCTCGCGCAGATAGCGTGGAAACTCGCGCGCCGTCGCCGCCTTGAGCGAAGAGAGCCGGTCGCTGCCGAGCCAGGGCTTGAGCGCCTGAAATTGCGCCGACTGAAACACGGCGTCGCGCACCGCCTGGCCGCCGCGCCGGCCAATCGCCTGGCCGACCGCAAATGCATCGCCGCGCGCCACTATGGTTTCCATTGAATACCCCTTTATCTCAATTCCCACGCATCGCGCGTGATCGCGTAAATTCTTATGGCGATACCGCGATCGTTGCAAGTCAGCTGTTCCACGGTCATGCCGGCGCGCTCCAGTACATGTTGCGACGCCGGATTGTGCTCGCGCGACACAGCCCTGACCAGATCGAGACCGGCCGCCTCGAAGGCGAAGCCCAGGGCCGCCACCGCGGCCTCGCCGGCAAAACCCCGGCCCTGATAGGGCTTGTCGATGACAAATCGCAGTCGAATGCCTTCGGCATCGCCAAACGGCATGCGCAAGCCGCATTCGCCGATAAAGTTCCCCCCGGTGAACAATGCCCAGATTCCAAAGCCCTGCTCGGCCCAACAGGCCCGGTAACGGGCCAGCTCGGCGGCGGCCTCGGCGCGGCTTTGCACACCGCCGCGCATATGCGCCATGAGCTCCGCGTCGCCATGCAGCCGCACCAGCTTATCGTCATCATCCAGGGTGAATAGCCGCATCTGGAGGCGGGCGGTTGTGAGCTCCGTCATGGCGCCATCATAGGCGGTTGTCGGCGTAGTATTCCAATGTTACTAATTTATTAGTTTTATTTCCTGGGAGGAAAAACGCTATGAAACGCTTCGCTTTATCGACTGCCGTCCTGGCGGTCGCTGCCGCGGCTTATATGGTCTCACCCGTACAGCAGGCCACCGCGCAACAGGAATTCATCACCATCGGCACCGGCGGCATCACCGGCGTGTATTACCCCACCGGCGGCGCCATCTGACGTCTCGTCAACAAGGGCCGCAAAGAACATGGCGTGCGGTGTTCGGTGGAGTCCACGGGCGGTTCCGTCTACAACATCAACACCATCCGCGCCGGCGAGCTCGACATGGGTGTCGCCCAGTCGGACTGGCAGTATCACGCCTACAACGGCACCGGAAAGAAATCCTTCATCGAAGCCGGTCCGTTCACGGATCTCCGCGCGGTCTTCTCAGTTCACGCCGAGCCCGTAACCATCATCGCCCGCGCCGACGCCGGCATCAAGACGGTGCAGGACCTGGTCGGCAAGCGGGTCAACATCAACAACCCCGGTTCGGGTACGGAAGCCACCTGGAACGTCATGTGGGCGGCCATGGGCTACACCAATGACGATCTCAAGCTGGCAGCCCAGATGAAGTCGGCGAAAACCCCGGCGCGCTCTGCGACAATAAGATCGACGCCTTGTTCTGGCTGGTCGGCCATCCCAATGGCCTGTCCAAGGAAGCCACCACCACCTGCGACGCGGTGATCGTCGAGGTTACCGGCCCGGCGATCAGTAAGTTGGTTGCCGACAATGCCTACTACCGCGTCGCCACGATCCCCGGTGGCATGTATCGCGGCAATCCGGACGACATCACGGTCTTCGGTGTGGGCGCCACCTTCGTGTCCTCGACCGCGACCCCGGCGAACACCGTCTATCAGGTGGTCAAGGCCGTGTTTGAGAACTTCGATGACTTCAGAAAGCTGCATCCGGCTTTCAACAATTTGAAGGAAAGCGAAATGATTACCGACGCGCTTTCCGCTCCGTTGCATGACGGCGCAGCCCAGTACTACAAAGAGCGCGGCTGGATGTAGCCACGCTGCTTCCCTGCCTGTAGGGCATAGGGAAGCTAAGGTGTTGAGGGTGGAGAAGCGGCCGCTTAGATTCTCCACCCCGCCTCTTCATCGGCGATTAAAGTGCGGCCGCATGAAGATGAGAGCAGGGCGAGGCAATCAGGCTGCCTTGGGATGAGAACATGAGAACTGAGTTGGCACCGCTGGCGATAGCCTTCGTGGTCGCCATATCCGTTGCGGGCATGGCATCATCGAACCGCGCGCATGCCAGCGATATGATCATCGGCACCGGCGACGAATCGCCGGTCCATTATAATGTTGGGCGGGCCCTGTGCCGCGCCATTGCACAGTCTTCCGTTGCCAAGCATTGCAATACCGAACGGATTGTTGGCCACGACGCAGCCGAACCCCTGGCTGTTCTCGGAAACGTGCGCGATGGCGCCATCGATATCGGCGTCGCCCCATCGGATTGGCTGTATTACGCTTACAACGCAAGCGGTCCGGTCGAATTCATGGATGTCCGCTTCGACAGCCTCAGAACCCTGCTGATGCTCCACGGCGAGCCCTTTACGGTGGTCGCACGGCGCGACGCCGGTATATCCAAACTCGCTGACCTGGCAGGAAAGCGGGGCAATATCGGGGTGCCCGGTTCAGACCAGCGAGTGGTGATGCAACAGGTTATGGCCGCGATGGGCTGGACGCGGGACAGTTTCTCCCTGGCCGACGAGCTGACCGGGCCCGAACAATCCCTGGCCCTGTGCCATGATCGTATTCAGGCGATGGTCGCCATTGTCGCCCATCCCAACGTCTCTCTGGCCAAGACCATGGCGCTGTGCGACGCCAAGCTTGTCGATATCAGCGGCCCCGAAATTGCCGCTCTGGTCGCTGAACAGCCTTATTTCTCGGCAGCCGAGATAGCAGCGGGAACTTACGGAGAGCAACCCGCCGGCGTAAAAACATTCGGCGTCCGGCTCGTCGCGGTGGTCTCCGAGGACATGCCGGAAGCGACGGCATATGACATCGTCCAGGCGGTGTTCGATAACTTCGACCGCTTCAAAAGGCTTCACCCGGCATTGCGCCAATTGCTGCCACAAGACATGAAGAGCAATGGAGAAACCGTGCCGATGCACCCCGGCGCAATGCGCAAATTCAACGAAATTGGAATGTAATAAACCGCCCGGCTTCGCGCGGCGTGGTCAATCCCGGAAAATTCGAGGGTAGGTTAACGATGAGCGATCAAATCAACGGCACGACGCCGGATAGCGGCGAACAGGATGCCAAGGACATTGTCGCCGAGGCCGATACGGGTGCGCGATCGCCCACCGGTTTCCCGGCGAAGATCCTGTGGTTCGTGCCTCTGGCCTGGGCGACGTTTCAGCTCTGGCTGGCTTCGCCCCTGCCGTTTCTTTTCAGGTTCGGCATTTTCAACAGCACCGAGGCGCGCTCAATCCACCTCGCCTTCGCCATCTTCCTAGCCTACCTGGCCTTTCCGGCGCTCAAGAGTTCGCCGCGCAGCTATATCCCTGTTCAGGACTGGATCATCGCCACCGTCGCCGCCTTCTGCGCCGGTTATCAGTATCTCTTCTTCCTCGGGCTGTCCGAACGGCCCGGCCTGCCGACGCAAATGGATATCGTGGTCTCGGTGATCGGTCTGGCGCTCATCCTCGAAGCCACGCGGCGCGCCCTGGGGCCGCCGCTGATGATCGTGGCGGCGGTGTTCATGTGTTACACCTTCTTCGGCCATCTGGCGCCGGATGTGATCGCCTGGAAGGGTGCCTCGCTCAACAAGGCGATGTCGCACTACTACCTGACCACGGAGGGGGTCTACGGCATCGCACTCGGGGTCTCCACCAGCATGGTGTTCCTGTTCGTGCTGTTCGGCTCGCTGTTGGAGAAAGCCGGGGCGGGAAACTATTTCATCCGCGTCGCCTTCGCCCTGATGGGGCATATGAAGGGCGGGCCGGCCAAGGCGGCGGTGGTTTCCTCGGCGATGACCGGGCTGGTCTCGGGTTCCGCCATCGCCAATGTGGTGACCACCGGCACCTTTACCATCCCCCTGATGCGCAAGGTCGGCTTCTCGGCTGAAAAGGCCGGCGCCGTGGAAGTCGCCTCCTCGACCAACGGCCAGCTCACCCCGCCGATTATGGGCGCCGTCGCCTTCCTGATGATCGAGTATGTGGGCATCTCTTATGTGGAGGTCATCAAACATGCCGCCCTGCCGGCGCTGATCTCCTATATAGCGCTGGTCTATATCGTCCATCTCGAAGCCCTGAAGGCCGACATGAAGGGATTGCCGCGCCGCAACCCGCCGAACTTCATACGCAGCCTGATGAGTTTCCTGTTGACGTTCCTGGGCCTTACCGTGCTCACCGTCATCGTCTATTACGGCCTCGGCTGGATGAAGGAAGCTTTCGGCGAGGCAACCCTCTGGGTTTCCGTGGTTTTGCTCATGATCACCTATGTGATTTTGGTCTGGTATGGCTGCAAATTCCCCGACCTCGATACCGATCTGGAGATTCTCGTGCTGCCCGATCCGGCCCCGACCATTAAAGCGGGCCTTTATTATCTTCTGCCCGTGGTGGTGCTGGTTTGGTGCCTCACGGTGGAGCGATTGTCTCCGGGCCTTTCGGCCTACTACGCTACCTTGTTCATGCTGTTCGTGCTGCTCACCCAGCGGCCGCTCAAGGCAATCATCCGCAAAACCGGCGAGGATGTCTTCGACTGTCTTAAAGACGGCTTCAAGGACACCCTGGAAGGTATGATCAGCGGTGCGCGCAACATGATCGGTATCGGCGTCGCCGCCGCCGCCGCCGGCATCATCGTCGGCACCATTTCCCTGACCGGCATCGGCTTCGTCATGTCCGAGTTCGTCGAATTCATCTCGGGCGGCAATGTGCTGATCATGCTGTTTCTCACCGCCATTCTCAGCCTGATTCTCGGCATGGGTTTGCCAACCACCGCCAACTACATCGTGGTGTCGTCCCTGCTGGCCCCGGTGATCGTCACCGTGGGAGCGCAAAACGGCCTGATCGTGCCGTTGATCGCGGTTCATATGTTCGTCTTCTACTTCGGAATCCTCGCCGACGACACGCCGCCCGTGGCCCTGGCCGCCTTCGCCGCCGCCGCCATATCGAAGGGTGACCCCATAAAAACCGGTATTCAGGGGTTCATGTACGACATCCGCACGGCGATCCTGCCGTTCCTGTTCATCTTCAACACCGAGCTCCTGATGATCGGCGTGGAGACCTGGTATCACCTGTTAGTCACCGTCGCCACGGCGATTACGGCGATGCTGTTGTTCGCTGCCGCGACGCAAGGGTATTTCCTCGTCAAAAGCCGGATATGGGAAGCCTTAGCTCTGCTGCTCGTCGCCTTCACGCTGTTCAGGCCGGGTTATTGGATGGATCAGATTTATCCGCCCTTGGAATCCAAACCCGCCAGCGAGATATTCGACATTGCCGGGATGATGCCGGTGGATTCGCAAATCCGCATCCGGGTCATAGGCGAGGATATCGAAGGACGCATAGTCGATAAGACGGTTATGCTGCCTCTCGGCGCGGCGGGCAGCGGCGAGGAACGGCTGTATGAGGCCGGTCTCGAACTCATCGTTGAAGGTGACAAAACCTTTGTCGACAACGTGGTCTTCGGCAGCACCGCGGAACGCCAGAAGATCGATTTCGATTTCGAAGTCGCCAGTATCGAGGTGGAAACCGACCGGCCGGCGAAACAGTGGTTCTATCTGCCGGCACTGCTAGCGCTCGGTCTCATTATCATGCTGCAACGCGGCCGTCGTGAAACCGCCGCCGCCGAGGCATAGAGGATATCATGTTCAAAAACATACTCACGTCCATCGACCTCTCGGACGACGCCTCCTGGATAAAGACCGTCCCCACAGCCGTCAGGCTCTGTCAATCCAGCGGCGCCCACTTGACGATTTTAACCGTCATCCCCGACTTCGGCATGAGCATCGTCTCACAGCATTTTCCCAAGGATTATGCTGAGAGCGCCCTGGCGGAAACGCGCACCAAGCTCGGCGTCTTTGCCAGCGAGCATATCCCCGACGGCGTCAAGAAAAGCCTTATGGTCGCCCATGGCACGATCTATGAAGAGATCATCAAGGCCGGCGATGAAATTTCCGCCGATCTCGTCATCGTCGCCTCGCACCGGCCATCGTTGAAGGATTATCTACTCGGCCCCAACGCGGCGCGGGTGGTGCGCCATTTCAAGCGTTCGGTACTGGTCATCCGGGAATAGAGCAATTTTACCCGAACGGGTTGAACCCTATCGGTTCAATCCGTTCGGATATTGTTCTAGAAAAAAGACGCGGGGGTTGTTTGCCCCGCGGCTTTTATTCGATATCGAAGTTAGGCCCTACTGGGTCATCTTCATGAGATAGGCGATCACGTCGGCGCGCTGGCCTTCTTTCTTCAAACCGGGGAAGCCCATCTTGGTCTTTTTGATGAATTTCTTCGGCTTGGTGAGAAATTCATCGAGGGTGGCCTCATCCCAGACAACCTCGGAGGCCTTAAAGGCCTTGGAGAATTTATAGCCCTCCATGGTGCCGGCCGTGCGGCCGAAAAGACCGAAGAGATTGGGGCCGACCTTGTTCTTGCCGCCCTCATCGAGGGTGTGGCAGGCCTTGCATTTCTTATAAATCTTGGCGCCTTTGTCCGCATCGCCCGCGGCCAGTGCCGCGCCGCTCATCCCGACAATCATCGCCGTGGCGAGGCCGAGCGCTCTTAACTTGAACATTCAATTCTCCCGAAGGTGTTTGATTCAATCTGTGGGCGGAATGTAACCCCAGTCGCGCGTCTTGCGCAACTGGAGTCGTCAACAAGATTGGCAGGGTTCAATCGGCAGGCCGCGGCGCAGCCAGCCCGGACCTGATTTTGAGCCCATCATTCCCTCGGCAATATCGTAGACCGCCGTAAAGCCGTTTTTCTTGAGGATTTTGCGAGCGAGCGATGAGCGCATACCGGTGGCGCAGATGGTCGCAATCGGCGTCGACTTATCGCCGCCGACGGCTGCCAGCACCTCATCGATAAAGTTTGCGTTGGTAACTTCCGGGCTGGGAAACAGGCTGATTTCCACGGCGCCCCTGGGAACGCCGCTCTGCGCCCATTCGCTAGCGCTGCGCACATCAACCACAACCAGTTCGCCGGCGCCGATCAGGGCCGATGCCGTCGGCGCCTCGATGCGGGACGCAGCGGCATTTTCACCGGCCGAAGCCTGCGGCGCGGCCACCAACCAGCCGGCCACCAGGAGGAGCAAAATACTGCTGCTTATTCCCCGGTAAACCGCCGCCATGGGCTTGGAGGTTTGGGCAGGCTGGCGGCGCACGCCACTCAGTTTCGTAACCGGGCTCAGTTCACTACCCGATAGTCTTCCGGCAGGAACATCATGGAGTCGGTGTCACCGGCCGACATGTGACAGCCGATGCAGAACTCCACATTGCCCGAACCCTTGCCGTTGGTGGCGCCGACCACCTTGCCGCCGGGCATGACCAGCGTATAGCGCCAGTTGTCGCTGTCGGCGTTAAAGCCGGCGGGCATTTTCTCCATGACAAACAGCGGGCCGGCGACCACCTTGCCGTGCTTCACCGCAAAGCTGTCCTTGGCCAGCAACGCACCGGCGGGCATGACGCCTGCCTGTTCGTACTTGCCGTAGGATTTGGCGCGCCGGTTGCCGTAGTTGTTGACGAAGCGCCCGCCGTGGGTGTTCAAGACATAGGGCTGCGTGTTGTAGAGCGACCAGCCTTGATATTGTCCAGCGATCGCCAAGCCTGTATCGGACATCAGCTTCGACTTGGCATAGCCGGCCTGCATGCCGCCCTTGACGCATTCATAGGCCGCCCTGGCCTCGGCGGTGGTCAACTCGACCGGTGCGCCGGCTGCGCAAGGATTGCAGGCCCCACAGGGGCTGCAAGGATTGGCCGCCGCGCAGGGATTACACGGGTTGCAGGGGTTGCAAGCACCGCAAGCCGCGGCGCAAGGGTTGGCCGCCGCGCAGGGGTTGCATGCGGCGGCAACTTGGAATGATGCGTTGGAGGCCGACTGAGCTTCGCTCCCCACCACCACAACACCAACGCCCACACCCAGCACCAACGGAATGAACGTGGTCGACAGGAGCTTATATCTAAACGACATGATCGGTTCCTCACCTGATGAATAATTGTTCTTTGGTTATTCGTAACAACAGAGCGCGACCATATTGGATGCGGAACAATTCAACCAACTGCTTAGTCCTTTTCTCACTACATTGTGAATTCCCGTCATCACGGAAGTTATGTTTTGCTTGATTCACGCTCTTGACGATGAGCCTGTCCGATACTTCATATTGCAGATGATTAATTTATTCGCCGCGGTGTTTTTACTGTCGCTTGCTTCGATATCGCCCGCTGTAGCCGGCGGCGGTAGCAACGACGACGGCAGCCTGCCGGCTCTCATGGCCATTCCCGAAGGCGCGTTCATCGCCGGGTCCGACGCCGCCGAGCGCGAAGCCGCCTACCAGCTCGACGAAGCCGCCTATGGCCACAGCGTTACCCGCAAGAACCGCTGGTATGACAGCGAACGCCTGCGACAGAGCCTGCACACGCCCGCCTACCGCATCACCAAAACCACAATCACCAACGCCCAATACGCCGCCTTCATCGCCGCTACCGGACATCCGGCCCCCGATGTGGATAAGGCCAGCTGGAAAGGCTACCGCCTGGTCCATCCCTACTCGCGCAGCCGGCCCTTTGCCTGGGCCGGGGCCGCGCTGCCAAGCGGCCGCGAGCAGCATCCGGTGGTCCTGGTCAGCCACGGCGACGCCGTCGCTTACGCCGCCTGGCTAAGCGCGAAGACCAAGCAAACCTGGCGTCTGCCGAGCGAAATTGAATGGGAAAAAGCAGTTCGTGGCGTGGCCGGCGCCTATTTTCCCTGGGGAAACGAATTCGATGGAGCCCGGCTCAACAGCCACGACGCCGGTCCCTTCTCGACCCTGCCGGTGGGATCATTTCCGGCGGGAGCCGGCCCCTTTGGACTGCTCGACGGAGCGGGTCAGGTCTTCGAGTGGACATCCACGCCCAAGGGCGACGGGCGCTATCTGGTCAAGGGCGGCTCATGGGATGACAAGGGCTGTGGGTTCTGCCGCCCGGCAGCGCGGCACGGCCGGCCGGAAGGCATCAAACATATCCTCATCGGTTTCCGACTCGTCGTCGAAGGCGATGAGTAGAGATGACTTATGTCATTTCAGCGATACGCGTTGGAGTATATTAACGACTATGAAAAAGATTAAAGAGCTTCCCGCTGATTCCCTGAAAACCATGCTCGCCGCCGGCGAGGATATAGTGGAATGCTATCGCGTGCTGGCCAAGACCGGCGACAATGTGGTCGGCGAACTGCTGCGCAATCAGGGCACCTTTTACGAGTGGAACCATTATCCCAAGGGTGACATCTACGATCACGCCACCCATAGCCAGTATTTCTACCATGCCCATGTGAAGGGGCAGCGCAAAGGCGAACACGGGCATTTCCACTGCTTCCTGCGCGCCAAGGGCATGCCCGCCGGGATAGCGCCCATCGCCTATGACGGTGAGGCCGAATGGCCACAGGGCGACGATGCCCTCGGCCATTTGATCAGCATCTCCATGGACCCGAAAGGCTTTCCCATCGGCCTGCTCTCGGTCAACCGCTGGGTCACCGGCGAGAGCTGGTATGTGGCCGACGACATCATCGCCATGCTCGATCTGTTCGACATCGACCATGCGAGCCCGTCCTGGCCGGCCAATCGCTGGGTCACGGCGATGGTGCGCCTGTTCCAGCCCCAGATCATCGATCTGGTACGCAAACGCGACGTCGCCATCGCCGACTGGCAACGCAAATACCCGGATCGTGATGTTTATGAGGACCGTGATCTTGAGATCACGTCGACGGTGGCGATTTCAGTCGAAAAACAAATCGCCGGGGTGCGGGCGGCCTTAATTTAGCCGACGCCGCACCCCGTCAAAATCGGAAGAACGCCGCTCGCGCGTGGGGGGACCAACGAAAGCAGCGTCTCCGGGCATGAAAACCAGACTATCGTCTAGACCTCATGCACAAGGCTGTGCCGCCGCGCAAGGATTGCACGGATTGCAGGCCGAAGCCGACGCAGAGCAAGGATTGCAGGCCGCCGCGGCGCAAGGATTACACGCCGCCGCTGCACAGGGATTGCAGGCCGCGGCCGCGCAAGGATTGCAAGCCGCCGCCGCACAGGGATTGCAGGCGTTGGCGCAGCATGGGTTGCAGGCAGCCGCAGCCGCCGTACAAGTGGCCTGAACGGCCGTCGGCAGGGTGGCGGCCATCGCAAAGCCGGCAATACCCGCCGCCGCCAGTATCTTGTGTAAAATTGTAGCAGCCATAAAACCTCTCCTTAAAATCTAGTTTGGGAACCCTCCTCATCGCCGACAGACGGGCGCTATTTCATCCCGTCGGGGCGACCCCTTGTGCAGCGAACCTACGCATTAATTTTCGCCAGTGAAAGCCCGCCACGGCCATTCTCGCAACATTGTGATGCCCTGTGATGAAAGGAATTCGAATGATTTTCGCAATCCACCGCGCCATACTGACAGCGGTGAAGCAATAGCAGGAAACCGTATTCATGGCTGGAAACACCCGTTCGGTTCGCGCCCCGCGAGGGTCCGTAATATCGGCCAAAAGCTGGCTTACCGAGGCGCCGCTCAGGATGCTCATGAACAACCTGGATGCCGAGGTCGCCGAGCGCCCGGAAGATCTCGTGGTCTATGGCGGCATCGGCCGGGCGGCGCGCGACTGGGCCTGTTTCGACCGTATCGTGGAATCCTTGCGCGACCTCGAGGCCGATGAGACCCTGCTGGTGCAATCGGGCAAGCCGGTCGGCGTCTTCAAGACCCACCCTGACGCGCCCCGGGTGCTGATCGCCAATTCCAATCTGGTGCCTCATTGGGCGACCTGGGAGCATTTCAACGAGCTCGACGCCAAGGGCCTGATGATGTACGGTCAGATGACCGCCGGTTCGTGGATCTACATCGGCAGCCAGGGCATCATCCAGGGCACTTACGAGACCTTCGTCGAAGCCGGGCGTCAGCATTTCGGCGGCGACCTCACGGGCCGTTGGATTCTCACCGCCGGTCTCGGAGGCATGGGCGGCGCCCAGCCCCTGGCGGCGACCATGGCCGGGGCCTCGATGATCGCCATCGAGTGCCGCCCCAGCCATATCGACCGGCGCCTGGAGATCGGCTATGTCGACCGCCGCGCCGACAGCTTGGACGAGGCCCTGGCGATCATCGAAGCGGCCCGAAAATCCGGCGAAGCGGTCTCGGTGGGGCTGCTCGGCAACGCCGCCGAACTGGTGCCCGAAATCGCCAAACGCGGCATCCGCCCCGACATATTGACCGACCAGACCAGCGCCCACGATCCAATCAACGGCTATCTCCCGGCGGGCTGGACCCTGGAAGAATGGGAGGCGCGCAAGATTAGCGACCCCGAGGGCGTGGCCAGGGCGGCGAGCGTGTCCATGGCGGAGCATGTGCGCGCCATGGTGCAAATGCACAAGGCCGGCGTGATCACCGTCGATTACGGCAACAATATCCGTCAGGTCGCCCTCGACGAGGGCGTCGCCGACGCCTTCGCCTATCCGGGCTTCGTGCCGGCCTATATCCGGCCGCTGTTCTGCCGGGGAATCGGGCCGTTCCGCTGGGTGGCGCTGTCGGGCGAGGCCGACGACATCTATAAGACCGACGCCAAGGTCAAGCAGCTGATCCCCGACAATCCCTCTCTCCACCGCTGGCTCGATATGGCCCGCGAGCGCATCCCGTTCCAGGGTCTGCCGTCGCGCATCTGCTGGGTCGGCCTGGGTGAACGCGCCCGTCTCGGCCTCGCCTTCAACGAAATGGTCGCCTCGGGCGAGCTGTCGGCGCCGGTGGTGATCGGCCGTGACCATCTCGATTCGGGCTCGGTGGCGAGCCCCAACCGCGAGACCGAGGCCATGCTCGACGGCAGCGACGCAGTGTCCGACTGGCCTCTGCTCAACGCCCTGCTGAACACCGCCTCGGGCGCCACCTGGGTGTCGCTGCATCACGGCGGCGGCGTCGGCATGGGCTTCTCCCAGCACGCCGGCATGGTGATCGTCTGCGACGGCACGGAGGACGCCGCCCGGCGTCTTGAGCGGGTGCTGACCAACGACCCCGCCAGCGGCGTCATGCGCCATGCCGACGCCGGCTATGTGGACGCCATCGACTGCGCCCGCGACCAAAACCTCAACTTGCCCATGGTGGATTAGCAATGACTTTCATAAAAACTGCATCCAATGACGAGGCCGAAGGCGTGGTCAAGCGCGCCTATGACGGATCCCTTGAGATGGACGGCTATGTCTATGAGACGACGCGCATGCTCAGCCCCTGGCCCGAGGCCCTGGTGATCGAGGCGCGGCGCTACCAGGTTTTGATGCTGGACGAGAGCGACCTGACCCGCGCCCAGAAAGAGATGATCGCCACCGCAGTGTCGGCGAAAAACCACTGCGAATATTGCTACACCCACCATATGGCGTCGATGATCAACGCCGGGATCGAGGCCTCTCTGGCCCAGTCGATCCGCGACGACTACACGACCGCGGCGATCGATTCCAAGCACCGCGCCATGGTCGAATTCTCCACCATGGAGCGGCCCGATCAGGCGAGCCAGGAGCATGTGGACAAGTTACGCAAACGCGGCTGGTCGGATCGGCAAATCCTGGAGATCGTCATAATCACAGCCCTGTTTGAGGACTACAACGCCCGGGTCAATCTTCTCGGCCTCGAGCTTGAAACTGATTGAAACCCGGGTGTCTTAGGATCTATCGGTTGAGGTGATTATGGAACCGAAACCCACAGTGGTCGTAGAGGAAAGCCTTGGGGCCCTCATCAAATTATGGGCAGGAATTATGAGGACACCTTACTTAATTGAATAATTAAGTAAGGTGTCCTCATAATTCCTGCCTTGACGATCACCTGGAAGCGGAAGCCCAGGGCGTCGTTCGGACGGATAGTCTGCGGGACTGAACGACCAACCTCACTCACGCCGCCTCGCCCTGCACCTCCAGCATGCGTTGCACCGCCGGGCGCGCTTTCACCAGGGCGGCGTTGCGCGCCAGGCTGGGGAAATCGGCGAAGCGCGGATAATTGGGCGGGTTCCAGCGCGACAAGGTGTGGAGATAGAGATCGCAGACGCTGAAGGTATCGCCGAGGAAATAGGGGCCGGGGATAAGCGCGCTTTCCACCAGGCTCAGATATTCCATCACCCACTTGGCGCCCTTGGCGACCACCGCCTCGCGGCCTTCCGTGTCGGTGGTAAAGCGTTCGGGGTAATAGCTCATCATATAGGACGCCTGGAGCATCTCGCCCATGAAGCTAAGCCAATGATAACAATGGCCGCGCTCGGCACTGCCCGGGGTCGGCGCCAGCTTGGCCTCGGGATGACGGTCGGCGAGGTAGAGCAGGATCGCTCCCGACTGATACAGAATCAGGCGTTCGCCGTCGCCCCGTTCATCGATCAGGGACGGCACTTTACCCAGCGGATTGAGCGACAGGTAATCGCGGGTCCGCTTCCGGGTCGTATTGACACGATGTAATACAAAGTCCGCGCCGGTTTCCTCAAGCGCAGCATGACAGCCCATGGCAGACGATTCCAGCGTGTAATACAAGTGATACATCGCGCCTTTTCCTCCTCACGGCCTTACCCGATTATTTATTGGCCGACGATACATCCCCCCTTCATAACCATATGGATCGGATTGGCGCCAAGACGATAAGAAAGTTCCGCGGGACGCTCAATATCCCA
This sequence comes from Alphaproteobacteria bacterium, assembly GCA_046582565.1. Lineage (GTDB taxonomy): Bacteria > Pseudomonadota > Alphaproteobacteria > JAAXGF01 > JAAXGF01 > JAYGED01. The sequence continues at coordinate 16,750 of JAYGED010000235.1, forward strand.
GAGCACGAAGTCGGCAGCCTTGCCAGCTTCCAGGGTGCCATGGCTATCGGCCAGCCCCAAGGCGCGGGCGGCGTTGCGGGTGATCCCGGCGAGCGCCTCCTCGGGCGTCATGCCAAACAAGCTGCAGGCCATGTTGAGCATCAACAGGATCGAGGTGACCGGCGACGAGCCCGGATTGCAATCCGTGGCGATTGCCAGGGGCACCGAAGCGGCGCGCAAGGCGTCGAGCGGCGGCAGCTTGGCCTCGCCGAGATAATAGAAGGCGCCGGGCAACAGCACCGCCACCGTACCCGCCTCGGCCAGGGCGGCGATACCGGCATCCGACAGATATTCCAGGTGATCGGCGCTCAACGCCCCATAGCGCGCGGCGAGCGCGGCGCCGCCTTGATCGGAGAGCTGCTCGGCATGAAGCCTGACCGGTAGGCCGAGCGCCCGCGCGGCGGCGAAAACCTGCTCGGTTTGTTCGGCAGTGAAGCCGATGGTCTCGCAAAAACCATCGACCGCATCGGCCAGGCCTTCGCCATGGATCGCCGGCAAAACCTCATCACAGACGAAGTCGATGTAATCGGCGCTGCGCCCCTCAAATTCGGGCGGCACGGCATGCGCGCCGAGGAAGCTGGTGCGCACGGTGACCGGCAGGGCCTCGCCAAGCCTGCGGGCGACGCGCAGCATCCGGGCCTCGGTCTCAAGATCGAGGCCGTAGCCCGATTTGATCTCCGTGGTGGTCACCCCTTCCGCCAGGAGGTCGGCGAGACGCCCAGCGGCGCTGGCGTATAGCGCATCCTCATCGGCCGCGCGGGTCGCCGCCACGGTCGAGACGATGCCGCCGCCGGCACGGGCGATCTCTGCGTAACTGGCGCCCTGCAGGCGAAGCTCGAACTCGGCCGCCCGATCCCCGCCATAGACAATATGGCTATGGCAATCGATCAGCCCCGGGGTGATCCAGCGACCGCCCGCGTCATGGACCTCGCCCGCCGAGACCCCCTGCATATCGGCCATGGGTCCGGCCCAGGCGATGCGTCCGTCCTTGACGCCGAGCGCCGCCTGCTCTACGGCGCCATAGGCAGCACCCCCCGCGGTCATGGTCGCCAGCCGCGCGTTGGTCCACAGGCTGTCCCATTGCTCCATCATCCGCTTAAGCTAAACGACTTGCGGGCGGCGCGCGAGCGCGGCTTAATGCTCACCCATGACAGCCTATTTCGCCGAGAGCGCCCTGCTGCCAAGCGGTTGGGCCGGCAACGTTCTTTTCGATGTCAATTCAGACGGCGCCATCGTCGCCGTGACGCCGGACGCCAATCCGGGCGGGGCTGAGCCTTTGTCCGGCCCGGTCATCCCCGGCATGGCGAACCTGCACAGCCACGCCTTTCAGCGCGCCATGGCCGGCCTCGCCGAGCGCGCCGGCCCCTCCGATGACAGTTTCTGGACCTGGCGCCAGGTGATGTACGGCTTCGTCGGCCGGCTCTCCCCCGACCATGTGCAAGCCATCGCAGCCCAGCTTTATGTGGAGATGCTCAAGGCCGGCTATACGGCGGTCGGTGAGTTCCATTACCTGCATCACGGCCCGGACGGGTCGCCCTATGACGATCCGGGGGAAATGTCCCACCGGGTCATCGCGGCGGCACAGGCGGTGGGCATCGGCATCACCCATCTGCCCGTACTCTATGCGCATGGCGGGTTTGGGGCCGCCGACACGAGCCCCGGTCAGCGCCGCTTCCTGCATGGGCCTGCTGATTTCACGGCCCTTCTCGATAACCTGCTCGCCCGCTACCGCCATGACCCGGAGGTGCGTATCGGTATGGCCCTGCATAGCCTGCGCGCAGTAACGCCCGAGCTTCTCGATGAGACAGTGGCCGCCCTCGACGCTCGCGACGGCGCGGCGCCGATCCATATTCATATCGCCGAGCAACAGCTTGAGGTCGACGACTGCCTCGCCTGGAGCGGCGCGCGCCCGGTCGAATGGCTGCTCGATCATGCGCACCTGTCGCGGCGCTGGTGTCTGATCCATGCCACCCATATGACCGGCGAGGAGACCCTGGCCCTGGCCCGCTCGGGCGCCGTCGCCGGGCTCTGCCCGACCACCGAGGCCAATCTCGGCGACGGGCTGTTCCCGCTGTTTGCCTATATGGCGGCGGGCGGCGCCCTGGGAATCGGCTCCGACAGCCATATCTCGGTCAGCCCCATCGAGGAGCTGCGTTGGCTTGAATATGGTCAGCGTCTGATCCGCGAGCGCCGCAACATAACCCCGGTAGGGGAAGGAGGCTCAATTGGCGCAAGCTTGTGGCGCGCCGCCCTGGCCGGCGGCGCCGAAGCCCTTGGGCGGCCCATCGGCGCCCTGCAGGTGGGTGCGCGCGCCGATTTTCTGGTGCTCGACGGCGACCATCCGTTGCTCAGCGGGCGCGAAGGCGACGTGTTGCTCGACGCTCTGATTTTCAGCGGCAACCACAACCCGATCAGCGACGTCATGGTCGGTGGCCGCTGGGTAGTACGCCAGGGCCGCCACCCAGACCAGGACACCATCGCTCAGCGCTACCGCGAAACGGTTGCGGCGCTAGCCTAGGCTGAGCAACAGGCCAACCGGCATAAACTCATCGAAAGCGCCCGACTGCACCAGCGATTTGGCCGCCTCGATATCGGGCGCCATGTAGCGGTCTTCATCGAGGGCCGACACAATCACGCGGATCACCGCATGGGCGCGCTCGATCGCTTCGGATGACTTGAGCGGGCGGCGAAATTCCATACCCTGGGCGGCGGCCAGCAGCTCGATGGCGACGATGGCGGCGCTGTTGTCGGCCATCGTCGATAGACGCCGGGCCGCATAGGTCGCCATGCTCACATGGTCTTCCTGATTGGCCGAGGTCGGTATGCTGTCCACCGAGGAGGGATGGGCCAGGGCCTTGTTCTCGCTGGCCAGGGCGGCGGCCACCACCTGCGCCTCCATGAAGCCCGAGTTGAGCCCCGGATCGGCGATCAGGAAGGCCGGCAATTGACTCAAATTGGCGTCGTTGAGAAGGGCGATGCGGCGCTCCGACAAAGCGCCGATTTCGGCAATGGCCAGGGCCAGGGCATCGGCCGCCATGGCCACCGGCTCAGCATGGAAATTACCGCCCGAAAGGACGTCGCCACCGTTGCTGAACACCAGGGGGTTGTCGGTCACGCCGTTGGCCTCGCGCAGGAAGATGTCGGCGGCGAAGCGCATATGATCGAGGCAGGCGCCCATGACCTGGGGCTGGCAGCGCAGGGAATAGGGATCCTGCACGCGGTCGCAATCGACGTGAGAGTCGACGATGGTGCTGCCCGTAAGAAGCGCCGCATAGGCCGCCGCCACATCAATCTGGCCGGCTTGGCCGCGCGCCTCGCTGATCCTCGGGTCGAACGGCGTATGACTGCCCAGGGTCGCCTCGACGCTGAGCGAGCCGGCGACTACCGCCGCCGCGAAGACGCTCTCGGTGGCGAACAGACCGTCGATGGCCAGGGCCGCCGAGACCTGGGTGCCGTTGATCATGGCGAGTGCTTCCTTGGCGCCGAAAGTGATGGGCTCAAGACCGGCGCGGGTCAGGCCCTCGGCCGCGGGTAGGGTCTCACCGCCACAGCGCACCTCGCCCTCGCCGAGCAGGCTCAGGGCGAGATGGGCGAGCGGCGCCAAATCTCCGCTGGCGCCGACCGAGCCCTTGGACGGGATGCAAGGCAGCACGTCGGCATTATACAGCGACAGCAGGGCCTCGATGAGCGAGCGGCGTATACCTGAAAACCCCTGCGCCAGGGCGTTGACCTTCAGCAGGATGACCCGGCGCACGGTGCCGTCGGCCAGCAGGGGCCCGGTTCCAGCGGCATGGGACAGCACCAGCCGGCGCTGCATTTCGCTGGTTTGCTCCCTGGAGAGAGCGGTCTGGGCCAGGCTGCCGACCCCGGTGTTGACGCCGTAGACCTGGACATCACCGGCAATGATGCGCTCGACCGTCGCACTCGCCGCATCAATCGCGTCGTGACAAGCTGCATCGAGGGCCACCGTGACACCCCCATCGCCGAGGCGGCGCAACTCAGCGAGGCTGAGTTCGCCGGGCGTCAGTGTGAATTTACTCACACCCGCCCCAAATCAAACCCAGGGACAGTGGCTGTTGCTGGCGCCAAAAGTGCGGCCCTCGGCGAAGCGGCTGAACGCGAAGGGCTCCAGCTCGGCCACCTTGTTATCGCCGACTAAAAGCTTGGAGACCAGCTTGCCGACGCCGGCCATCTTAAAGCCGTGGTTGGAGTCAGCGATCATATAGACGTTGGGCAGGATCCAATCGAAGACCGGCACATTATCGGGCGTAAAGGCGCCGATACCGCCGTTGCGGCGCTCGCGGAATTTGTTGCGACAGCCCTCGAACCGGCCCATGAGCATGGCCATGGCAGCGCACATGTAATCGTCGAACCAGGGCTCGGCCTGATATTCGTCATTGGCGTGGCCATACGGATCGACTGTCGCCTTGGGCCCGATCATGAGGGGGATGGTGCCGCCCTGCAGGCCCGGCTTGTCCATCCGCTCGGCGCCGTTCTTCCAATAGATATAGGTGTGATCGGAAAGCTCCTTGCCGGCCTCATCGATCACCGGTGTATTCATCAGCTCGACATGAAGCACCGGCGGGTCGCGGCCATCGGCCGTGCGGTAGGGCTCGTCGTGATAGACCTCGCCCTCAAGCAGCTTCCAGAACGTCCACATATCGTGGTCCTTGACCACCTCTCCATCGGCGTAATGCATATCGAGCTTCATGGATTTGCCGAGCATTTCCCAGTGCTTCGGGCTCCAGGCGCCGAGGCCGAGAACAACCGCGTCGCAGGCGATGTCGCCCTGATCCGTATGGACCTTCCTGACCACGCCACCTTGTACATCGTAGCCAATCACTTCAACGCCGGAGATCACCCGCACACCCTGTTGGCGGCATTTCTCGGCGAGGCCGATGCAGACCTGCATGGTGCCGGCGTAGCCCGACAGCTTTTCGTGGATGGCGACCTCGATATTGTCGGTCTTGAAGTCGGGCCACAGGCCGGTGAGAAAATCACGCGCCTCCTGGCCGACATAAACGTCGGACGGATAATCGGCGGCGGCCTGGCTGGCCTGGATCTTGGCGTAATCGTCGATCTGATTGGCCTCGCCGCAGGAAATATAGCCGACCTGCTGGAAGCCGAAGTTGACCGGATCATCCATCCAGACATCGACGGAATGGCGCAGGATAGCGTGCAGCGGCTCGGTCATATAGAAATTGCGCACACAGCCGCAGGCGATGCCAGAGGCGCCGGCGCCGGGGCCGGATTTGTCGATCAGCACCACGTCCCTGCCCGAGCCCTTGCCGCGGGCGCGGAGCTCCTTTGCCAAATGCCAGGCGGTGGACAGGCCGTGAATGCCCGCGCCAACCACCACATAAGTCGCTGAAGACGGGACCGTAACCATGGCAAATCCTTCACGTAAGAGAGATAAAAATTTCTGAATAGCTGGCCAAAAACTTGCCTGACACTAAGTCCAAATCCGCAAGCCCGCAAGGATGATTTAGGGTGGATGACGCCCCTTTTCAGCGCGTTTACAAAGCAGCGAAGCGCGCGTAACGTGCCTAGCCAAAGACAGGTAAATTGACGAGGGGAATCATGGCGCGACAAGGTCGGCGAGGACAGCGCAAAACGCGGGGCGCTGGGCGTTTCAAGCAACCGCCATGGCGCCGCATCAGCAATCCCTATAAGCCCATCGAAGTGCTGCGCGAGGAGCAGGTCAAGCAGATCCATGAGGCGTCTCTCACGGTTCTCGAAGACCTCGGCTTGGAGTTTTTGGACGATCAAGCGCTCGATATTCTCGATAAGGCAGGCGCCGATGTGGACCACAAAACCAAGCTGGTGCGTTTTGATCGCGGCTTAATCACCCAGTCCATCGCAACAGCGCCGTCGCAATTCACCATCCATGCGCGTAATCCCGCACGAAATATCATCATGGGCGGAAACCATGTGAATTTCTCGCCGGTCGGCAGCCCGCCGAACTGCTCGGATATCGATAACGGTCGGCGCCCCGGGACTTACGAGGATTATTGTAATTTTCTGCGCATCGCCCACAGCCTCAATATCATTCATATCGTCTCGGGCTATCCGGTCGAGCCCGTGGACATCGCCCCGGCGGTGCGCCATCTCGACGCCTATTATGGCTACATCACCCTGACCGACCGGGCCTGGCACCCGTACTCCCTGGGGCATGACCGTATATCCGACGGTATCGACATGCTGTGCATCGCGCGCGGCATCGATCGCGAGCAATTGAAAAGCGAGCCTAGCCTGGTCTCGGTGATCAACACCAACTCGCCGCTTCGCGTCGATGGGCCGATGCTGCAGGGGATGATGGAAATGGTGCGCCATGGCCAGCCGCCCGTCGTCACCCCCTTCACCCTGTCGGGCGCCATGGCGCCGGTGACCATCGCCGGCGCCCTGGCCCAGCAGAACGCCGAGGCCCTGGCGGTCATCGCCTTAACCCAGATGATCAATCCGGGCTGCCCGGTGATCTATGGCGGCTTCACCTCGAATGTGGATATGAAATCCGGAGCCCCTGCCTTCGGCACTCCGGAATATTCCAAGGCGGCCCTTGCCGGCGGCCAGCTTGCCCGGCGCTACAATCTGCCCTATCGCTCGTCCAACGTGAATGCCGCCAATCTGGTCGACGCCCAGGCGGCCTATGAATCGGAAATGTCGATCTGGGCCGCGGTCATGGGCCATGCCAATCTGGTCATGCACGGCACCGGCTGGCTCGAAGGCGGCCTTACCGCATCCTTCGAGAAGATGATCATCGACGCCGAGATGCTGCAGATGATGGCTGCCTTCCTCGAGCCCATCGAGGTCACAGACGCGACATTGGGCATCGAGGCCATGGCCGACGTGGGCCCCGGCGGCCATTTCTTCGGCACGGCCCATACCCTTGAGCGCTATGAGACCGCCTTCTACGAGCCTATCGTATCGGACTGGCGCAACTTCGAGACCTGGGAGGAGCACGGCAGCCAGACCGCGACCCAGCGCGCCAACGGTGTCTGGAAGCAGATACTCGAGGAATACGAACCGCCGCCCCTGGATGACGACAAGGACGAGGCGCTCAAGGATTTCATCGCCCGCCGCAAGCGCGACGGCGGCGCCATAGCCGCCTGATATAAGGAAGACAGATGACCAAACGCGTTGTTCTCATCATCCATCACGAGTCGGCGAAGGACGACCGCGTCTCGGCGCGATTTGCAGCACTTGGCTATGATCTGGACTGGCGCGAGCCCTTTGCCGGCGATGCGCTCGGCGAGCCGGACGACTCCGTCGCCGCGACGGTGCTCTACGGCGGCGGCGAACCGAGCGATGCCCGCGACTGGCATACCGACCGCTTCCCTTGGATTGTCGCCGAGACCGCCTGGGTCCAGGCCTGCATGGCCAAGCAGATTCCGACTCTTGGCATCTGCCTGGGCGGCGGCATTATTTCCCATGCCCTGGGCGCCGCCATCGGGCCGCCTGAGCACGGCCTGCATGAATTCGGCTATTACCGCCTTAAGGTGACCGAGCAAGGCCGCGACATCATTCCCGACGGCCTTATCGTGTCCGAGTCCCATTACCACGCTTTTGATCTGCCTGACGGCGCGGTGCTTCTGGCCGCCAGCGACGCCTATCCAACCCAGGCCTACAGTTACGGCGAGACCACCTACGCCCTGCAGTTTCATCCCGAGGTGACGCCCGTCGGCTTCCGCCGCTGGCAGGACAGGCCCTGGGCGCCCTGGGGCAAACCCGGTGTGCAGACCCGCGAAGAGCAGGACGCCCTGCAAACCGCCCACGATCCGGCGCAGGCCGAATGGATCGAAGGCTTCATCGACAGGCTGATGGCCGATGGCCCGCGCTAAGAGACGGAACCGCCAGAAACGCGGGGCGCAAAACGGCCTGAAGCAGCCCCCCCGGCGCGCCATCGCAAATCCCTATAAGCCCATCGACGTTTTGCAAGAAGCGCAGATCGAGCGCATCCATGAGGGCGCACTCACCGTGCTCGAGACCATCGGCATGAAGATCATGAGCCCCGAGGCCCGCGACATTCTCCAGAAGGCCGGCGCCGACGTGGACGAGAGTTCCGAACAGGTTCGCTTCGATCGCGGGCTGATCATGGAAAACATCGCTCATGCTCCCGCCGAATTCACCCTCTATGCCCGCAACCCGGCCAACAACGTCACCTTCGGCGGCAACCGCATCATCTTTACGCCGGTCTCAAGTGCTCCCAACTGCTCGGATGAAGATCGCGGGCGGCGGCCGGGGACGTATGAGGATTTCTCCAATTTCCTGCGCATCGCCCACAGCCTCAACATCCTGCAATTCATCGGCGGCTATCCGGTGGAGCCGCTGGATCTGCCGGTGCCGACGCGCCATCTCGATTGCTATTACGGCTTCATCACCCTGACCGATATGGCCTGGCGCACCTATGCCCTGAGCCGCCAGCGCTGTACCGACGGCATCGAGATGAACTGCATCGCGCGCGGCATATCATTGGGCGAGATGGCGGCCAAGCCCGGCCTGATGACCATGGTCAACACCAATTCGCCGCTTATGCTCGACGGCGCCATGGCCGAAGGCATTATCGAGATGGCCCGGGCTGGCCAGGCGGTCGCCATCACCCCCTTCACCCTGGCTGGAGCCATGGCGCCGATCACCCTCGCCGGCGCCCTGACCCAGCAGAACGCCGAGGCCCTGGCGGCCCTCGCCTTCACCCAGATCATAGCGCCCGGCACGCCGGTGATGTACGGCGGCTTCACCTCGAATGTGGATATGAAATCCGGCGCCCCTGCCTTCGGCACCCCGGAGCAGGCCATGGCGACCCTGGCCGGCGGGCAGTTGGCGCGGCGCTATGCGATCCCCTATCGCTCGTCCAACGTCAACGCCTCGAACGCGGTCGACGCCCAGGCGGCCTATGAGTCCGAGATGGCGATCTGGTCGGCGGTGATGGGCCATGCCAATATGATCCATCACGGCGCCGGATGGCTCGAAGGCGGGCTCTGCGCCTCCTTCGAGAAGATGATCATCGACGCCGAAATGCTGCAGATGATGGCCGCCTTCCTCGAGCCCATCGAGGTCACCGACGCGACGTTGGGCATCGAGGCCATGGCCGACGTGGGCCCCGGCGGCCATTTCTTCGGCACGGCCCATACGCTTGAGCGCTACGAGACCGCCTTCTACGATCCCATCGTATCGGACTGGCGTAATTTCGAGACCTGGGAGGAGCACGGCAGCCTGAGCGCCACCCAGCGCGCCACCGGCATCTGGAAACGGATGCTGGAGGATTATGAACAACCAACCCTCGATGCGGCCATCGATGAAGAACTCAAGGCCTTCATCGCTAAGCGCAAGGAAGAGGAAAAGGCGGCAGCGTGAAAGAGATTAAGCCATGCGCGACATGATCGAAGGCAATCCCGTACTGATTAGCGACGAGATCATCGCTGCATTCACCAGCCTGGCTGCCTAGTCCCCCTCGTCATCTTCGTCGTCACCGTCCCAGTATTCTTCCGTCTCCGCGTCGTAGTCGGCTTCCGCCGGGGCGCGGGGGTCTAGCTTGGCGGCGACGGCGCTGATCCAGGAAACCGGCTGGAAGGCGGTCTGTTCGGCGGCCGGTTTGGAGAGGCCCTTGATAAGCTGATAAGCAGCGAAGGCGGCCAGGGCGAACAGCGCACAGGCGGCGAAGACGAATAAGCCGCCGGGGCCGAGCGCCGCCATGGCCGCCGATCCCGCCAGGGGCCCTACTGTCGCCCCCAGGCTGTAGGCGAGCACTAGGGAGGCGCCCGCCGCGACCAGCTCGTCTTCCTCCAGCCAATCGTTGGCCTCGGCGACGCAGAGCGGATAGAGCGGGCTCGCCAGGCCGCCGACCGCAAAGCCAAGCGCCAGCAGATGCCCGAACCCCGGCGTCCCGAGGACGGCAATGTACAGCGCCGCCAAGCCACCGATCAGGGCGACGGCGAGGATCAGTTTCTCGCGGTCGAAACGGTCCGACAGGGCGCCAAGGGGAAATTGCAGGATCAGCACGCCGCCAAGAGTGACCGCCAGAAACAGCGAGATACGCGCGGTATCGAGGCCGATGGCAGCGCCGTAGACCGCGCCCAGTCCGAACACCGAGCTTTCCACCAGCCCGACGGTCAGGGCGCCGATAACACCCAGCGGCGATATGGCGAACAGGCGGCGCAGTCCAAGCTGCGTCTGCTCGCCGATATCCGGGTTGCCGGTGCGGGTCAGGGCGACCGGCAGCATGGCGGCAACGAACAGGATACCGGCGACAACCAGCAATCCAGCGCCCGCCGGATCGCCGAAGTTGAGCAGCAGCGGTCCGGCGGCGAAGGCGCCGTTCATGACGATGATATAGACCGACAACACCCGCCCACGCGTCGCATTGGTGGCGCGGTGATTGAGCCAGCTCTCGGCGATCATGGTGAGGCCGGCCATGGCGTAGCCGGCAACCATGCGCAGCACCAGCCAGGCGGCAAGCGAGTCGCCGGCGAACACCAGAAGCAGAATGGCGACCGCATCGACGGCGGCATAGACCACGAAAGCGCGGATATGGCCGACCCGGTCGATCACTGACGCGCCGAACAGCGAGCCCCCGAGCAAGCCCAGGAAATAGGCCGAGGTGATGGCGCCGATGACCAGACTGGAGGCGCCATCGGCCGACAGGCGCACGCCAACAATCGCCATCAGCGCGCCGGAGCCGATGTTGAGAATGGCGATGCCGAGCAGCAGCGCACTCATGGCGCGGATTATCGCTGCGAGGCCCGTGCGAGGCGTGGTGCTATCTGTCTCAGTCATGGCGAATCTCTCTATCACCAACGGTTTCGCCGACGTATAAGGCTGAAGGCACTCCGCTGCAAGGATCGGTCATGGCCCGCAACTCAACACGTCGACGAAAAAAGCTTGCCCCCAACGCCGTGGTGCAGCGCCCCTGGCGGCTCGTCAAGAATCCATACAAGCCGATCGAGGTGTTGAGCGCCGATCAGATCGAGCATATCCATCGGGCGTCGCTCGATGTGATCGAGACCCTGGGCGTCGATATGTGGTGCGCCGAGGCGCTTGATATTCTCGAGCAGGCCGGCGCCGATGTGGACCACACCAATCGCCATGTGCGCATCGACCGCGCGCTGATCGAGGAGGCCGTGGCGAAGGCCCCCGCCGAGGTCACCCTGACCCCACGCAATCCGGAGCGCGCCGTTATCCTGGGCGGCAACAATATATGCTTCGCGCAGGTCGGCGGGCCGGGCTTCAGCACAGACATGGACCGCGGCCGTCGCGCCGGCAACTTTACCGATGCCTGCAACCTGATGCGCCTGAGCCACAGCCTCCAGGTGATCCATATAACCGGCAGCGGCCCGGTGGCTTCCAACGACGTAGCGGTGCCGATCCGCCATCTCGAAACCATGCGCGCCAACCTCACCCTGACCGACAAGGTGGCGTTCGGATCAGCCTTTGGTGCTGCCCGCGTCAACGACGCCATCGACATGACCTGCATCGTGCGCGGCATCGACCGCGCGGGACTGGCGAAATCGCCCGGCGTCATCGGCAACATCAACTGCAATTCGCCCCTGCGCTATGACGGCCCCATGACCGAAGGCATCATCGAATTTGCCCGCGCATCCCAGCCGATCATCGTCACCCCTTTTACCCTGGCCGGGGCCATGGCGCCGATCACGCTGGCCGGCGCCCTGACCCAGCAGAACGCCGAGGCCCTGATCGGCATCGCCCTCAGCCAGTTGGTCAATCCGGGGGCGCCGGTGATCTACGGCGGCTTCACCTCGAATGTGGATATGAAATCCGGCGCACCCGCCTTCGGCACCCCGGAATACGCCAAGGCGACGCTCGCCAGTGGCCAGCTCGTGCGGCGTTACGGCATCCCCTACCGGTCATCGAACGTCAATGCCTCCAACACGGTCGACGCCCAGGCGGCCTATGAATCGCAGATGTCCATATGGGCCACGGTGATGGGCCATTGCAACCTGATGCTGCACGGCGTGGGCTGGCTCGAAGGCGGCCTTACCGCATCCTTCGAGAAGATGATCATCGACGCCGAGATGTTGCAGATGATGTGCGCTTTCCTCGAACCCCTGGAGGTCAATGACGCCACCCTGGGGATCGAGGCCATGGCCGATGTAGGCCCCGGCGGCCATTTCTTCGGCACCGCCCATACCCTGGAGCGCTATGAGAACGCCTTCTATGCGCCGATGGTTTCGGACTGGCGCAACTTCGAGACCTGGGAGGAACACGGCAGCCTGTCGGCAACCCAGCGCGCCAACGGCATCTGGAAACAGATGCTCGCCGATTATGAACAACCGGCCATGGACCAAGCCATCGCCGAGGAACTGGATGCCTTCGTGGCCAAGCGCAGCGAGGAAGGCGGCGTGCCGATTTAATCTCTGGGGTCTTCGGCGGTGGAATGATCGGTCGGCTGAGGCGTCACGGTCAATAAGCTCACACCGTCGGGCGCGTAGAAGCGATGCCAGCAGCCTTGCGGCACCACGGTCAGCATGCCGGCTTTCAGGGTCAGCTTTTGCGGGCCGTCGTCGGTCAACAGGGTTAGCTCGGCCTCGCCTTCGAGCACATGGACCAACTCATCACCGCGGCCGTGACGCTCCCACTCGCTCATCCCATCGAAGCTGCCCGCGAACACGCTGCCGTCTCCATAAGGCGCCAAGGTGGCAAATGATTTGTCCGCTTCACCATCATCGGTATGCGGTGTGCGGCCGTGTAATACCGGCAGTCGTGCCAGCTCTTCCTTGAGGTTTATCGCCTTAGCCATCAGGGCCGCCTTTGCCATCAGGGCCACCTTCGCCATCAGGGGTGGACCGGTGAATCCTTCGGGGTGAACAGGAAGCGGCGGAACTGTTCGCCGTAGCCCTTGAAAACATAACCCCCATTGCCTTTGAGGAAGGTCTCGCGCTCGGCCTGATACCACTCATGCAGCTCATACCAGGCCCTGCCCGGTTCGGCATGGTGCGGCGCGTGGTAGTTGTTGTTGAAATAGAGCAGCCGCATGGGCAGAGAGGTCTCGACCACCACGATGCGCGCACTGGGCTCAGTCGCCGGGCGATGCTCGGCGAAGGAGCGCAGCATGGTCAGCGAAAGCCCGGGATAGGCGAAGCAGATCACATAGACCCAGAAGGGAATGCCGCAGACGCCGATCACCCAATAGAGCACCGCCGCGACCACCGGAATATGGACCAGCCAATGGATCACATGGCTTCGGTCGCCGTCCCGAAATCGTTGGGTTTCAGCTTGGAAAAGCTCCACATACGCCATCGCCGGACCGAGGATGAAGCGCCCGGCCAGGCTGTTGCGCGCGCGCAGCAGGAAGCGCCGCCAGGACGGTGCGCTCGCCCAGTCTTCGGCCGACACATAATAGGATTCCGGGTCAACGCCGGGGACAACCAGAGCGTCGTCATTGTGATGTTCGAGATGGCTCTCGCTATAGATTGGACAGGGCCGCCACAGCCACAGGCAGGGATAGGCGAGCAGGGAATTTATCGCCTTGATGCGCGTCGGATGGCCGTGCAGCAGCTCATGCTGAAGCGAGCCCTGCCAGCAGACGAACCAGGCGCCGAGCGGCAAGATCGACCACCAGGGCAGCGCTTGATAATACCATGTGGTCAAGCCGAAGCCGGCGTAAACGGCGAACGCCATGGCCCAGGTCGGCGCTTCAATACGCCGCCATAATGCTGTCTCCTGATGGGTCGCGATATTATTCACTGCCCCCAAAGTAAACCCCCAGAGATAACAGATTATTAAAAGCTATATGCTTTAATGAATGAGATATCTCTCATTCCCATATCACATTTCCTTCGAGGCGGAAAATGAATCGACACAACCAGTTGCCGCGTCACGCTGCTGGTGGTAAAGCGCTTATCGGGGAAAATTTCGACGACGTCTATGGGGACCGAATTTGACATGAACCAAAGCCAATCTTCGGCCGCGCCCGAGGCCACGGGCGGCTGTCTTTGCGGCGCGGTGCGCTATGAGCTTCGCGGCCAGCTTCGCGGCGTCTACAACTGCCATTGTGGCCAGTGCCGCCGCAGCCACGGCAGTTTCGGCCCCTATAGTTCGGTGAGTCACGATCAGATCACCTTTACCGAGCAGCGCGGTTTGAAATGGTATGATTCATCGGAGATCGCTAGGCGTGGTTTTTGCGGCGACTGCGGCTCAAGCCTGTTCTGGGAGCCCGCCGATAAGGATCATATAGCCATCTCCGCGGGCAGCATCGACCAGCCCAGCGGGCTCACCACCCTCGGCCATATCTTCACCGATGATAAGGGTGACTTCTACGCTATCAACGACGATCTCCCCCGCTGGCTCGGTACCATGTCGGAGAACGGCTGAGCCATGACCATGGCCAGCTTTCCCATGTACGACTTTCCCGAAGTCCATTGGGCGCTCGACGCCCTGTGGGGCGCGTTTGCCCGAAATCTCAAGGCGCGCGGCGTCGCCGGCGTTCCCGACAAGCTGACTCATACCCGCCCGCTCAAAGAACTATGGACCAATCCAGATTTGTTCATCAGCCAATGCTGCGGCCTCGACGTGGTCAAGCATTACACCCGCCATCTGGTGCCGCTGGCGACGCCGCTGACAAGCGCCGATGGCGCCAATGGCCCGCGCTACCGCAGCAAGATCATCGTCCATGAGGACTCGAATGCCTCTAGCCTTGAAGACCTTCGCGGGAAAATCTGCACCGTGAACGGCCCCGATTCCCACTCGGGCATGAACGCACTGCGCGCCATGATCGCACCGATCAGCGAGGGCCGACCGTTCTTCGCCGAAGTCAGGGAATCCGGCGCCCACGCCGACAGCATCACCATGGTCGCTGAAGGCCAGGCGGATGTCGCCGCCATCGACTGCCTGACCTACGCCCTTCTTGAGCGCCACCGCCCGGCCGCCGTCGCCGGTGTGCGGGTGCTGACCCATACGGATTTCGGCCCCGGCATTCCCTATGTGGCGCGCACCAACGCCGACCCCGAGACCATTGAGCTGATGCGCGAGGCGATCATTGAAGCCTTCGAAGACCCTGACCTCGGGGACGCCCTCGACGCCCTGTTCCTGATCGGCGTCACGGTGCTGCCCAAGGATGAATATTACGAACTGATCGATTTTGAGCGCAGGGCCGTAAGCCTCGGTTATCCCAAGCTGCAATAAATTCTATCGATCAGAAACGTTGGGGCTTGAACGGGCTGCCGGAAAGTGCAAACAGAGCTATACAGTAAATACAATATTGATGTATAAATCTGTTGTTACCTTGATCACCCCGACGAACTCTCCCCCACAACTGGCCCCGCTCAGCACAAGGCTCGCGGGGCTTTTTCTTTCGTTCAAAAACTTTGCGGGAAATGGTGTGCCTTGCTGTGCAGCAAGGCGGAGCCTTCAAGCAAGGGCTGCATTATCAGCAGATGGTATGACATCTCAATAGATTGGCTTCAATTGTACGCCGAATGACCTGAGATCGGATTTAAAGCTTAGGAACGAGACAACCAGAAGCGTGTCGTCGCCGTTGGAGCCCTCATCGTCGACGTCATATTCCCTGATTGACGAAAAGCGCACGTCATCGACGAAATTCTGATTGAGGTTCCAGGGCGCGTTGCCGGTGCTGTTGGCGCGGTGGTTTGCGTCGCGCATATAAAGCAGATTGATGCTGTTGTTGGGGTTGATGTTGTCTCCGGTGGCGATCAGCACGAAGACGTTCTGGGCGCTCAGAATGTCACTTTCGCTACCATTCGCCTTGATGTCGGGGCCGCGGCGCAGCTCGAGCAGATTGTCCGGAAGCGAGACGCCAACGTCAGAGAAACCTGTGTCGGGCGGAGCCCCCGCCGCCAGCACGCCATCGACCTCATAAAGGCCGAGACTGCCGCCAGAGGGCGTGTAATAGAGATAAATCGTGCTCGCCGTGTCGTCGTAAGACACCCGTTGGTTCCAGTTCTCGTTCTTGTCGCTGGCGTCGCAGTCTGAGCCGAAATCGGCGTATTGGCTGGCGACATCATACTGGATGCGCAGACCCTGGCCGTCGCGGAAATTGTCTCCCAGGTCGAGATCGGTCCAGAGCAGGTCGCCGGCACGGGCGTTGTTCTTGGCGACCCCGGTGTCGGTATAGCCGATGCTGCCGTTCTGATCCGTATTGGCCATGCCGCCTTCCCAATCGGCGGCGAACGGCAAACAGCCGTTGTTCCTCGCGGCGTAACGATTCAACGCTTCGTGAGCGGTGTCCAGGATGGATTTATTCTGCAGGACCCGAATGGTGTCCATCGAGGAGCTAACCGTGCCGACGACCGGTACCATGATCGCGCCGCCGACGGCCAGGCTGAAGACCAGCTCGAGCATCGATGCACCCTTCTGGTTCTTGCGCCTGTTGCGGCGACACGTTGGGCCGTTGGTAGATTTTGAAACGCCAGTGGTCATGTCAAACAAATTAATTCAATTCTAATACGCAAATTTGGTACTCGGCTTGACCCGTAATTTAGCGATCTTCGACATCTCCGCGTCTCGCAACGGAGTAATGAGTAGTCGTTTCGGTGTTTTGAGGAACGACGGCGCCAATGGGTATGTTGGTTAACCGCTCAGTGACACGAATGTCCATGAATTGCCATCTGCAGACATACAACTAATAGATCATACCCTATTCTTTGACCGCGTAAATCTGCACGGGCGCTTGCCTCCCCTTAACTCGCTGTTCCGGTAGAGACTGTAGAAGAATATCGGCAGGCAGGTGCTTCTTCACGGCATCAGATATCAACAACGTCTCACCGACGGACTTACACGTATCCTGAATTCGGCTAGCGACGTTAACGGTGTCGCCGATCACAGTGTACTCGAGTCGATCTTCGGTTCCGATGTTGCCCGCGATGACGGGGCCAAAGTGAATACCGATCCCGTGTCGGATTTTGGCTAAGCTACGACGTTCGCGATCGACGTTGAGTTCGGCCAACGCAGTGCTCATTGCCAAGCCAGCACGAACCGACCGTTCCGCATCATCATCGCTCGGGTCTGGTGTGCCGAAGGTGACCATGATGGCATCACCGATGAACTTGTCGATCGTACCGCCAAAAGAGAAAATCACCTCGACCATGTGCGTATGATACTGGGACAGAAATCTGACCACTTCCGACGGCGGCAGGTTTTCAGTGATGGTGGTGAAGTCGCGAATATCGCAGAACATGACAGCCACCTCCTGAGTGCGGCCGCCAAGGCCGAGCAGCGTGTCGCCTTCGCTGGAAATTCGAGAGACAACGCCGGGTGAGAAATATCTCCCGAGATGGGCATTGGCGACTTCAAGCCGGACGCCCTGAACAACGGTCCGACGTGCGATATATGTGAGATAGCCCATTGCCGCGCCGGTGACGGCAATGATCAGCATGCTGACCAGTACCAACTCCAGGCTGAGCGCCGGCCCCATTGCTGAATCGACAAATTCCGATGAGACGATGGTGCGCGGTTCATTCAGTACATAGACAAGAAGGGCAACATGAACACAGATGCCGCCGGCGGCAACGACGAGAGGATAAAGCGGACGAATTGCCAATGCGTTGAGCGCGACGATCCCGAGTGTGATCACCGTAATCTGCGTTTTCAGCATATAGGCCGGTGGCACGTCGCTACCGCCGACTGACAAGTACCAGATGACAGGGAGCGCGCTCAAAACCGCAATATCAATCACGCATCCTGCCAGCCCTATCGTTCCCACAGCCGTGCGACGGGCCAACAGATAAAGGGAAGCCCCGATCGCAATAAGCACGAACGCGAAGATCACTGTCGTGGCGATCTTTTCGAACGGACTAACGCCGATGATCCAAACCGTCGCCACCACGATCAGCACAAATAGACCGCGCATGATGGTAAGAGTGCGAACACCCTGACGTTCGCGTTCGAAGAGAAGTTCTTTGGATTGAGTTGCTCGGTTCGCCTGGTTCATACGGTTACGTTAGCGTTGCGTGACCGCAAACGCTACAGTTCGGCATTCGAATGTCCTTCGAGTGCGGTTTGATGAGGGCCGTCAAAAAGAACTGAATTGAGGGACAACGCCATAATGGGAGGGGCCGTGTGAAAAGCAGCGTTTACTTTCTCTTCGCCGCGTTCTGGGGCGCCGCGCTGCTCGGCGTCCTTGCCTTACGCCAGCCCCTGGAGGTGCTCATGCGGGCTCATGTCGTGGCGCCGATGTTCCACAAAAATCCCGGCAAAATCACGCGCATTCTATACGGCATCGTCGCCTGTCTGCTTGTCGTGCTGGTCGTGGAGAGCCTCCTCATCGGCATCACCTGGTTGAAAATCGAAGCGCTCCTCGCCAACTTCTCCAGCATCTGAGGCTGTCCCGGGCGCTGGCGAAAGGGCGCTAAAGCTGATTGCCAGCGGAGTCCGCTTGGGGTCAGCAACGGACATTCCGCGATAACCCTCCGAATGTCCGCTTCGGGGGTAAAGCGGACATCGTGGTTTTGTTCGAGTGATTGATGATTTGCCCGTATCACTCGTACTATAATCTGATCATTCGCGAAACGAACG
>JAYGED010000299.1:0-7999 GCA_046582565.1 Alphaproteobacteria bacterium
AGAGGCGGTCCTCATTGCGCGCTATGTCTCCTTTCCCTGTCATGCAGTGTCCCTACAGAAGACGGCTCTCGAACGACAATCGTCGAAAAGTACCTCATAATCTGGAAAAAGGGCGAGGACGGCGACTGGTACTTGCACCGCGATATTTGGAATGCGGACATCCCAGGGAAGGTTACTCTTTGTGGATGGACAGCGTGGCAATCTTGAGGGACGCCAAGAACGTGGAAAACGCAAAAACGTTCATGAACTTCATCATGGTGCCTGAGAATGCGGCTTTGATCTCAGCCTTCGCGCGTTATGCGAATGGTGTCAAAGGCTCGGTGCCATTCATGCCTGAAGACATGGCGACGGCGCCCGAGGTCGTGATCCCGGCTGAGTTCCTCAGTTCTGGTCACTTCGTTCCAGCCTGTGAGCCTGAAGCTCAGGGGTATTACACGGCGATTTGGACGGAATTGCAGAAGTAGGCAAGCAGAGCAGCAAGGGTCCGGGTGTCCCTGGGCTCTTGCTGTCACCTGTCAACGATCAAAAATTCATACTGACGGTGTACTCAAAAGGAAACTATCGGCGACAGTCTGAAGACGAGCTCTACGCCGGCCGGATGGTGCCGCCTTCTGAACGTCCCTATCTCGCTGCTGACGACTGTGGGACACACAGCGGCCGCTTCCCGAACGTCCGCTTTCGAGAGTAAAGCAGACGTAAATCACTGTTTCTGAGAGAGTCCGCCAATTTTCAAAAGCGGACATGGATCGTATTATCTACTTAGTCTCCGTCTCTGTTTGAAGAGTGCTGAGCTCGATACGGCGGACCATGTCACGCGCCGCGTAGGCGACGAAGCCGGCACCCTAGGACGCGAGTTTTCGAATAAGCGAAAGTTGTTTCTCTCGCCACGGCATTGCAGTCTCAAGCTGTGCTGCAAGATTCATCAGCAATGAATCGTCACCAAACGAAGCCGCAAGATGAACACCAACCGGCAAATCATTGTCGGTCCAGTGTAACGGAAGGGAAACAGCAGGCTGGCCGCTGGCATTGAAGGCTGCGGTAAAGGGCGAATAGGCAAACACACCATCGGGACCCATCCGATAATCCAGAAAGTCCTCATTGACGGGTTTGAAACGGCCAACAATTGCCGGCGGCTCGGCCAATGTCGGTGTTAAGAGAACGTCAATATTGGCAAGATGTCCGGCCATCTGCCTTCCGAAGGCGTGGACATCGTTAATCGCTTTCAGGTAATCCGCGCCTGATACGCCTTCGGCTAATTTGATGGCGCCTCTTGTAACGCCATCAAGCTGTGGCTCGTATACAGTCGGGTCTTTCGACTTTGCATGAACGTTGAGCGCCGTCCCGCAGGCGACAATATTCGTCCATGCCTGCATCATCGCCAGGATATCAATAGAGCCTTTGAACTCATCAACATGATGCCCAAGCCCGTCAAGGGTCGCTGCCGTGTTCTCAACCGCCCTACGGCATTCATCGTGAACCTTGTCGCCTGAAAATGAACGGGTTAGGTAGGCGATCTTCAATGTCCTAGGGGTTTGGCCCATGGCCGTCACGTAATCTTCATCCATGGGCGGCGGCCAATAAGGCACACCAAGATCGGGGCCCGCGGTCGCGTCCAGGAGCACGGCAGTGTCGCGGAGGCTACGGGTCAAAAAGCCGTCGATAGCCATTCCCGCCCAGCCTTCGCCGGCAACGGGGCCATCGGGCAGTCTTGCGCGAGTAGGCTTGAAACCGACAAGCCCGCAGCTTGAGGCGGGGATACGCACTGAGCCTCCACCGTCGGAACCATGTGCAACGGGAACAATTCCCGCCGCCACGGCTGCTGCGGCGCCCCCAGAAGATCCGCCGGACGTATGCTCGGTATTCCATGGGTTTCGGGTCGGCGCACCGTTAGCGCTGGCCTCGGTCACGGGGCCGATTCCGAATTCCGGCGAAGCCGTGCGGCCAAAAGTAACCAGGCCGGCCGCTTTTATTCTGAGATAAATCTCCGAGTCATATGTGTGTATCTTGTCCTTGAAGAGGGTGGAGCCGTTGGTTGTTGGTAGCGCGACGGCTTCGGCGCCGAGGTCTTTTAACAAGAAAGGTACGCCGGTCATGGGGCCGTCGGGCAAACCAGCCGTGATCGAGCTTCGCGCCGCATCCTCAGCCATCACTGTTATTGCGTTGAGTATCGGGTTGAGAAGAGCCGCGCGGGCGAGGGACGCATCCAACAGTTCGGTCGCAGTTGTCTCACCACGCGCGATCAACGCCGCCAGTTCGACCCCATCAAATTGATAAAAACCGTCCGCCATATGTCCTCCAAGTGCTAGAGCCAACCATTGCTTGAATTATACTGTTTCTCAACTCCTTGTTCTAATTACTGGGCGATGTTTGCGGTCGTGAAGCCATGGCGACTTCTTCTCAAACGCAGCAGCGGCACGAAACACAGATACGTCATCAAATGTCTTGCCGACAATTTGTAGGCCCGTTGGCACACCGTTTCTGCCAAAGCCCGACGGCACGCTGAGGACCGGACACCGGCTCAGTGAATTGAACGGAAATGTCATGCACCAGGCCAGTGAATCAGGCATGAGTTTGCCATCCGTCTTGTATGAGGCGTAGTCAAATTTCGGATTGGCTCTCTCAGCGGGCTTGGCTGTGGTCGGGCACAGGAATACATCGTAGTTTTCCATCATGGGACCGAAAAACGAATACATTTCGCCCGCCTTGTCGGTGGCGTTCACAAAATCAATGGCTTTAGATTTCCGCCCCTGTATGGCGAAAGCGCGAGCGTAATCGGTCATCAGATCGCCATGTTCTCTCTCCAGCGGCCCAAGACTCGCGCCAAACAAATGAGACAGATGATCCCATGCCGCCTTGGCGCAGCTTTCATCCCACGGCACGCGGACTTCCTCGACTTTGCAGCCCATGGCTCGGAAAGTTTCGACCGCGCGCAAGGTGTTTTCGCGAACGTCTCGGGTCGGCTTGAAGAACCCTAGATCAAGGGAATAGCCGATACGCCAGCCGCGTATGCTTTTCAATTTCTCAGGAATTCTCAGTTTGGGCTTAACCGTGGCAATGTCAGATGTGTGCGGCCCGGCAATAACGTTCTCCATAAGGGCCGTATCGGCAACGGTTCGCGCCAAGGGGCCTTCATGGCAATAATAATCCAGATTGAAACCTGGCATTTCAGGCACCCGGCCATAGGGCGGCTTGAATCCCACAACACCGCTACAGGACGCTGGAATACGAATGGAACCGCCAATGTCCGATCCTGTGGCAAGGGTGGTAGTGCCCGCTGCTAGGGACGCAGCCGAGCCACCGGATGATCCGCCCGGCGTAAAGTTGAGATTCCAGGGATTCCGCGTGGTCCCCCACAACCGTGATGTGGTCACTGCGGCACAACAGAACTCCGGCGTAGCTGTCCGAGCATGACAGATGGCGCCCGCGTTGAACAGGCGCTGGGCAAAGACCGCCGTTTCATTGGCAATATTGTCTTTTAGGATAAGTGAGCCCGAGGTACAGCGTTTGCCCTTCACTGGAACTTCATCCTTGATAGCTAGCGGGATCCCCTCCAACCGCCGCGTACGGTGGCCTTTCTTCATATACCGGGCTTCTGATTTTTTGGCCTGGGCCAGGGCTTCGTCGAAAAAAGTTTCAGTGAAGGCGTTAATAGCCGGTTCCACCTTTTCCGTGCGCTTGATGATGGCCTGCATTAATTCAACGGGCGACAGCTTGCGACGTTTGAATAGTTTCAACGCCTCTGTTGCTGACAGATAACATATGTCCTCGTAATTCATACTCGTCCACCTATTTCCAAATACCCACGAGCATCACTACAGATGCCCGTCTGGGATGGATTTTTTCTGATTTGGTCTTGAAGGCTAAACGATCCATACCCCCAAGGCTAAATGCCATCGGGTAACTGTAGGCCGACACGACGAAGTGGTAAACCGCATGTCTAAGTGCGTCACCAAATGTCCGCTATGGGTTGCCGCCTCAACCGGTCGACGCAACACACGCGTTAAATCTCTCTGCCGGCGTTTCAAACTCCAACGTTTTGCATGGCCGTTCATTGAGCTGACGCGCCACTTTGTTCAGATCAGCCTGCGAGTATACCGACACGTCGGTTACCAAACGACCGGCCAATCGCCTTCAATGACTCCCCGCGCTGCCAGCGATCCCACAACTCCGTCTTCTCTGCCGGGCTGAACCCGCGACCATATCTTCGTTTCATCTGCATACACTCCATCTCTTCGTTCAAGATAAAGTGTTGTATCGACCGGTTGAGGTGGCAGCTATTAGCGGACATTGCAGCACTGAGTGAATTACGTCCGTTTTACCCCCAAAAGCGGACATCGTACCAGATACGAAAAATGAAATTTCGGGAGAAACCTTGGATGTCCGCTTTCGAGGGTAAAGCGGACGTAAATCATGAGATGGGAAAGAGTCCGCTAATAGCCAGAAGCGAACATCATGGTCGTTTGAAGAGAGCCGCCGTAAACAGACTGTGCGCACTCAAAACCGCGACAAACGGTGGGAAAGCCGACGTCACGGGTAATGCATTGTGGGTTCTTGTACGCGACGGGCTGCCCAGGAAGCACCAGATTTGCGAAACCGCACTCTCGGGTAAACTTGGGAAGCCCGCTGACATCTCACCGATCGACGTTCTGCTCCGGGGCATGAAATCGCTGGCTAGCGAGAAATGGTCTACACTGATCTGGCTTTGGAAGGTTTCACCAAGACGCCGAATCCAACGGCGCACGAGCGATGACTTCAAGGATACCGATATCTCCGAGCACCACGGGGGAAATAGCGATGATACGCGGCTGCATGAGCGAGGTTGCCGGGTTCATCGACGGACAATCATAGGGGCAAAATTAAATCCAGATGGGTCTTGCGAGGTGGTAAGGGCAGCAACGCGCACGTGCGCCACTGCACGAGCCGGATGTCCGTTATGGATCACAAGCGGACATTTATCGACTACCCTCAGAATGTCCGCTTTCGGGGGTAAAGCGGACGTAAATCACACATCGCCTGAATGTCCGCTAATAGCCATAAGCGGAAGTTCTAGGTGTCTCTACATGTGGTTTACCACTGAGCGAGTTCCGTGGGCGGCGTGAGAAGGATGCCGGTTCCGAGCGATTGACATCAGTTACTTCCGAAGCTATGAACCATCTTTGCCTGACGGGCCTTCACTACCTCGCGGGGGAGATCGATTGATCGAGACTGAAGACATCCGCCGGGCCGCCGAGGAGTTGGTCGACCACTACGGAACGCAGGCCCTATCGGTAGCGCGAGAACGCGCCCAGCTCCTGTCGCGATCGGAAGATCAGAAAGCCGCCAACGTGGCGATGCGCGTGCTGACCGTGGTGGAGCGGCTGGCGGCGGGTAAGCCTGAGGGAATGTGATATAGTCAGTGTATCCCAGGATGGAACGAAACGCCCATGGCCCGCAGAACCGTAGCTCAGCACGGCCCTCTTCCAGTTGACGTTCATGTCGGCGGCCGCGTTCGGCTGCGGCGTACCTTGCTGGGGATGAGCCAGACGGATCTCGGTAAGGCCCTCGGGGTGACGTTCCAGCAGGTACAGAAGAACGAGCACGGGTTCAACCGCATCGGCGCGAGCCGGCTCTACCAGCTCAGCCATGTGCTCGACGTGTCCTTGTCATACTTCTTCGACGATATTCCGCCGCTCGAGGAGGCCAACGCGTCGGGTTTGCGTGGAGGCGTCCAGGAGCCGTCCGCACCCGATCTTATGGATCAACGCGAGACGTTGGAACTGGTGCGCGCCTACTACCGCATTCGTGACCCGAAGGTGCGCGATGCTCTGCGGCGCATGGCATTCGCCATGGCGAAGGGCGTAGAGAGTCGCTAGACAGGCAAAACGGTACCAGCCCATGCCCGAGTACCTTGGAGGGCGGTTTCGCGAATCTGGGGAGTCCTGCGCGGGTTGAGACGAGCTGGAGAATGTCCGTTTTCGGGGGCAAAGCAGACGCAAATCACCGTACCTAAAAGAGTCCGCTTATAGCCAACAAGAGACATTCGGCCTTGCTATCAGAGCACATAGAATCTTTCTGTGATTGCCGATATGCTCCCCGGTAGGGAGGTTTTCGATGGAGCGTCGTCTCGCCGCCATCATGGCCACGGACGTGGTCGGTTAATCCAGGCGTGGTATCGCCTAAAGAAGCGCCGTTCATAAAAACCTTACTTCTGTAAATAGAACCAGCGACACTTATTAAGTTAGCTCTAGCATTCACGAGTTGGAGCGAGAAATGCCCAGACGAAGATTGCTCGACCAAGTCGCTGATAATTCAGCATCCTCACCGCCCTCCTCATTTGATCCAGTCGAAGATCTCGGGCTTGATTATAATAATCATGAAACTCGAGCTTGGCTTCTTGAGCCACTTACCTGCAAACAGGCGGCGATAGAGCTAAATACCACGGTCAACGCCTTAGCAACATACCGCTGCCGTGGCCGTGGCCCTGCCTACATAAAGCATGGCGGTAAGGTCATGTACCGGCGGTTTGACATTTTTGCTTATCAGCACGCTGGAAGAGTTCAGCCAAACGTCCGCCTTGAAATCCTACCGCAACAGATGTTACCCGCGGTCGAACAATTCGACTATCTGGTCGTCGTCGGCGGGCTCCTGCCCTGGTGCATGGACCTGTCGCCCGAGACCTATGACTATCTTCGTCAGGCGGCGGCACAGAAAATTACCCTCATCGGCCTCTGCACTGGAGGTTTCATCTTGGCCAATGCAGGACTGTTGGATGGGCGTCGATGCGGCGTGCATTTCGAGCACAAGGATCAATTTGAGAAACTGTTTCCGAAAGCCGAACCGGTTACCGATGAGGCCTACGTCACCGACCATGGGGTGATTACCTGTCCCGGCGGCCCCACGGCGATTGACCTTGCTTTTACTTTGATCGAAACATGCTGCGGCAAGGCGCGTGCGATCAAGGGGCTGACATCGCTTCTGATGGACAAGCATCGCTCGGCCCGTCTTGTGCCGCATCGTCCCTACGGCCACCTCACGGCTTGTGGCAACCGGCGGGTAGAGCTGGCCGTGGAGTTGATGGAGCGGAATTTTTCAACGCCTTACAGCATCACCAAGCTCGCCCGTAAGCTCAGCACCTCGGAGCGCGGGCTCAATCGAGTCTTTCAACAGCACGCGGGCGAACCGCCGACGGCCGTTTGGCGTAAGATGCGGCTCGCGCACGGGCACTAGCTATTGATCAATTCCGCCAGAACAGTCACCCGGGTCGCTCTGGAATGCGGCTTTGCCGACGGCGCCCATTTTTCCCGCTGGTTTAAAAGAACCTATGGCGAGACGCCCGCCATATTCAGGAAACGCCGGCGCTATACTTCATTAAGTCGCATGGCTTTGTCAGAGGAAAGAGAACCGGTTAAAACAAGCCCCACTCCGTAGATCTCAGGCCGCAAGTTGACGCCACTCTGCCAAGGCGGTGGAGCGATTAAGTTTGAAGTTTTCGCGGCTGTAGAGATGGCGTTCCTGGTTAAATTGATTTTGGATTGAAGAGTGGATCGAGGCGAATTTTTGCAGCGATTTTGCGCTCCTGAATTTCGCCATCGCCCGCTCTCGTCGTCGGAAAGGCTGGTGTGAGTTTTCAGCTCGATGTGTGCCATGAACGCACACCCTAACGAACAATAGGGTGTGCGGTGCTGTGCAAGTGATGAGGGTGGCCCCTCGGAACCGGCTTGCAGGAGGAGCTATTGTCAAAAGTTGTGTATGGGCTGATCATGCGGCGGCGCGATCCTGGCGTTCTCCATCTACGAATTTGGCGCTGCGAATGATCTCGGCGAGATGGTTCGATCCATCGAGTTTTCTCCATTTTCTCTGGGCGCACCGGCACAGCTTGAAGACCATGGCCATCGCTGTCTTAGATGGCCTCGTATTTGAGCGACCGCCACAAGCGTTCGATAAATATGTTGTCCATGCAGCGGCCCCGCCCATCCATGGAGATTGTAACGCCCGCGTCCTTGAGGACGCCGGTGAAGTC
>JAYGED010000080.1:0-1992 GCA_046582565.1 Alphaproteobacteria bacterium
ACGTTGCTGATTGAAATGATTGTGGACTGAAGCATGGATCGAGGCGAATTTCTGAAGCGACTTTGCACTCCTGAATTTTGCCATCGCTCGCTCTCGTCGCCGGAACGGCTGATGTGAATTCTCGGCCCGATTGTTGAGCCAGCGGCCGGTCGCTTGGCGCGCCTCGTTGCCGATCACTTTCATGGCGGCCCGGTAGGAGCGAAGTCGATCTGTCACGATGACCTCTGGCCGGCCATATCGTTTCATCGTTTTGCGCAAAAACCTCAATGCAGCCTTACGATCCCGCTTTTTAGTGACGAAAACTTCAAGAACCTCACCCTCGTGATCGACGGCTCGCCAGAGGTAATATGTTTCGCCGTTTATACGGACGAAAACTTCGTCCAAATGCCAGCGCCATTGTGTATGAGCGCGGGTCTGTCAAATTAACTCACTGGTGATTGAGTGTTCGCCTGATACGATCGGTGCATGCAGAACATTTCATACCGACGCCACCGCTTCCACCCCGACATTATTAGACAAGCTGTTTGGCTGGCATTGCCAGAGGAAAATCGCTTGAGCAGTCTTAGTGCTGATTCTAGCGTCGGTGGATGAGAAATCCATTCCGTTAATTCAATAGCTCGCCCGATATCATCCGCTTGACAGTGATGATGTATGTTTGCTGCCCTCTGTCATTTCGGCCCTGTTTTCCGCGCGCCGGTCGTTGATGACCGTTACCCGATGCATTTTGCGCCGGTGAGGTAAGTAATCGCCAATGGCAAAATGCATTGTGCAGCGGTTATCCCACATCGCGATGGTGTTTTCCGTCCATTTGAACCGGACCTGAAATTCGGGCTGGTTCATATGGTCAAATAGGTAGCTCAGTAACCGGCGCGACGCAGCAGAGGTCATGCCCACCACATGCACAGTAAAACCGGGATTGACAAAAAGGATAGGGTTGTCCGTGACCGGGTGATGTTTGACCAGCGGATGAATGGCGCTGCCGAACCGCTGGTGCGCTTCGTTTAGCCGGGTAGCGGCCCCATCGGGCTCTCCCACCGTGAAGTTGTTGCGGAAATCGCTCAAATCATGCACGGCGCGAAGTTCGGCGATATCGGCCTTTATGCCATCCGGCAGCGCCACATAGGCCGCCGTCAAGTTGGTCCACAGCGTGTCTCCCCCGACCGGCGGAATCACCCGGCTGTAGAGGATGGAGGCAAAAGGCGGGTCGGCCCTGAAGGTAACATCGGTGTGCCATACATCCGTATCCGGCGGATTCTCAGGACCGTTTTCCAGCAGCATCACTTGGGCGTAGCCCTCGACATGGGGATAGACCGGATGGGGCGGTTCCGGTTCTCCAAAGCTCTTCACGAAGTTCAGATGCGCCTCGGGGGTCAGATGCTGGTCGCGGAAGAAGATGACCTGGTGTTCAATCAGAGCATCATACACCGCGTCATAATTTGCCTGACTCAGAGGTTCGGAAAAATCCAACCCTGTCAGTTCCGCACCGATGGTAGGTGTCAGACCGTAGGCTTTCAGCCTGGTCATTGGACTCCTCCTTTATCTAAAATTTCCCAGATAACCTCCCAATCGACTTCGACAGTACGTAGTTTTCAGGGTCATTGAAATGGCTCAATGTTCGGCCCGGACAACAATCATCTCGGTCCGCGCTGTAAATGCCGTAACGTCCGTTCCTGGCTATTAGCGGACTCTTTTGGGTACGGTGATTTATGTCTGCTTTACCCCCGAAAGCGGACATTCTGAGGGTCGTCGGGCTTTGTCACAATCTCGATCTCGTCACGTATTATGCCCATCGAAGTAAAGCGTCAGGCGGCAACGCCGGCGGCAATGCGCCATGCCGTGAAAGCTTGATCACGACGGTTTCGATGTTCGGCGGCTGAGATGAGATGTCGGCACGTTGTAAAATGGTTATAGACAGCGGCCTGGATTGAGAGGAAGCGTTGGGCTGCGCCAAGGAGATCGAAAGCCTTGCATGGCACGTTCTCGTCGGCGAAC
>JAYGED010000176.1:0-7428 GCA_046582565.1 Alphaproteobacteria bacterium
GCGATCTGCAAGTCGCCATTAACCGCTTCATCGCCGAACACAACGATACCGAGGCAAAGCCATTCATGTGGAGCGCCAACCCCGACGACATCATCGCAGCCAGAAACCGTGGGTTCCAAGTGTTAGATTCAATCCACTAGCAACAATCTGGCAATAAGGGCGTAACAAACCAGCAAACAAGGTCTTACTACTTTGCGACCGGCCCATCGGCACGGCTCTCCCTAGCCGGTCCGGGACACACCGGCGGTATTATTTAGTTCATACAGTCATTGGCTTAAGACTGAGTGCGGCACGGACGCCGCCGCCGATCACACCCTATCGCGACGCAGGGGCTGGCACATGCAATGAACACCACCGCCGCCCTGGGTGAACATTGAGACGTCGGGGTCATAGACCTCGAAGCCCTGCGCCCGGAGCCGCTCATTGAGATCTTTGCTCTTCGCCGTCGACAGCACCTTGTCATTGCCAAGGGCAACAACATTGCAGCCCAGCTCCATGGTATCGCGATAAGTGACCGGTATGATTTCGATGTTTTTCGATTTCAGCCAGTCGACGATCCAATCCTCGGTGGTCTCCAGACAGACCGCCGCCAGCTTATGGCCGAGCATGCAGACCATCAGGTCGATATGCACGTAATGTTCGGCAATGGGGGCCAGCTTGACCTCCCAGCCCTTGTCCTCGAACCAGCCCTGAACCTGCTTGGCGGCGGGCTCCTGAGTGCGCTCGCCGCAATAGCCGATGAGCACGCTGCCGGGCTCGATGACATCGAAGTCGCCGCCCTCGAAAGACGCCGCCGTAATCATCTTGAAGATGGGAATATCATTGTCTTGATAAAAGCGGATCACCGGTGCGTATTCGCCGCGGCGCCACCATTGGTTCATCTGGGTGACCACCGCGCCATAGGGAGTCATGAAGCTCGAGTCCCGGGCATAGACCTGATAGAGCAACGCCTCCTCGGTCTCCAGAAAATGACAGACAACTCCGGCATCCTGATAGGCCTGCACCATTTCGCTATGCTGGGCCATGGCGCGTTGGCGGTCGAAGCTGGCGCCGCTTCGCAGGGTCGCCTTGGAGATTGAGCTGGTCGGCAGCCAGCGGTAATAATCGGGCCGGCACAACAACACGTCGCGCAAGACCCCATATTCCGAATCCACGCCCCAGTCGTTAGTACCAGCGTCTCCACTATCCGTGGTCATGGCCAACCCTCAAAAATTTCATGCATACTGCCGAAGACAAAACGGTATCATCGACGCCTGTTTAAGGAAATACGGATTATCAAGATGGCCAGCAATCTGACCTGTGGACAAACCCTCACCCTTCTGTTGCAAGCCTATGGCGTCGATACGGTCTTCGGCATCCCGGGGGTTCATACCCTGGAGCTCTACAAGGGTCTCGGTCTCGCCGATATCCGACATGTCCAGCCCCGCCACGAGCAGGGCGCCGGTTTCATGGCCGACGGATACGCACGAGTCTCGGGGCGCCCCGGCGTTTGTTATCTGATCACCGGGCCCGGCGTCACCAATGCGGCGACGCCCATCGGCCAGGCCTATTCGGATTCGAGCCCCATGCTGGTGATTTCCAGCGTCAACGCGTCAACCGATCTCGGCATGGGCCGTGGACGGCTGCATGAAATTACTGACCAATGCGCCGTCACCGCGCCGCTCACCGCCTTTAGCAAATGCGCCCTGAGCGCCGCCGAGGTGCCCAACCTGATTGCCGAGGCCTTCGCTGTGTTTCGCAACACCCGGCCCCGCCCGGTGCATATTTCGCTCCCCCTCGACGTGCTCACTGCGCCTGCCGGCTTCGAGGCTGTGGCCCGCGTACCCGCGCCGCCGCCCTCGCCGCCCGAGGAAATCATCGAAGCTGCCTGCGAATTTATCCGCCGCGCCGAGCGCCCGGTCATCATCGCCGGCGGCGGCACGGTCGATAGCGGGCCGGCGCTTGCCGCCTTCGCCGAGGCTTCCGGCGCCGCCGTCATCCTGACCGTGGCGGCGAAAGGCGTGATGCGCGACGATCATCCTCTGTGCCTCGGCGCCACCCTGGTGCGCGGCCCCACGCAAGGCGTCGTCGAGAGCGCCGACCTTGTCGTCGCGGTCGGCACCGAACTCTCGGAAACCGATAGCTGGGTAGAACGCCTGCCGATCAACGGCCAGCTGATCCGAATCGACATCGATGCAGCGAGCACTCAGCGCGACTATCCGGCCGATGTGGCCCTGGTCGGCGATGCCGGGCGCGCTCTCGCGGCAATGACCCGTAGGCTCGATGGCCACAGCCCGGCGCGCGCCTTTGCCAATGGTGAAATCGCCGCGTTGCGAAAGAAGATGACCGCTTCGCAACAGCCGCTTCAGCGCAAACATATTAAGCTGCTGGACGCGCTTCGCGAGGCCCTGCCCGATGACGGCGTGGTGTGCAGCGACATGACCCAGATCGCCTACACCGGCATCCATCACTTTTCCTGCTCAATGCCGAGAAGCTGGTTCCACCCGTCCGGCTACGGCACCCTGGGCTGGGCCCTGCCGGCAGCGATCGGCGCCAAGCTTGCGGCGCCCGAGCGCCCTGTGGTGGCGCTGGTCGGCGACGCCGGTTTCCTGTTCACCGCGCCCGAAATCGGCGTTGCCGTGGAGCTTGGCCTGCCGCTTGTCGTCCTGCTCTGGAACAACGACGGCCTCGGCCAGATCCGCGACGACATGATCGAGCAGGGTATCCCCGAGATCGGCGTCAATCCGCGCAACCCGGATTATATCAAGCTCGCCGACTCCTTTGGCGCCTACGCATGCCGGCCCGATAGCCTGGAGGCTTTCAAGACGGCGCTGGTGGATGCCTTCGCCGCCGACGGCCCGACGCTCATAGAGATGCGCCAGGACGCCCCGTTCCTGGACTAGAGCGATACCCAATAAGATTGAACCGATAGGGTTCAAACTGATTGGGTAAAATTGCTCTAGGTTTTAAGAAGATAGAGCATCTTTATCCGTCAATTGGGGTCGCTGAAAGCGACTCCAATTGATCGGATGATGCTCTAATCGCGGTAACTCGGGTCCTCGTTGTCGAGAGCGCGGGTCAGCGCCTGCCAGCCCATGGGCCGGCTCTCCCTGCTTTTCTCAAACTGTTGTGCAGCGTGTTCGCAGACCTCTTCCGACGGCTGAGTCAGGCCGGCGCCGCTGGCCTGGGCGTCGAGCTGGATCTTGCAGGATTGCTCAAGATTAAACATGCGCAGGAACGCCCCACCGACGGAACCGGCGGTGGTCAACAGGCCGTGGTTGCGCAGGATCAACGCATTATGATTGCCAAGGTCAGCTTGCAGGCGGGCGCATTCGTCCGTGTCATCGGCGATGCCCTCATAATCGTGATAGGCAATGCGGTTGTGAAACTCCATGGCGTGCTGGCTGATCGACAGCAGCCCGCAATCGAGAGCCGAAAGGGCGACTCCGGCGCGAGTATGGGTATGTATAACGCAGTTCACATCGGGCCGGCCGCCGAGAACCGCGCTATGAATGATATAACCCGCGTGGTTGATCCCCCAGGGGCCATCGCCGATGACGTTGCCCTCGGGATCGACCTCGACCAGGCTGGAAGCGGTAATCTCGTTGAACATGAGGCCATAGGGGTTGAGCAGAAAATGCCCATCGGCCCCTGGCAAGCGCGCCGAGACATGAGTGTAGATCAGGTCCGTCATGGCGAATTTATGCATCAGCCGGTAACAGGCGGCGAGATCAGTCCTGATCTGCTGCTCTTCAGTATTCTCCGGTGCGACGCGAACAGTGGCTGAAACAGTCATCCCATATCTCCTTATCTTTTGAGACCCATAGAATGACGCCAGCGAACCGGGGGGTCAATCGATCACGCACAATACCCAGACGATTTGCCACATTGATTTGCCACACTGATTTGCCTTTGACTGCGCCGCGTCACGCCCCGATGATGGGGCCATGGTAGTCATACGCTGGGGGCGAGCATTCATCGCGGCATTCGGCGCATCTATTCTGGTCGCCGGACTGGTCGTGGCGCAACCCATGACCTCGGCCGGCATCACCTTTAGCGACGCGGGCGGCGGCTTTACCATCATTGCCGTCTCGGGCAGC
The DNA here is from genome assembly GCA_046582565.1 of Alphaproteobacteria bacterium. GTDB lineage: Bacteria > Pseudomonadota > Alphaproteobacteria > JAAXGF01 > JAAXGF01 > JAYGED01. The sequence continues at coordinate 4,080 of JAYGED010000176.1, forward strand.
GGCAGTACCGAAGATCCGTTTATCGTTGTTGAGGAAATTACCGGGCCGAGCGCCGCCGTGTTGATCATCGAAGGCTTGACCCCGGCCTTTGGCAACCGGGTCGGCACCCTGCATCCCACGGGTCTCGCCTTGAGCAAGGTTTTACATAACCGCACGCCTTTCATCTGGAGCTTTGTCGATTTTGAGTTGCAGCAACAATTCGGCGTCTCCAGCGATTACCTTGACGGCCTCTCCTTCGGTCAGGGAGCAGAAGCCGGGCGGCCCTTCACCTCGACCCGGTTCGACGAGTTCAACGAACTCTTCGAGCCCCTCGATTCGATCACCTTTCACGGCGGCAACCTGAGACCAGGCGAATCGTCGGTTTTCAATTTTGTTATTACGGACACCACACCAATCGCGCGGTTTTATCTGGTCCAGCGTCCAAGCCGGCCCATCGCCCGGGCTCTTCCTCCCCAAGCGACCACACGATGGTGAATCGTTTACGATCCTGGTCGGGCATTGTTCTGTTCATTTATCTGATAACCCATTTCGCCAACCACGCTCTCGGCCTGATCTCCCTCGACGCCATGGAGGCGGGGCGCGAATGGTTCGTTATCCTGTGGCGGAACCCGCTGGGCACAATTGCCCTCTATGGCGCGCTGCTGCTTCATCTCATTCTTGTGTTATGGGCCCTTTACGAGCGCCGATCCTTACGCATGCCGAGCTGACAGGCGGGTCAAAATCTGCTCGGGCTGATGATCCCGCCGCTGGTCGCCGGACATATCATCGGCACCCGGTTACTCGCTGAAATTTACGGCATCGGCGACACCTATACTTATGTGGTTCTGGTGCTGTGGGAATTTGCTCCCGAGAAGGGTTTGCAACAGACCGCCACCTTGATCGTCGCCTGGCTGCACGGGTGCATGGGCATGCATTTCTGGCTGCGCACCAAACCCTGGTATCCGCGCCTTGTGCCCTACCTCTACGGCGTCGTGCTGCTGCTGCCAGCGCTCGCCCTGCTCGGCTTCGCCCATGCCGGACAGGAAGTCGCTCGGCTGGCTCAGCAGCCCGGCTGGGTCGCGGCGGTGATCAGGGACCTGCCGTTCCCCAGTCAATCGGAAATCGTCATGGCCGGCGCCTTCACGAATATGGCCTATTCTGTTTTCATCGGATTGCTGGTCGTCGTCGTGGTAGCGCGACTGGCGCGAGCCGCCCTGGAACGCCGCCGGGGTGTGTTTCATATCATCTATCCCGACGGCAAGCGTGTGCTGGCTTCAAGAGGCACGACAATCCTCGAGGCCAGCCGCACCGCCGCCATTCCCCATGCTCAGGTCTGCGGCGGGCGGGGGCGTTGTTCGACCTGCCGGGTGCGCTGCGGAAAGGGCTTCGAGCTACTCGATGAGCCGAGCGCCGACGAGCAACGGGTGCTGGATCGAGTCGCGGCGCCGCCGCGGGTCCGCCTCGCCTGCCAGACCCGGCCGATCGGCGACCTTGAGGTGACACCGCTGATGCCGCCGTCGGCGACGTCCAGCGACGGACAGGCGCAAGCGTCCCACATACAGGGCAGCGAGCAGGAAATCGCCATCCTGTTCGCCGACCTTCGCGAATTCACCCAAATGTCCGAAAAGAAACTACCTTATGACGTGGTGTTCCTGCTCAATCGATATTTCCGCGCCATGGGCGAAGCCATTGAGAGCGCCGGCGGCCAGGTCGACAAATTCATCGGCGATGGCGTGATGGCCTTGTTCGGCATCAACGCCGGGCCTGAGCGCGGTTGCCGCGAGGCCCTGGCCGGGGTGCGCGCCATGGGGAAAGCCCTCGATGAACTGAACAAAAGCCTGAACAGCGATCTCTCGGAACCCCTACGCATCGGCATCAGCATCCACACGGGCTCGGTCATCGTCGGCGAAATGGGCTATGGCAGCGCGGTCTCCATCACCGCCATCGGCGATGCGGTCAATACGGCGAGCCGACTGGAAGCCATGACCAAGGAAATGCAATGCCAACTCATCGTCTCCGCCGAGGTGGAAGCGCTATCCAAGATTGATTTGGCGGCTTTTCCAAGCCATAAGATCGAAGTACGCGGCTGCGAAGAACCCCTGATGATCCGTACGATCAAGCAATCCACAAGCCTGCCCGCCATAGAGGGTGCATAAGCCATGGCATCCGTCAGCACCGAACGGGCCGGCGATCATCTGGTAGTGAAACTCACCGGCCCTTGCCATATCGAAGAGGCCGGCCATCTCGACCAGCAGCTTAGCGACATTATTCCGGAACCGGCGATCGGGGTACGCATCGATCTCGCGGGCGTCGATGCGCTTGATACAGCCGGCGCCTGGGTCGTGCATCGCAACATTGTGCGCCTGCGCGACACGGGCCACGCGGTGCGGCTGGTCCACAGCAAACCGACGATCAAGACGTTGCTCGACCTGGTCGCCGCCAACGACCTCCCGCTGGAAGCTGAGCCACCGGACGAAGCCGCCCTCGTCGCCGTGGTCTCCCATATCGGACAGGCGACGGTCGAGTACGCCGTCGAGGCGCGCAACCTGATCAATTTCCTCGGCCTCACCACTTTGTCCCTGGGCCGCAGTATCGCCAATCCCCGGCGCATCCGCTGGACCGCACTGATCAATCACATGGAGCAGTCCGGCCTGAATGCGGTGCCCATTGTCGGTTTGATTTCCTTCCTGGTCGGTGCGGTGCTGGCCTATCAGGGTGCCGACCAGCTACGCCGCTTCGGCGCCGAAATCTTTGTGGTCAATCTGATCGGTGTCTCCATGCTGCGCGAAATCGCCATCCTGCTCACCGCGATCATCGTGGCCGGGCGTTCGGGTAGCGCCTTCACCGCGGCGATCGGCTCCATGAAGGTGCGCGAAGAGATCGACGCCATGCGAACCATCGGTCTCGACCCGATGGAAATTCTCGTGCTTCCCCGGGTCATCGGGCTGGTCTTGACCCTGCCCCTGCTGGTCTTCATCGCCGATATAATGGGGCTGTTCGGCGGCGCCCTGGTGTCCTGGATCGGCCTCGGCATCAGCCCCGGCCAGTTCATCGAGCGATTGTCCGACGCCATTCCCCTTTGGTCGTTCTGGATCGGCATCATCAAGGCGCCGGTGTTTGCCTTTTTAATCGCCATGGTCGGCTGCTATGAAGGCTTCCAGGTCGAAGGCAGCGCCGAGAGCGTCGGCCGGCTGACCACCCAATCGGTGGTCGAGGCGATCTTTCTGGTGATCATCACCGACGGCTTGTTCTCCATCATTTTTTCCTATCTCGGGATTTAAGCCCTTATGGCAGATGAAGAAACCAGTGTGATCTGTGTACGTTCCCTGAAAACACAGTTTGGCGATCAGGTCATCCATGACGGTCTCGA
>JAYGED010000255.1:0-8523 GCA_046582565.1 Alphaproteobacteria bacterium
TATTGCTTCATAACTCCTTTGTTTAACTTATTTTTTCTTGCATTTCTGTCTCTGATAGTATTACTTAATGTCTCCACATATCAGTGATTTTGGCCCCCTGATGGCCCCCTGAAGAGATAATTTATGGAAAAGAGCCTCACAGACCGATTCTGCCAGACAGTAAAGCAAGTTCGAGGCAAGCGAACTGAATGCGCAGATACCAACCCGAACGGCTGGAACCTAACGCTTCGCGTTTCCGACACTGCAAAATCCTGGGATTGTCGCTACCGATTGAAAGGTCAGCGCCAACGTATCGGCCTTGGGACCTTCCCGGCAGTTACCCTTGGCGAAGCGCGGCAAAAGTCCCTTGAGATTGGGAACCTGGTCAAGCAAGGCATAAGCCCCAAAGAAAGGGCGAAAGCGGATCAACGCCGGCGGCGAACCGTTGAGCAGGCTGCGCGAACATATATTGAGCAGCATTGCAAAGAACATCAGAAATCCTGGCGGCAAACCGAACGCCTGTTCGAGAAACACATCATAGGCCAGATCGGTGAAATTCCTTTGCAGGAATTGTCCAGAGCACACGTTTTTGAACTTATGGATTACCTTACCGGGAAGGGTTTGACGGCTCAGGTTAATCGCATCGTCAGCCAGATCAAGGCATTCTGCAACTGGGCCGTCGAGGATCGCGAATGGATAGATGTCAATCCAGTCGCCTCTATCAATCGTGGAAAGAAGAAGCGGTTCAAGGAGCGTAGCAGGGACCGCTTTCTTTCCAGCGACGAAATCCGTGCAATCTGGGATGCCACAAGCACTTACTCACAAACAGCGCGTAGCTTCGTTCGTGTGCTTTTCCTAACTGGCCAGCGTCGTGACGAAGTTCGTTTAATGGCTTGGAGTGAACTCGACCTTGAAAAAGGCGAGTGGAACCTGCCGGCTTCGCGGACCAAGAATAAGGCGGCGCATTTGGTTCCCCTATTGGACCGCACAGTTGATGAGCTAAAAACGCTCAGGGCTCATTATGAGGATTTTGGCATTAATCCCGGTGATTACGTATTCACGGTAGCCGGCAGAAAACCGTACGCTGGCCTTGGAAGACTGAAAGAAAATCTGGATCGCGATAGCCATGTCACGGACTGGGTGTTTCATGATTGCCGCCGAACTTTTTCGACCTCTCTTTCACGGCTAGGCATTTCGCCGCGTGATCGCCGTGCATGCCTGAACCATTCGGTTAAGGATGGCCTAGACAAAGTTTACGACCTCTATGATTTGCGGGACGAGAAGGCTCACGCATTCGACGTTTGGACGAAATTCCTCATGCAGAGCGTAGGCGAAGTCGATGCCAGCAACGTCGTTAGTTTTTCCAAATAAATGCGTTGCCCGACGATTTCGCGTCCCACCATCGAAACTATATTGGGTGATCGAAGCCACGTTACTGGCATTGAGGATGCTCGACTGGTGTGACAATCTAATCCAAGGTGAGTGGAGCGACGACACCCAAGACCCCTGGTGGTTAACATTCCCACCCTCTAAGCCCGGGTCAATGCTGGCTTTCTGTCGATTAAACGTTTGAAACCTACCCACCCTGTCCGGCATTCAGCCGGGTGGGTATTCTAAACCTTGCCGCCTATCGCAAGTGCTTCCTGCGCATTAAACCCGTGACACTTCAACTTACTTCATGAGGTGACACGACGTGACAAAGGCTGTTTCCCCTCCCGGTGGGCTTCCGGAAACCGGCTACGTTCGCCAAGCCCAATTGATCCCGGATATTATCCCGTTTTCTTCGGCGACACTCTGGCGTGAGGTCAAGGCAGGCTCGTTCCCCGTCCCGGTCAAACTCTCGCAACGTGTAACGGCGTGGCGGGTGGAGGATGTCCGGAAATGGATGCGATCCCGTACTTAAACGGCCTGCATTGACTTCCAGGCCGTGAACAGCGCGGCCCTGTCCGACCTGCCATCATTGTTGTGCCGATGGCTTCCTGGCGGGCGCAGGGAGGGCCGTGAATACGTCGCCAGGAATCCCCGGCGAGCCGATAAGACGCCCGGCAGTTTCAAGATCAACCTTCACTCAGGCAAATGGTGCGATTTCGCCACCGGCGATGCTGGCGGTGATGTCGTTTCCCTCGCCGCGTATCTCTCAGGGTCTGGCCAAGCCGAAGCCGCCCGTAGGGCCGTGATCTGGCCCGACAATGACGATCCTGGCACCGACTATGCCAAAGATGTTACGGGCCTTGGCGTCATAGACCTCGGACCGAATGGCTTGGTCGCGAGAGATCCAACGGCTCACGCTTAATCTCTGGTCGTGAATCTCTGGGGGTCGGGGCTTAGTCTGGCTCCCGGAGGGCCTGACTCATGTTTTTGATAATCGGATTAGTGAAATAGGTTATGATACGGCGTTGACCTACCTTTAGGTCGGCCGTAGCCAACATCCCTGGCATCAGCGCAAAATTTGTCGGAAGCCGCTTGAGGTTTTCCTCCTCAACCTCCACTCGTCCCCGATAGTAGGCGCCCTTTTCACCCGAGAGCGCTTCCTCATAAGTATCATTAGAAATGAACACCAGCGTACCCAGCAGATCACCGAATTGTTGGAATGGTAGGGCGTCGAGCTTCACGGAGACAGGTGCGCCGAGACGGAGATCGCTAACGTCTTTTGGGTCGATGTCGATCTCGAGGGCGAGTGGCACATTCAAGCGTACGAGGGTGATCAAGGTTTCGCCCTCGCGTACGATTGAGCCCGCCGTCACCGTGGGCAGGTCGAGGACGACGCCGTCTACCGGGGATCGCACGAGGAGACCTTTGGCTAGGCTTTCTTGCTTTACTTTGTCCTCACTGAGTTCGACGCGGAACCCCTCTTCCTTGGCGAGCTGCTCGGCCAACTTCACGGACCATTTGGCAACATAGGCCTGCCGCGCGTTTTCAAGCTTGGTATTTTCCCCGGAGAACCGGACGCGAAGCTCCTCTTCCTTGGCGAGTTTCTCGGCCAACTCCGTTGACCATTTGGCAATATAGGCCTGGCGCTCGTTTTCGAGCTTGGTGTATTCCTCGGCGATCCGGACACGCAGCTCGTCTTCCTTGGCGAGCCGCTCGGCCAACTCTGCCGACCATTTGGCAACAAAGGCTTGGCGCTCGGCAACGCCCAACGCCTGGATGCTTCTCAGGTTTTTCATCGCATTGCGGGCGCTTATCAACCCGCGCTTGGCAATCAGCGTGGTATCACGGGAGCTCAAATAATTGAGCAGGGACCCGTAATTCTTGTCGTAAAGCTGCTTCCGCGCTTCCTCAACCTCCCGTTTTATCTTCAACTGTTCCTCCGAGATGGCGACGGAGATTTGAGCCGTGGCGACCTCCTGGTTGAGCTTGGTGGCGTCCATCTCAAAAAAGGACAAGTGCGACCGGTACTCGTCCAATCGCTTCGAGAGCATGTCTAGGGTAAACTCGTCGAGCCCGTGTCCGGGTGGGATGGCTTTGCCCGAATTGATAAGTTTCTGCTCCAGCTTGATGCGCGTGATGCGCTGCTCGACGGCGCTAAGCTTCTCTCCCGCCTTGAAAGAGGACAATTGCGACCGGTACTCGTCCAATCGCTTCGAGAGCATGTCTAGGGCAAACTCGTCGAGCCCGTTTCCGGGTGGGATGGCTTCGCCCGAGTTGATAAGATTCTGCTCCAGCTTGATGCGCGTGATGCGCTGCTCGACGGTGCTGAGCTCCTCCTGCGCGTTGAAAGAGGACAATTGCGACCGGTACTCGTCCAATCGCTTAGAGAGGATGTCCAAGTTAACCTCGTCGAGCCCGTGTCCGGGTAGGATGGCTTCGCCCGAGTTGATAAGTTTCTGCTCCAGCTTGATGCGCGTGATGCGCTGCTCGACGCCGTTAAGCTTATCCTTGACGACCCTGAGATTGGCCTGAACAAAGGTACCATCCAAGACACCGAGCACGTCCCCACGAGACACCTGCTGACCCCGTTCCACATTCAGGCTCTCAATGACGGCGTTCGACGTGGCTTGGACCTCGACGTTCGGCACCTTAGTCGTGAACTTGCCGCGGGCGGAGACTGTGGTGTCAACGAAGGTGAGGGAAGCGAATGCGACCGTCGCGGCGATGAAGGCGACTATGGCCAGCGCACCGAGGAACAGCGGCCTCGATGGCGATCGGTCGTAGAGGGCGTCGGTATCTTCCACCACCTCGGCGATTGGCTTCTCTTCGGGGCGCACTTGGCCGGCGTCGCTATCTTCTCGTGCCGGCGCCGCGATGACCGACTCGGCAACCGCCTCGGCCGTCATAAGATTCATCGTCCGCACGTAGTTGGAAAGCTGGGCCATCAGGCTGAGCGCCGTCTCCGGATTGGCCGATATGTGCTGGATGAAGGAGGCGCGGTCGATCTCTGTGACGACGACGTCGGTCTTGGCCCAGGCCCCCGCGCTCCTCGGGCTTTCATCGATGATCGCCATCTCGCCGAACAGCGATCCTGCCTCGACCTCCTTAAGCACGATGGTGCCGGTCGGGCTCGTCTTAACGATCTCTACGATGCCCTCGGCGAGGATGTACGCGTATCCGCCAGTTTCACCCTCGCGGAAAATGTACTCGCCCCGGGGGAAGCTCCTTTTCGTCATTCCACCGCCTTAGTCACATCTGCCAGTAGCTGCTGATCGACATCCCAGAGCCGACGGTATGTTGGGCACGCACCGAGCAGCTCTTCGTGCGGACCGTGACCAACGAGCTTGCCATTGTCTAAAACGACGATGCTATCAAACATGGAGGCCAAATTCAGATCATGCGTCACCATGATGAGCCCGCGCTGTTTGGCGATCGCGGGAAGGTTATTGCGAACGGTAAGTTTCAGTTCCTTGTCAAGCATCGAGAATGTGTCGTCGAAAAGCAGCACCTTCGGGTCCGCGACCAGGGCCCGGGCTATCGCGAGCAGCAGCCGAAACCCGCTCGGCAGCGAGGAGGCTTGGTCATCGATTTTCGCCGCTAGCCCATCCGGGATGTCGTGGATCACCTTGGCTAGAGCGGAGAGCCTGAGCGCATCCTCCATTTCCCGCTCGCTGATGTTCGGCCGCGCCCGCCGCAGGTTTTCCTCGATCGTGCCGGCGAAAAACTGGGGCTGTGCCGTTACCAACGCCACTTGCTTGCGATAGTGCTCAATATCCAGGTTGACGAAAGGTGTTCCGTCCACTTCCATCGAACCCTCTGTGGCCCGCTCAAGCCCTTGGAGTAGCCTCAGAATTGTCGATTTACCAGCGCCTGCGCGGCCGACGACTCCAATCAAGAGTCGAGGATCTAGAGTAAGGGTCACGTTGTCGAGAGCGCGGACGTTGTCGCCGTAGATGACCGAGACGTGGGTTAGCACGTAGTGGCCATGGACGCTCCTCTGTACCCCGAAGCCGCGGCGCTCAGGCGCGGCATTCCAGATTCTGGCAATCTGCTCCTTGACGTTACGGACCCGGTCCAACTCGGCGACCATGGAAATGGCCTGGACAATCGGCCGGACGACGCGCGCGCCGATCATGTTGACTGCGATCAGCGCGCCGGCCGACATGCCCCCCCCCAAAACGAGATGGACCCCTGTGACAATGATGCCGACGGTCATCGCCTGTTGCAAAACGGTGTTGGTTTGCGCCGCGACCGTCGAAATGCTCTCGCGCTCGCCTTGCTTGCTGATTGCGGCGGTCGCGGCGCGACGCCACTCACGCCGCTGGGTCGATTCCTGAGATAGCGTTTTGACGGCGTCGATACCTTTGATTGTCTCCCGCAGGATGCGGGCCTTGGCTCCACCCTTATTGCCGAACTCCTGCAGACGAGCCTTCTCAACTGTCTTGAATGCTAGTGAGGTCGTTCCCATAGCTACGGCGAAGGCGACTACGAGCAACCCGAGCGGCAAACTGTAAGCGAAGAGAATCGGCAAATAGACAAGGATTGCAGTTAGGTCGAAGAGTCTGGTCAGAACTTGTTGGGCGAGAAAGTTCCTGAGGGTGCCGGTACCTAGGACGCCCCGCTCCAGGTCGCTGGCCCCACTGCCCTGGAACGACTGCACTGGAAGGCCGAGGAGTTTGTCGAACACGTCGCCCGCTAGCCGTGCCTCGATGGTCCCGGCAATGTACCGGATGAGGTGGTCCCTCACATAGCCAAGCGCGCCATTGAAAAGCACCGCCAGCAGCACCCCCGCCGTTAGTACGTATAAGGTGGACACCGCCTTGTAGCCGATGACCTTGTCGAGTGCGATCTGGATGAAAATGATTGGCGCGAACGCCAGCAAATTAAGTATTATCGAGATTAGGAAGATGACAACCAGGAGCCATTTGAAACGGGCGATCTCGGGCATGAACCAGAGCCAGCCGAAGAAGCGGTCCTTGGCCTCCTCGCCCGTCTTCTTGGCGACTAGGATGAGCCGCCGCGACCAGTTCGAGCGGAAGGAGTCAAGCTCCATTGGGAGCGGTTTGCTGGTGGGGTCCAAGGGGTCGACGCCGATAAGGATCGACGGCTCGCCGCGCTCTCCGGGCTTCAGGCCGGCCAAGACCAGCGCCCGCCCACTTTTCATTAGGGCCACGCACGGAAAGATGTAGGAGCGCTGCTCAAGATCGCGGACGCTCGCCCGACGGAAACGGGTCACAACGCCGAGCCGCTCGAAATACTCCTCGAATTGACGCTCGTTTGAAATGTCGTCCTTCTTAAAGCCAGCCTCCACCTGGTCAGGAAGAATCTGGGAACCCAACTGGCGGGCAATAAGTGCTACACAAAGCCCAGTCTCCAACATTTCAGAACCTCGTGATCGATTGGCGTAACGATCTTATCAGGCCCTCGCCGTCTCGGTGACAAACCCTCGTGCCCACAAGGCCGATTATTTGCACTGGACCCTATCGAAATGCGCACCCACAAAAAACCCAATATTCGACCAAGCCCTCGATCCCTAAACTGACGCAGCCTTCTTCGGAAGACAAAAGCACAGGAACAGTAGCATGGAGGCGGTTGCCCCACCACCCCGTTTAGAGCTTCACCCTCTGGCCTGCCCCTACTGAACCCGGATTCCCCAGATAAATTGCAATTTCACTGTCCTTGGACGCCGATTCTGATATAATAGTCAATATCTTGTCATATTTTGGCGGCTCGATCTTAGCCCACTCAATGGGTGAAGCGCGGAAGACCCCTTTCCGGGTCAATTTCGACCGGCACCTGATGCTGGGATCCCATGGCAGTGACATTTTCTCCGATGGAGGTTTGCTGCCTTATCGCGAACTCGATAACGCGCTGGGACTGACCGAGCTGGGCGGAGAGGTCCTGTCGGAGACGCGGCACGGCAAGAACACCCTACATCTCCTCGTGGGACTTCTTCGGCAATGGGTGTTCGGCCGTCTTGCTGGCTATGAGGACGTAAACGATGCCCAGCGCCTGTCACACGATCCCGTCATGCGCGCCATTGTGGACCGTAAGGGCCTCGATCGGATGGCCGCCTCAACCAGCCAGATGGAGCGCTTCGAGACGGAGTGGCTGGCGACGGATGATAACCTGACGGCGCGGACCGAGCTCTCCGGGTTATGGATCGACCGGGTTCACGAGTGCAGGCCACCAAAGATGATCGTCCTCGACATGGATTCGTCGGAGAGCCCGACGTCTGGGGAACAGGAGGGCTCAGCCTACAACGGGTATTGCGGCTGCACCTGTTATCACCCGCTATTCCTTTTCAATCAGTTTGTCGACCTGGAGCGGAGCCTGCCACGTCCTGGCAACGTTCTTGGTCACGTTCGAACGTCCCTAACCTCCTGCCGATTAAACCTGCATTACCCAGATGACCTTGTGATTCAACGACAGCGCACCCCGATTCTGCTATAAGAATCATAGCGTTATTGTCGGATTTGGGGTGTTGATATGGCTCACCCGATGGGTGAAAGAGAAGCAGGGGTTCTGAGGCTCGATTTTGACCGTCGGCTGAAGCTTGAGTTCCACGGATCCTCGGTCACTTCCGACGCCGGGTTGTTGCCGTACCGGGAACTGGATGATGCTCCCGGGCTGACCGACATGGCCGGGGACGTGCTCACCGATACCCGCCGTGGGAAGAATGCTCGTTAAAGACGTCCTATCGCTGGTAGGGTGGTGGGGGCACAATTTCCGAACGACCAAGTGCCGGCGAAAGAGACCGGCATTCAAGCCGCGATGGCCGACCCGACGACTCCGTGGGAATGCTTCACTTGACCGAAGGTACGCTGAATGGTCCACTTTCCATCGTAGTCCACCGACGTTTAAGGGAAAGCCCACTCGGGCCTGATGATTTTATGTTATAATATGGGTTTTCATATCCTATGCGATTGTGTAAAATTAAGCGGTTAGGGATGGATGTAGGGCTGGATCTCAACTTGCCTCGACGCTTGCGTACTGCGGCGGAGGCATACTAACGGGAGAGGGCTATCATGGCAGAAGATGGAGAGGGCTATCATGGCAAAAGATAAAGTAGAGGAGGGCCAGCAGGCAGAAAATACGGAGGGTGACCCGTCCGCTATGGCCGGTGAAGGACCCCCGATGGAGGGTGACCCGTCCGCTATGGCCGGTGAAGGA
>JAYGED010000001.1:0-1684 GCA_046582565.1 Alphaproteobacteria bacterium
GATATACCGAAGCTGCTTGATTTTGTCTGAGTCTTTATCACCGCGCCTTGGAATCAGTGGGCGCCGAGGTCCTTGCTCTCGCGGACATCGAACAGGTCGCGCAGGGCATCGCCCAGGAAGTTGATGCTCAAGACCGTGACCATGATGAACAGGCCGGGGTAGAAGCCGAGCCACCAGGCGCGCGAGATGAAGCTTCGCGAGTCGGCCAGGATCAGGCCCCAGGTCGGGGTGTCCGACTGCACGCCGAGCCCGAGAAACGACAATCCGGCTTCGGCCAGGATGGCGTAGGAGACGCTCACCGTCGCCTGGACGATGATCGGGGCGCTCGCGTTGGGCAGGATATGGCGCCACATGATGCGGTTGTCCGAAGCGCCCACGGTTCGCGCCGCGGCGATGTATTGCTCTTCCTTGATGGTCAGGACCATGCTGCGGGCGATGCGCGCGAAGTCGTCGACGAAGGCCAGCGAGATAGCCACGATCACATTGGACAGGCCGGTGCCGAAGACCGCGACCAGGTAGACCGCGATGATAAAGTTCGGGAAGGCCCATTGCAGATCGATGTAGCGCATGATGATGGTGTCGAGCCAGCCCCCGTAGTAGCCTGCGGATACCCCGAGAACGACGCCGGCCACGAGTGCCATGAACACGGTCGAGGTGCCGACGAAGAGCGAGATCCGGGCGCCATAGATAAGCCGGGTTAACAGGTCCCGGCCGAGGTCGTCGGTGCCCAGGGGATGTGCCCAGGACGGCGCCCCGATCATTGCGAAATCCTGGGCGCTGGGATCGTAAGGCGTCAGGAACGGCGCAAATATTGCGGCCAGGGTCATGACCGCCAACACGATCAGGCCGACCATCGCCTTCCTGTCGCGCGCGATCAAGCGTAGCCAGACCCAACGCTGATCCGGCGGCTCGGGCGATGCGCCCTTGGTCGCTTCCATGACAGCCATCCGCGCCCGCTCCGTCAATCGTACCGGATGCGCGGGTCGATGATGGTGTAGAGAACATCGACCAGGAGATTGGCGAACACGAAGATGAAGGAGACCACCAGAATCGCACCCTGAACGATGGGATAGTCGCGATCCAGGATGCCCTGGATCAGCACCCGCCCCAATCCCTTGATCGAGAAAACATTCTCGACGACGATGGTGCCCGCCAAGAGCAGTGCAAGTGCGATTCCCATGACCGTAACCACGGGAATGAGCGCATTGGGGAAGGCGTGAACCATGACCAGCCGCAGGTTGAGCAGTCCCTTCGAGCGGGCGACCTGCATGTACTCGGTGCGCAGCACTTCCAGCATTGAGGAACGGATCATGCGCGCCATGATCGCGGCGAAGGGCGTGCCGATCGCGATCGAGGGCAGAATCAGGTGCGAGAACCAAGGCCAGAATCCCTCGGATATGGGGGAATAGCCGATTGCCGGCAACCAGTGCAGGTTGGCGGCGAAGGTGATGATGAGCAGGATTGCGATCCAGAAATCGGGCATGCTGAGCCCCAGGAAAGCGACGAAGGTCACCGCGTGATCCAAGGCGGAATGCCTCTTGAGCGCGGAGATGAGCCCGGCCGGGATCGCGATGACCAGGGCGATCAGAAATGACAGGGCGGTGAGCGACAGGGTCCGCGGCAAGGCCTCCCAGATGACGCGGCTGACTTCGATCCGGCTGCCGTAGATCGAGTTTCCGAGGTC
>JAYGED010000042.1:0-12362 GCA_046582565.1 Alphaproteobacteria bacterium
GTCCGCCCATGTCTATGCTCCCACTGTTTGGAAACTTGAATCACATAACGGGGGTTTTGTGAATCCCTTTTATGAGTACATGGCCTAGCTTCCCTGCGACGTGTACTACACTCCCGCGCTTTTGATATAGGTCTCGTATTATATTGTAGGATCTGTCTCGCTCAGACCGCGACGAACTGACAAATCCAGAGAGTGCCTGGGCGATTGCCTTGGCCTTATGTTGCGCCGATCCTAAGTCGAACAGGGTCTCTATTGCGGTCCAAATAAGCACAGTGCTCAACTCAACAGTTGGGCACCATGAAGCTTCATCGTAAACGCTGAAAGCGCGGAAAAACCGATCTTCATGATAAAGACGTGCTGCGGTCGGCAATAGGTCGCGAATAAATTCCAAATCATCCACGGAAGCCTGAATGCGTGTTCCTTTAAATAGGCCGTGGTGATTGTAAATAGGCCGTGGTGATTGTTTGCTCCCTCGAATGCGGTCGCTATTGCTTCCTTCTCGTTATGTCTCATTGCATTGAACGACATGTTTCCTAGAGCCGCCAACCGCACAGGCGCATCAATTTTCAGTCGGCAAAGAGCCGCAACGAGCCATGCAGTTAAAGAAGTCGTAAAGCCATCAAATCTACCATTTTCCCTGACACATAGTTCTACCCGACTTTCAAACGAGAAGCCGCCACGAACGGCGACCCAAGGGCCAGGGTGATGAGTGCCAGGAGAAACCGGAGGACCGAAGGCAATCATTGGCGCAGCGAACATGTCTACGTGAGTTTGGAATAGTTCAAGATCAAGTGATAACTGGTATGATTTATTTGGTAATTCAAATCCAGTCAGACACCCATAAAGAGGAGTTTGATCGCGATTGAAAGACTGCTTTGCTGTGAGGCGCTTTTCATCATCGCTTGGGCTCATATGTGACGTCTGCCCCGTTTTATGGAAACTTTATCAGTCAAGCCTATTTAACTTCTGCCGCTTGGTCCATGAGATTCCATATTCCAGATTCCGGGGACACCATACTTAATTATGTGTGAATCAGGATCAGGACTTGCGTTGCCATATTCTAGATACTGATTTTATTTGTTAATCTCGCAACGCACGCTCCGCCCCCAAACGGTATTCCCCCATGATCTTCACCACCTCCCGTCTCATCATCCGTAATTACCGCGATACCGACCGCGCCATTCTGTTTGGGATTTCCGCCAATCCGTTGACGCGGGCCTATCATACGCGGGTGCCGGATCGGGTTGAGAATGATGCTTTTATCGATGCGCAGATTGCCACTCTGAATTCCGTCGGCTGCGGCTATGCGGTGGTTGAGCGCAAGGAGGATGGGGCTGTGCTTGGGGATGTGGGGATGCGGCCCATGGGAGGCGATATGCCGTTTCCTGACCCTGTGTGCTACGACATCGGCTGGATGCTGGACCCGCAGTATTTCGGCCAGGGCTATGCCACCGAGGCGGCCCTGGGTTGGCTCGGCCATGATTTCCGGGATCCGCAGCCGGGCGAAGTGGTCTCCTTTGCGGCGGCGGCCAATCTGCCCTCGATCGGGGTTATGGAGCGCATCGGCATGAAGCGTGACGCGGCGCTCGATTTCGATCATCCCGGGGTGGCGGCGGGCCATCCCCTGCGGCCCCAGGTGGTTTATACTGTCTAGGCTGGGTGCTGATTCTTACGCCTATACGATCTGGCTAAGCAATTCGCTTTCGCCGCTCGCCAGGCGCTTAAGATTTTCCGCCAGTATATCGATTACATTTTTTTCATAAGCCTGGGTCTCGCCGCCGGTGTGCGGGGTGATGATGACATTCTCGAGGCCCCAGAGTTTGGATGTGGCGGGCAGGGGTTCCGGATCGAACACATCCAGGCCGGCGCCGGCAATGCGGTCCTCCGCCAGGGCCGCCACCAGGGCCGCCTCATCGACCACCGGGCCGCGGGCGAGGTTGATCAGATAGGCCGAGCTTTTCATGGCCGCCAGGGCGGGACCATTCATCAGGCCCCGGGTCTGATCGGTGAGCGGGCAGGTGAGCGCCACCATGTCCGCCTCGGCCAGCGCCTCGATGAATTCATCCGGGCCCCGCACCGCATCGACATGATCGGGCGCATGGGCGGTGTCGCGTTTGATCCCGATGACCCGCATGTCGAACGCCTTGGCGAGGCGCGCCAGCCGTCCGCCGATAGCGCCCAGGCCGTAGATCAGCAGGGTGCGGCCCGCCAGTTCGTCCTCGCGCTTGGGAATATCCGAGATCATGCCGCGCCATTCGCCCCTGTGCTGGCGGTCGCGGGCGGTGTGTAGCTGGCGGGTGAGCGACAGGATCATCGCCATGCCGTGGTCCGCCACGGCGTTGCGGTTTATGCCGCTGGAATTGCACAGCTTTATGCCACGGGCGCCAATGGCCTCGATATCGAAGCTGTCATAACCGACGGCGCCCACATGGATATATTTCAGGTTCGGCGCGGCGTCGAGAAACTCATTGCGCCAGAACCCGGACCCGATGAAGACATCCGCCCGGCTGATCTGCGCGGCGGTATCCTGTGCCGTCCAGGTCTGAAATATGGTGCCCGTCAGGCCGCGCTCGCGGTAGCAGGCCTTGAACTGATAGGCGGAATGGGCAAAATGCAAAATTTTGTATTCAGTCACCGTGATGCACCATCAATCGATGCTGATGCCGCCGTCGACCACCATGGCGGCGCCGGTCATGAAGCTCGCATCATCCGAGGCCAGGAAGAGGATCGCCGCGGCGATCTCTTCGGGCCTGCCCAGGCGGCCCATGGGGGTCTCCTCGGCAATGGCGATCAGGGCGGCTTCGCGGTCCTCGCGCCCGCTCGCGAGGAGCGGCGTATCCACCGGCCCGGGGCAGACGGCGTTGATCCGGATGCCGTCGCGCGCATGGTCCAGGGCCATGGCCTTGGTGAATTGCAAAACCCCCGCCTTGGCCGCGCAATAGGCCGCTTGGTTTCGGGTCGCCACGATGGCGAGTTCCGAAGCGGTGTTGACGATGGCGCCGCCGCCCTGGCGCTTCATCACCGGTATGGCGGCGCGGCTCATGAAGAATACGGCGCTCAGATCGACCGCCAGGGTGAGGTCCCAGTCGTCGTCGCTCAAGTCCTCGACGGTGCCGCGGCGGCTCAGGCCGGCGTTGTTGACCAGCACATCGAGGCGGCCGAGATATGACAGGCTCTCATCGAACAGGCGGCGGCAGATATCGCGGTCGGCCAGATCGCCGTGCAGGTGGCCGGCCTCGCCGCCGGCGGCGGTAATCGTTTCGGCGGTGGCGCGGCTGCCCGCCTCGTCGAGTCCCGAGACCATGACCTGCGCCCCGGCCTCACCGAAGGCGCGCGCCGCGGCGGCGCCGATGCCCGAACTCGCGCCGGTCACCAACACCGCCTTGTCCTCGAAGCGCGCCGTGCTCATGGCGCGCCGATCAGCGTGACCCCGGGGTCGAAATTGATCCCTGGATTGCAGAAGGTTTGGGCTATTTGTGAGTGGCGTATGCTAGATTTCATTCCTTAGTATATCGAAGGACAAGAGGGCGAAGAAACCTTCTTGAGTCGTAACATGCCGCATTCGACATATCTGCCCGAGAAAATGGGGACGGCCACGGTATCACCCACCGGGCGGTTCGAGGCCGGGTCGTTTCAGGAATTCACCGTGACCTATACGGCTGGCTATTTCGGCATCGACGACAGCGGCTCCATCAAGGTCGTTCACCGCTTCGCTTCCGACATGGGGCGCCCCCAGCACAGCGATCCGGCTGCGCCCAACTACACCACGGTAGAGGCCAGCAACGGCGCCGTGCTGCATATCGATTACGACGGCAAGCACAACATCCGGCCCTGGGACAAAACCCTCTATATCAGGGTGGTGCGCGGCTATCTGCGCGAAGGCGACCGGATCATCGTGCGTTTCGGCGACCGGCGGCAGGGCTCGCCGGGCATACGGGTGCAGACCTTCTGTGAGGAGACCTTCGAGTTTCGCGTGCTGACCGACGCCATCGCGACCTGCGATTACGCCGAATTGCCCGACCAGCCGACCATTGCCATCGTCGCCGGGCCGCCGGTGCTGTTCAAGGCCATCATGCCGACCCTGCGGCGCGCGGGCGAGCCGTTCAGCCTGCGCATGAAGGGCGAGGATCGGTGGGGCAACCCGTCCGATCTCTGCGACCAGACCTTCACCTTGCGCGCCACCATGGCGGTCGCTGGGTTGCCGCCGTCGATCAGCTTCGAGCCTGGCTGCTTCACCCTGGAAATCGACGGGCTGGTGGTCGGGGAGGCCGGCGATCTGGTTATCGAGCTGCTCGATAACGAGGGCGTTCCGGTGGCGCGCTCGAACCCCTGCCGCTTCGTTCCCGAGGCAGCACTGCTGCCCTATTGGGGAGACCTGCACGGCCAATCGGAAGAAACCATCGGCACCAATTCGGCGCGCGATTTTTATGAGTTTGCCCGCGACAAGGCGTTCCTCGATATCTGCGTCCATCAGGGCAACGATTTCCAGATCACCAATGCGTTCTGGGCCTGGCTCAACGAGCTTTCCGCCGAGTTCACGCAAGACGACCGCTTCATCGTCTTCCCCGGCTGGGAATGGTCCGGCAACACCGGGCTCGGCGGCGACAGAAACGTCCTGCATATGCACGAAGGACGTCAGATTCACCGCTCGTCCCACGCCCTGGTGGAAGACCTGTCCGATCTGCATACGGACGCCAATTCAGCCCATGACCTGTTCGAGGCCCTGGCCGGCGAGGACTGCGTCGTGTTCGCCCATATCGGCGGGCGCTATGCCGACATCAAGATGGCCCATGACGAGCGTCTGGAGAAGGCGGTGGAGGTGCATTCCGCCTGGGGCACCTTCGAATGGTTGATCGAGGATGCCCTGGAGCAGGGCTATCGCGTCGGCATCGTGTCCAATTCAGACGGCCATAAGGGACGGCCCGGCGCCTCGCACCCGGGGGCTACCAGCTTCGGCTCCTACGGCGGGCTGAGTTGCGTCCTGGCGCCGGCCTTCACCCGGGCCGGCATCATGGACGGCCTGAAGGCGCGCCACCATTACGGCACCACGGGCAGCCGTGTGCTGCTCGATACCCGCGCCCTGTTCGACAGTCCGGCTAAGAAATTCTCCGATGATCCGAAACTGGGCGATGTCACCTCAGAGAAAGCCTCTGAGGCTATCATGGGCGAT
The DNA here is from genome assembly GCA_046582565.1 of Alphaproteobacteria bacterium. Taxonomy (GTDB): domain Bacteria; phylum Pseudomonadota; class Alphaproteobacteria; order JAAXGF01; family JAAXGF01; genus JAYGED01. Next base: position 5,171 of record JAYGED010000042.1, read on the forward strand.
ATCCTCAGCTCCAGCGACGCCGATGTGACCTTCAGGGTCGATGTTCACGGCCCCTCGCCCATCGAGCGTATCGATATCCGCAACGGCCTTGAGACCGTGGAGGTCTTTCGGCCCTATAGCGAGGCGGACCTGGGGCGGCGCATCCGTATTCTGTGGGAAGGCTCCGAATACAGAGGCCGGGGGCGCGAGACTATCTGGGACGGCCATGGCGAGATCACCGGCAACAGCTTTGAGAAGCTGACCCCGATCAACCGCTATAACCAGGATCGGCGCTTCGAGCAGACGGCGCCCGGCCGGATCGAATGGAGCGCGCTGACCACCGGCGGCTTCGGCGGTTTCGACGCGCTGCTTGATGATCCGCTGGCCGGAACCCTGAAAATTCGCACCGCCCTGGTCAATCAGGACATCGCCATTGCGGACATCGGCCGCGACGAGATCATCTTCGCCAACGGCGGCATCGACCGGCGCATTCGGATTTTCCGCCTGCCCGACGAAAACCCGCATTACTCAACCACCCTGGAGCGGCGCATGACGCTTGCCGATGACCGGGACAACGCCCTCTATGTGCGGGTTACCTTCGAGGACGGCCATTTTGCCTGGTCCAGCCCGATCTATATCTTCCGCTAGAGCTGGCAACAATGTTCGCAGGATTCATCTCATTCGGCCGATTGATACTCGGCACCCTCCGGGATTTGACGCCGATTATTCTGGTCATCGCGTTCTTCCAGATCGTCGTGCTCGAGCAGCCGTTTCCCAATCTGGAGACGGTGCTGGGTGGGCTGCTGCTGGTGATGATCGGGCTGGCGCTGTTCATTCAGGGTCTCGAGATGGGCCTCTTCCCGCTCGGCGAATCCATGGCCACCGCCTTTGCCCGCAAGGGCAGTCTGGCCTGGTTGCTGGCCTTCGCCTTTGCCCTGGGCTTCGGCGTCACTGTGGCCGAACCGGCGCTCATCGCGGTTGCCGGCGAGGCGGCCTCGGCGGCGGTCGAGGCCGGGCTGATCGCCGGTGACGAGGTGGCGCACGCAAATTACGCCGCCGGATTGCGCTATACGGTCGCTGGCTCGGTCGGGGTGGCGCTGGTGCTCGGCGTCTTTCGTATCGTCAAGGGCTGGCCGATTCACTATTTCATCATCGGCGGCTATCTCCTGGTGTCGGTGATCACCGGCTTCGCGCCGGACGAGATCGTCGGCATCGCCTATGACGCCGGCGGGGTCACCACCTCGACGGTCACCGTGCCCCTGGTCGCCGCCCTTGGCGTCGGCCTGGCCTCGTCGATCAGAGGGCGCAACCCGATGATCGACGGCTTCGGTCTGATCGCCTTCGCCAGCCTGATGCCGATGATCTTCGTGCTGATCTACGGGATGCTGTTCTGATGGAGGCTGGCCTGCCACGCATCGCCGATAGCCTGATGGACACCCTGATCGACGTTCTGCCGATCATCGTCGTGCTGTTCGGATTTCAGGCGCTGGTCCTGCGCGAGCGCCTGCCCAACCTGCGCCGTACGGTTATCGGCCTGATCTATGTGGTGATCGGTCTGGCGCTGTTCCTGGTCGGCCTCGAACAATCTCTGTTTCCCATCGGCAAGATCATGGCCGAGCAGCTCGGCTCCTTCGCCTTCGTCCACGGCCACCCGGACGACGGTTTGTCCATCATCCTGTGGCATGACTATTTCTGGCTCTATCTGTTCGCCGCGACGATCGGTTTTTCGACCACCATCGCCGAGCCTTCACTGATGGCCGTCGCCATGAAGGCGCGCGAGGTCTCGGGCGGCGCGGTCAACCCCTGGGGCCTGCGCATCGCCGTGGCGGTCGGTGTCTCCATGGGCGTCGCCCTGGGTTGCTTCCGCATCGTCACCGGCACGCCGTTGCCCTATTACATCATGCTGGGCTATGGCCTGGTTATCGTGCAAACCGTGCTGGCGCCCAAGGCGATCATCCCGCTTGCCTTCGACACCGGCGGGGTGACGACCTCGACGGTCACCGTACCGCTGGTTGCCGCCCTGGGCCTCGGCCTGGCCTCGACCATCCCCGGCCGCAGCCCGCTTATCGACGGCTTCGGCCTGATTGCTTTCGCCAGTTTATTTCCAATGATTACCGTAATGGGCTATGCCCAATTCAGCGCTTGGCGCCATCGCCGTGCGGCCCACGGGCCGGACGATGACGGCGCCAAGCCCAAGGAGGATGTGACATGAAGTTCAAACTGATCATCGCTTTCGTTGATGTGGAGCAGACCGAGACCGCGCTTGACTGCGCCCGTGCCGCCGGCGCCACCGGCTCGACGGTTATCGGCAGCGCGCGCGGCGAAGGCCTCAAGCCCGCCAAGACCTTTCTCGGCCTCGATGTGGAAGAGAGCCGCGACATGGTGTTGTTTCTGGTCGAGGCCCATCTCAGCCGGGGGATTCTTGAAAACCTGACGGAAACCTGTCAATTCGACGAATCGCCGGGCAGCGGCATCGCCTTTCAGATCGATATTGAGGACGCCGTCGGCTTGACCTCGCAGATCGGTATAATTTCCAGCGAAATAGAGGATCAGATATGACCGAAAATGAATATACCCGCGTGCGATCATTGATGCGGCCGTCGCCGGGCATAATCGACGGCCTGGCCACGGTGCAGCAGGCGCTCGATATGATGCGCCGAGAAAACGTCGGGGCGCTGATCATCGACCGCCGCCACGAAGGCGACGAATACGGCATCATTGTGCTATCGGACATTGCCGCCAAGGTGATTGCGGAGAACCGCTCGCCGGATCGCACCAGCGTCTACGAGGTGATGTCGAAACCGGTGGTTGCCGTGAACGCCAATATGGATATCAAATACGCTATTCGCCTGCTTAGCCGGTTTGATTTGTCCCGCGCCCTGGTCACCGAGCATGGCAAGCTTGTCGGTCTGGTATCGCTGCGCGAAATGGTGTTTCGTTACGTCCCGGAAAAAGCCGACGACGAGTAAAAATCAACTGCTGAACAAAGGAGAATGACCATGGACGAAGATCGTTTCAACATGTCGATTCGCAAGTTTCTCAAGAAGGTCGGCGTCACCGCCCAGCGCGAGATCGAAAACAACATCCGGGGCGCCCTGACCGAAGGTAAGCTTACGGGCGAGGGCAAGGTCACCGCGCGCGCCGTGATCACCCTTGAAGGTTTCGACGGCGCCACTGAGATCGTCGGCGAAATTGAGATCGGCTAGGCGGGTAAATCGGCTCGATATTCTTATCCGCCGGTACTATAAGTTCTAGCCACACACAGCTCCATATCGGAGAGCGTCATGAGCATCCTCGCCGCCCGTCTTGATCGCATCAAGCCGTCACCGACCATCGCCGTTTCAACCAAGGCCGCCGAACTCAAGGCGGCGGGCCGTGATGTTATTGGTCTCGGCGCCGGTGAGCCGGATTTCGACACGCCCGAGAACATCAAGGAAGCGGCTTACAAGGCGATTGCCGGTGGTGACACGAAATACACCGCGGTCGACGGCACGGTGGCGCTCAAGCAGGCGATTTGCGACAAGTTCAAACGCGAGAACGGCCTGACTTACGAAACCAACCAGATTACCGTCGGCTCGGGTGGCAAGCATGTCATCTTCAACGTTCTGATGGCGACCCTGGATCCCGGCGACGAGGTTGTCATTCCGGCTCCCTATTGGGTGTCGTATCCGGACATGGTGCAGCTTGCCGAGGGCACGCCGGTGATCGTCGAGGCGCCCCAGTCGAGCGGCTTCAAGCTTATGCCCGCCGACCTCGAGGCGGCGATCACGCCGAACAGCAAATGGCTCATCTTCAATTCGCCGAGCAACCCGACCGGCGCCGCCTACAGCATTGATGAACTCAAGGCGCTCGGTGAGGTTCTGTTGCTCCACCCCCATGGCTGGGTGCTGTGCGACGATATCTACGAGCATCTCGTCTATGACGGCTTTAAATTTCACAGCTTTGCCAGCGCCGTGCCCGGGATATATGACCGCACCCTGACCATGAACGGGGTCTCCAAGGCCTATGCCATGACCGGCTGGCGGATCGGCTATGCCGGCGGCCCGGTGCCGCTGATCAAGGCGATCGCGAAGATTCAATCGCAGAGCACCTCGAATCCGTCTTCGGTGAGTCAGGCGGCGGCGGTCGAGGGCCTCAACGGCCCGCAGGACTATATTGCCATGAGCAACGAGGTCTTTCGTGAGCGCCGTGATCTTGTGGTCGGTATGCTCAATCAGGCGACCGGCCTCGATTGCGCGACGCCTCAGGGTGCGTTCTATGTCTATCCGAGCTGTGCCGGCCTGATCGGCAAGACCACGCCTGACGGCGCCACCATCAGCAGCAGTGAGGATTTCGCCAGCTACCTGCTCGAATCGGAAGGGGTGGCGGTGGTCCATGGCGCGGCGTTTGGGCTGGACCCTCATTTCCGTATCTCCTACGCCACCTCGACCGAGCTTCTGGAAGACGCCTGCGCGCGCATTCAGCGGGCTTGCGGCGAACTCAGGTGAGCCTAACCCGGCAACAATACGTCGCCGCAAATCGCGAGAGTTGGAACGAGTCGGCGCCGAAGCACGCAGCGCGCAACCAGGAACAGCTGATCGCCGACTTTGCCGCGCCGGGTCATTCCTGCCTGGATGCGATCGAGACGGCCCAGCTCAAAGCGCTTGGCGTCACGGGCAGCGATGTTGGCCAGCTTTGCTGCAATAACGGCCAGGAGCTGGTCTCGGTGAAGGGCCTGGGTGCTGCCCGCTGCGTCGGTTTCGACAATGCCGATGAGTTCCTCGATCAGGCGCGACAAATCGCGGCGGCGGCAGGCCAGGAGGTGGAATTCCACCACGGCGATATTCACGAAATCCCGCAGCACTTTGACGCCTGTTTCGACATTCTCTACGTCACCATCGGGGCGCTTTGCTGGATGCCGAAGCTGGTGGATTTCTTCGCCGTGGTTGATCGGCTATTGCACCCCGGCGGCGCCATCCTGGTCTATGAGCATCATCCCATCCTCGCCATGTGGGATCCCTTCGACGATGTCGATCCGCCCCTGTGGAAACATTCCTATTTCAAACAGGATCCCTGGGTCGATACGGACGGCCTCGATTACTTCGATGGCGAGTCCTACGAATCGAAGCCGCTGTATACCTTCCAGCATACGCTTTCGGAAATTTTCATGGCCTGCATCGACAACGGCCTGGCGATTGAGAGCTTCGCCGAATACGACCATGATCAGTCGCTGAGCTATGGTCATCTGGAACGACTCGAAGCGAAGCTTCCGCTCAGCTATACTCTTGTCGCGCGCAAGCAGGAGGAGGTCACGGGGAGTTGATTCGACCACATGGTGTGGGGGCACTATTTGCGTTGGACGCTCTAATTTAAGGAACCGAGACCATGGCTATTCGACAGCAGCGGGGATGGGAAATCCCCGAGTCCCTGGCGACTCCTGAAGATGTCTTCCTCAACCGCCGCAGCCTGCTCAAGGGCGTGGCTGCCGGGGCCATTCTGGCGGCACCCCTGGCCGCATCTCTATCCCGCGCGGCGATCGCGGCGGCCGATCCGAGCGCCGGCCTCTATCCGGTTGGGCGAAATGAAACTTACGTCCTGGATCGGCAATTGACCGGCGAGGAGATCACCTCGAAATACAATAATTTCTACGAATTCGGTTCCCATAAGCAGATCGCCAAGGCGGCGCAGCAGCTCGTCATCCGGCCCTGGACGGTGACCATCGACGGCATGGTGGAGCAGGAGAAGACCGTCGCCATCGATGATTTGCTCAAGGCCATGTCGCTCGAAGAAAGGCTCTATCGCCACCGTTGCGTCGAGGCCTGGTCGATGACTATTCCCTGGTCGGGGTTTCCCTTGAAGGCGCTGGTCGATTATGCGCGGCCTTTAGGGTCAGCGAAATATGTCGCCTTCGAGACCTTCAAGGATGCGGATATTGCTCCCGGCCAGCGCCAGGTCTGGTATCCCTGGCCCTATACGGAGGGTCTCACCATCGCCGAGGCGACCAACGAGCTCGCCTTCATGGTGACCGGCGCCTACGGCAAGCCCATGGCCAAGCAGTTCGGCTCGCCCCTGCGCCTCGCCGTGCCCTGGAAATACGGTTTCAAGCATATCAAGTCGATCGTCCGGATGACCTTCACCGATGAACGCCCGAAGACCTTTTGGGAAACCCTGGCGGCCGACGAGTACGGCTTCTGGGCGAACGTTAATCCCGAGGTTGACCATCCCCGCTGGAGCCAGGCAAGCGAGCGCTTCCTCGCCACCGGCGAGCGCGTGCCGACCCTGCTCTACAACGGCTACACCGAGTTCGTCGGCGATCTCTATAAGGGCCTGGCAGGCGAGAAACTCTATATGTGAAAAAAAAGGGCCGGAACCAAAAGGTTCCGGCCCAATCTAACAGGGAGGCTTCACGTCTGGGAGTCACGAGTCCTAAAGTATCACCTCGTCTTATTATTCTTCATGTGGCTCTCTAATTCATTTAAAACAATAAGAATTTCCTGTAGGATAGTCTCAGTGCATATCTTCCGGTATCACTGAGTGTCGGTGAATATGGCCCCCTAGTGGCCCCCTGTAGGAAATTCAGATGAGAAAAAACCTCACGGACCGATTTTGTCAGACAGCAAAGACAACCCGTGGCAAGCGAGCGGAATACGCCGACACCAACCCGAACGGCTGGAACCTAACGCTTCGCGTTTCCGAGACTGCAAAATTCTGGGATTGTCGTTACAGATTTAATGGCCAGCGCCAGCGCATCGGCCTGGGAACCTTTCCTGCAATAGCGCTGAGTGAAGCGCGGCAAAAGTCTTTTGAGATTGGAAATTTGGCCAAGCAAGGCGTTGACCCCAAATCGAAGGCGGAAATGGATCAACGCCGAGAGCGCACGGTGGAGCAGGCTGCGCGAGCCTACATTGAGGGGCATTGCAAAGAGCACCAGAAATCCTGGCGACAGACTGAACGCCTATTCGATAAACATATCCTAAGCAGGATCGGGAACATTCCATTGTCGGAGCTGACCAGAGCACACGTTCTGGAGCTGATGGACGACCTCACTGGCGAAGGTTTGACGGTTCAGGTCAATCGTGTTGTCAGTCAAATCAAAGCTTTCTGCAATTGGGCCGTCGAGGATCGTGAATGGATAGACGTCAACCCAGTAGCTTCCATCAATCGAGGAAAGAAAAAACGGTTCAAGGAGCGCAGCCGGGATCGATTTCTTTCCATCGACGAAATCGGCGCAATC
>JAYGED010000088.1:0-8517 GCA_046582565.1 Alphaproteobacteria bacterium
GATCCGTATTCAGTCATCGCCACCCGCCATGCGACGGTCCAGCCAATAAGCCGCGGTCCCGGCGATCACGCCGCAGAACGCCAAACCCCAGTCCGGCGAGACCCAATGGAAGAGCGGTCCCAGAAGGGCGCCGATGATCAGCGCCAGAACGAACTTTCGGTGACGTACGCCGGCAAAGAGAAAGACGAAATACACCGGATTCAGGAAAATCAGGCTGACGGTTATTGGAAACGGCAGTGCGCCGGCCAGGTGATAGCCCAGCGCGGTGCCGGCAGCCCCGACCATCATGCAGCAGGTCGAAAGCCCGATGAAGTAGGGGCCGCGCTGGTCCACGGGCAATGACGGGCCGCGTCTGACGGTCAATGCCCAGGTGTTTACCGACATCATCGCCACCAGCAGATAACGCCAGCGCCAGGTGGCCCGGTCGTCGCGGAACAGCGGCATCATCGACAGCGACATCGGCAGAAAGCGCAAGTTCGCCATCGATGACGCCAGCATGATGGCCAGCATCGGCGCGCCGACAGCGAACATCTCGGCGAACGCCACCTGTCCCGGAAGGCCCCAGACGGCGATGGTCGACATAACGGATAGGCCCCAACTGAAGCCGCTGTCCCGCGCCAACGAACCGAACCCCACCATGGACGACCCGATCACCAGGGCCGGCATGCCGAAGCAGTCTTTTGCGCCGATGATGAAAGCCGCTCGGCGCTCGGCGGGTGTTGCGCCGCCGGTCGCCCCCTCAGGTGACGGCTTCGACACGGTTTCTCACTGCTCCTTGGCATGAGGCGCGTTGAGCACCCGTATGGCCTTGCCGTTCCGCCAGGCGACGATGTTCTCGACGGCTTCGCCGTACGCCTTGGCATAGAACTCTTTGACGATATATCCCGTGTGGCCCGTGAGCACGGCGTTGTCCAGGCCTCTCAGCGGGTGATCAGCGGGTAGGGGCTCGACATCGAAGACGTCGAGTCCGGCGCCGGCGATTGTCCGGTTCGTGAGAGCCTTGATTAGCGCCTCCTCGTCGATGATGGGGCCGCGCGAGGTGTTAACCAGATAGGCCGTGGGTTTCATCAGCGACAGCTCACGCGCGCCCACCAGCTTTTGCGTCCGTTCGCTGAGCACGAGATGTACGCTAACAACATCCGCCGTCCGGAACAGGGTGTCCTTGTCGACGCGTTGCACGCCAACCTCGGCGCAGCGATCCTCCGTCAGATTCTGACTCCAGGCGACAACGTCCATCTCGAGCGCCTGACCGAACCGGGCGATGCGGCCTCCAAGCCGTCCCAACCCCAAAATCCCCAGCCTTTTCCCGTTCAGGCCCTCGGTTAACTCGCCCCGCCATCCGCCTTCACGCATCAGACGGCATTCGCTCGATATGTTCTTGAACAGGTCCATGATCAGCGCTATGGCATGCTCGGCGGCGGGGTACGGCAGCATGCCCGTTCCACAGACGACGACACCGTTCTCGCGGGCCGCATCCATATCGATGGCCAGATTGCGCATGCCCGTGGTCACCAGGAGTTCGAGGTTGGGGAGCCGATCAAGCAGGCTACGGGGAAATCTGGTCCGCTCGCGCATGGCAACGAGGATATCGAACGGCGCGAGCGTCGCCGCGATACGGGCCTCGTCGAATCCCAAATGGGTGTCGAAGACCGCCGTCTCCACATCGGTTCCAAGCGACGACCAATCCGACGAGTCCAGCGCGGCATTTTGATAGTCATCGAGGATGGCGAGCTTCATCTTTGTGACTCCTTGTCTCAAATCGTTGCGGTGATACCGCTTCATGGTAGCATCGCGGCAGACCTAGCGGCCACACAGGGAACGGAGTGATGAAAAGGGCGGTGCTGGTGGTCTGTGACGGCCTTCGGGCCGATATGGTCACGCCGGAGCTTACGCCAAATCTGATGCGGCTTGCCGGCGAGGCTCGATTCTTCGCCAATCATCGCGGCGTGTTCCCGTCCACGACGCGGGTGACTTCGGCATCGATTGCGACCGGGTGCCTGCCCGCCAGGCACGGGCTCGAAGGCAATGTGGTGGCGCTTGACGAAGGCGACGGCCTGATCGCCGTCTCGGCCGGGCCGCCGGACTTCCGCGATCGCCTGCAGCGGGTGACGGGCCGGACGTTGATGGTTTCCACATTGGCCCAGCGTCTCGAAAAGCACGGCGGCTCGATCGTCTATTCCAACGTGTCCGCCGGCGCTGCCCAGTTCCAGGATCCCGACGGCTATGGCTATGTCTATCACCGGCAAGGCTCGTACGGCCCCGGCCGCCGGCCGCTGTCCGGTTCGGACGCCTTCGATGTCACCCATGATTCAGCCGGCGATGCCGCCATGACGGAACGCTTCGTGGACGAGATTCTAGACGCCCGGCGCCCGGCGCTGGCGGTGCTCTGGCAGTGCGAACCCGACCACAGCCAGCATGCATGCCCACTCGGATCGCCCGACCACCGCGCGGCCATCGCCGGGGCCGATGCCTGCGCCGCGCGCGTCGCCACAGCGGTCGAAGCGCTCGAAGCGGCTGGCGACGATATCCTGCTTATCATCTGCTCTGATCACGGGCATGAGACGGTGGACGAGGTAATTCCGCTCGAGACCCTGCTGATCGACGCCGGACTCAAGGCGACGGCCAGCTCGACCGACGTGGTTGTCGCCTCGAATGGGACGAGCGCGGCGATCTACATGTCCGATGCGGAACGGTATCGCGCGGGCGATATCGTCAAGTTCCTTCGCGGGCAGGATTGGGTCGGCGAAATTTTTGCCGGACCGGACCTTGCCACCGTCGGTCATCGCACCGACACGGCGCTCGCCATCGCGGTGACGACGCGCAATCGAGAGACAGCCAATCCCTACGGTGTGGCCGGCATGAGCCATGCCATCGCCGACCCGGTGTCCGGCGATGTTCCCGTGGGATGCGGCCAGCACGGCGGACTCGGACGCCACGAACAGCAGCCATTCATGATGCTGTGCGGTGGCGGCTTCGGTCGGGCAACGCGGGTCGATGCGCCGAGTTCCCCGATCGATATAGCGCCCACCATTCTGCGCCATCTCGATCTGCCCCACGACGATATGGACGGGGCGCCGTTGAGCCGGGGATTGACCGGCGGGGCGCGCCACCTACAATAACCACGGCATGCGATGTTCTTGTGGCAGGGGGCGCGCGTTTTTTGATATCAACAGGCTGGGCTGTTGATATCGATGGAAAAGGCAAACTGGAAATGGCGGGCAAATCAAATATCATTGTGAACGGACGTAGCTATGCATGGCCGCAAGCGCCCTTGGTGGTGGTCTGCGTTGACGGGTCCGGGCCCGACTACATGGACGCCGCAGTCGCCGCCGGGGCGATGCCCTGGCTCGCCGAGGCGCGCGACCACGGCATCGATCAGATCGCCGATTGCGTCGTGCCGAGCTTCACCAATCCAAACAACCTGTCGATCATCACGGGGGTGCCACCCGCTGTTCACGGTATCGCTGGAAACTATTTCTACGATCGGGAAGCCGACGCCGAGGTGATGATGAACGATCCGGCGATGCTACGCTGCGGCACCATTCTCGCCGCCTTCGCCAAGGCTGGCGCCGTGGTCACCGTGATTACCGCCAAGGACAAGCTGCGCCGGATGCTCGGCCACGAGTTGCAGGGAATCTGCTTTTCGGCGGAAAAGGCGGATCAGGCGACCCTGGATGACAATGGCGTCGAGGACGTGCTCGTGATGGTCGGCCGGCCGTTGCCCTCGGTCTACAGCGCCGATCTCAGCGAGTTCATATTCGCCGCCGGTGTTGCCCTGATGAAGCGTCTGCGCCCGGACATCACCTATCTCTCGACCACCGACTATGTTCAGTACAAGCACGCACCAGGTACCGACGATGCGAACGCTTTCTACGCCATGATGGACGGCTACTGGGCCAAGCTCGACGCACTCGGCTGCACCGTCGCGCTGACCGCCGACCACGGCATGAACGCGAAACATGACGAGGCCGGCCGGCCTCGGGTCATATACCTGCAAGAGCTGTTGGATGACTGGCTCGGCCCGGCGCGGGCCCGGGTGATCCTGCCGATCACCGACCCCTATGTGGTTCATCACGGGGCGCTCGGCTCGTTCGCCACGGTTTACCTGCCGTCTGATGTGGACGCCGTCGATCTGTCTCGGCGGCTCGGCGCAGTATCGGGGATCAAGTACGCCGCAACCGGCGCTGCCGCCTGCGCCCGGTTCGAGCTGCCCGAGGATCGCATGGGCGACATCATCGCCGTTTCCGACAAGCAGGTCACCCTCGGTACCAGCCAAGACCGGCACGATCTGTCGGGGCTTGAGGTTCCCTTGCGGAGCCATGGCGGGGTCACCGAGCAGAAGGTGCCGCTGATCGTGAACCGGGCGCCGGCGTCACTGGACGCTGCCCGGTCGCTGAGGAATTTCGACATCTTCGACGTTGCGCTCAACCACACCCGAATTGGTGACGGCGATGGGTGAGATCTGGCGCCACAATCGCGTAACTGGAGCAAGTATAACATCATGACCAGCACGACCGATCGCGACATGCCTTCGCTCGCCCAACGGCTGCGCGACGATGAATTCGTCACAGCACCAGGTGTCTACGACCTGGTCTCGGCCCGCGTGGCCGACAGATTCGGCTTTAAGGCGCTGTATATGAGCGGCTACGGCGTCGCCGCCTCGCATCTCGGCATGCCGGACGCCGGCTATGCCACCTACCGCGACATGGTCGATAGGGTGCGCCAGATCGTTGAACGTACATCGGCGCCGCTGATCGCCGATGCCGATACCGGGTTCGGCGGTGCGCTCAACGTGCAGCATACCGTGCGTGGCTACGAGGCCGCCGGCGCTCAGGCGATCCAGCTTGAGGACCAGGAATTTCCCAAACGCTGCGGCCACACGAAGGATCGACGGGTTATCCCCTTGGCGGACGCGGTGCTCAAGATCCGGGTCGCGCATGACGCGCGGTCGAGCGCCGACTTCCTGATTGTAGCGCGGACCGACGCGCGCACCGCCCACGGGCTCGATGAGGCGTTGCGGCGGGCAGAGGCATTTGCCGAGGCCGGCGCCGACGTGTTGTTCGTCGAATCGCCGGAGAACGAGGCGGAAATGGAGCAGATCTGCCGCAGTTTCGACACGCCGCTGCTGGCCAACATGGTGGAGGGCGGCCGCACGCCGGTGCTGACCGCCGAGCGGCTTGAGGAACTCGGCTACAGCATCGCCATCTTCCCCGCCTCCGGCTTGGCCGCCACGATTCAGGCGCTCAACGGGGTGTACGGCCATTTGGACCGCCATGGCTCCAGCGTAGACATGAATCAACCGATTTGTGATTTCGCCGATATGAACGAACTGATGGGCTTCGGGGAGGTCTGGGAATTCGACCGCAAGTACGGTCTCTGATGCGATGCCGCACTTGCACTGTGGGCTTTCCAGACACGGCCTCGGTTGCCACTAAAACATTGCACTTTATACTCGTTTCAAATTTGCTAGCATAGCAACCGAGGAAAATGACCGGACAGGCCCATGACAGCGCTGCTTGAAATCGAAAATCTACAAACGCAATTTTTCACCTCCGCCGGCACAGTGCGGGCCGTAGACGGCATTTCCTATAGCGTCGAGGCGGGCGAGGCTGTAGCACTGGTGGGCGAGTCCGGCTGCGGCAAGTCGGTGAGCGCGCTTTCGATCCTCAGACTCATACCGGATCCCCCCGGGCGCATCGTCGGCGGCAGCATCCGCTTTAAGGGCCAGGATCTGCTGCAATTGAGCGACGGCGAGATTCGCTCAATTCGTGGCCGGCGGATCGCCATGGTGTTCCAGGAGCCGATGACTTCGCTCAACCCCGTGCTGACCATCGGACTTCAACTGACCGAGACCCTGACCCACCACCTGGGGATGGGAAGCGCCGCGGCGCGGACACGCGCCATTGAGCTGTTGAATGCTGTGGGAATCCCGGACCCCGACCGACGGCTGAACCAATACCCGCATCACTTCAGCGGCGGAATGCGCCAGCGCGTGATGATTGCCATGGCGCTGTGCTGCGAGCCCGAGCTGATCATCGCCGACGAGCCCACCACCGCCCTCGACGTCACAATCCAGGCCCAGATTCTGGAATTGATGAAGGACCTTTCGAAGCGGATGGGCGTAGCACTCATTATCATCACCCATAACCTCGGCGTGGTCGCCCGATACGCCGACCGGGTGAACGTGATGTACGCGGGAAAGATCATCGAGCGCGGCAACGCCATGCAAATTTATCACGAAACAAGCCACCCCTACACATTGGGCCTGCTCCACTCGGTGCCCCGGCTCGATCAACCACGCAAGGCAAAGCTCGATCCGATCAAGGGCCAGCCGCCCGACCTCGCGCGGCTCGATGACGGCTGTGCCTTCCGATCCCGTTGCCGCTATGCCGTCGAGCGGTGCGCGATCGAAATTCCGACGCTGGAAAGCGTAAGCGACGGGCACGTCTCGGCCTGCTGGCAAAAGGACATGCTGGGTCAGCCGGCGAGGGACGTTTCATGAGCATCGATAGCGCGGCGCCGGAAGCCGGCCAGGATGCGACCGCGAGTGTTGCGAAGGGTGAAATTCTCGTCGAGGTGATCGGTCTCAAAAAATATTTCCCTGTTATCGAGGGCATCCTGATTCCGAGAAAGGTCGCCGAGGTCAAGGCGGTGGATGGGGTGAGCTTTCACATCCGCAAGGGCGAAACGCTGGGCCTGGTCGGCGAATCGGGCTGCGGCAAGACGACGACCGGGCGATGCATACTCCAGCTCGACCGCCTCACCGAGGGGGCGATCATCTTCGATGGGGTGAACCTCGTCGATCTCGATCAGCGCGCGCTGAGTGTTTATCGCCAAAAAATTCAGGTCATCTTTCAGGACCCGTACAGCTCTCTGAACCCACGGATGAAGATCGGCACCATCATCGGCGAGCCGATGATGGTCCACGGCATCGAGCCCGATGCGGGAAAGCGGCGTCGCAGGGTGAGCGAGCTGCTCTCGTTGTGCGGCCTCGACCCCAGGTTCGCCGACCGCTACCCACATGAGATGAGCGGCGGCCAGCGCCAGCGGGTGGGGATCGCGCGAGCGCTCTCTTTGAACCCCGAGTTCATCATTTGCGACGAGGCGGTCTCAGCCCTCGATGTCTCGATTCAGGCGCAGGTCATCAACCTGTTGGAGGACCTGCGCGACGAGTTTAATTTGACCTACCTGTTCATCGCCCACGATCTCAGCGTGGTGCGCCATCTGTGCCACCGGGTTGCGGTGATGTATCTGGGCAAGATCGTCGAACTCGCCGATTGCGACGAGCTTTACGACAACCCCCTGCACCCGTACACCCAGGCGCTTCTCGCGGCGGTCCCGGTTCCCGATCCGAAGATCGAAATCAAGCGTGAGCACCAGGTCGTCAAGGGCGAGGTGCCGAGCCCGATGAATCCACCGAGCGGTTGCGTTTTTCACCCCCGGTGTCGGCTCGCCGTCGATCGTTGCAGCAGCGCAAAGCCCGAGCTGCTCGAAATCAGGCCGGGCCACTGGGTGGCCTGCACCGAAGTGTAGTGCGCGAACGACTAAGTTTGTGCTATTAAAAGCCTCGGTATTCCGCTCCCTCCGACGAGGGTGAGGGCCGAGGGAAAATAAACAGAACCGGCGATATACTCCGGAACATACTCACAGGGAGGATTTTCGACATGAGAAAGATCGCAGTGAAATCCGTCGTTGCGCTCGTCGTGGGATTGAGCCTCGCCCTATGGGCAGGCGGCCCAGCAGCGGCCCAAACGGAAACACCGCAGTCAGGCGGTATTTTGAACTTCGTAGTGGGCAGCAAGATCCCGTCTTATGACGGACACATGGAATCAACATTCGGAATGATCCACCCGATCAGGCCGTTTTACAGCCTGCTGATCCGGGTCAGCCAGGACAACCCGCAGTCGCCGACAGACTTCGACTGCGACCTTTGCGAAGGTGATGTTCCCGAGGCGACGAACAACGGCATGACGTACACTTTCAAGATCAGGAAGGACGTCCAATTCCACGACGGTGAGCCGTTGACGGCGGCCGACATCAAGGCCACGTTCGACAAGATCATCTTTCCGCCGGAAGGTATTCCGAGCACGCGCAAGGCTTTCTTTTCCCAAGTCGATTCGATCACCGTGCCCGACAAATACACGGTGGTTTTCAATCTTAAGTATGCCTCGGGCGCTTTCATTCCGGCCATAGCCGCGCCGTACAATTTCGTCTATTCGAAGAAGGACCTCGACACCCACGGCTATACCTGGCACCAGAAAAACATCAACGGCTCGGGCGCCTTCACTTTCGTGGAGCACAAGCCTGGGGCCTATGTCGAAGGCAAGAAGTACGCGAATTACCACCTCAAGGGTCGGCCTTACCTTGACGGCTACAAGGCAATTTCCGCGCCCAAGATGGCGGTTCGCTTGCAGGCCATCCGCGGTGACCGGGCCGCGATCGAGTTCCGTGGTTTCCCGCCGAAGGCTCGCGACGATTTGGTGGCGGCCCTTGGCGACAAGATCGTCGTTCAGGACA
>JAYGED010000201.1:0-14761 GCA_046582565.1 Alphaproteobacteria bacterium
GCTCGCCGACTGGAACGGCCTGATGATCGCAGCCATGGCCCAGGCCGGAGCCACATTCGACCAGCCCGGTTGGATCGACGCCGCCATCCAGGCTTTCGACTTCGTGGCCGCCCGCATGACCGTGGAAGGCCGTCTGCGCCACAGCTATCGCGCTGATAAGCTCGGCGATGTGGCGTTCATCGATGATTATGCCGCCATGGCCGGGGCCGCCATCGCGCTCTTCGAGACAACCGGCGAGGCGGATTATCTGGCCCGCGCCGAAGACTGGGTCGCCATGGCCGATAAGCATTACTGGGACGACGAGGCGGGCGGCTATTACTTCACAGCCGACGACGGCGAAGCCCTGATCGTGCGCAGCAAAACCGCCTATGACAGCGCCACCGCGTCGGGCAACGGGCTCATGGTCGGGGTTCTCGCGAGGCTCCATGCCCTCACCGCCAAGCCGACCTACCAGATGCGCGCCGAAGCGCTCATCCAGGCCTTCGCCAAGGATGTGGAGCAGAACCCAGCGGCCAGCTGCGCCCTGCTGAACGCTTTCGATCTGCTGCGGAATTCGCTCCAGCTGGTGATCATCGGCGATCGGACGGACGACGCCACGCAGAGTCTTCGCCGCGCCGCCTTCGAGACCAACGCGCCGAACCGCGTCCTCGCGACGATCGCCCCGGGCGCCGCCCTGCCAAAAGGCCACCCGGCCCAGGGCAAGACCGCCATCGACGGCAAACCCACCGCCTATATCTGTAGGGGCGAGACCTGCTCCCTGCCGATCACCGATGCGAGTGAATTGCGCGAGGCGCTGCGCCGGGGCTAAAAGCTTCGGTGGAAAATCAGCCATCGGCGGCGCTACACTGTCACCGCCATCAGTCAACCACCCCCAGCCCAAGGACTCACACCCATGACCAAGGCCATACGAATTCACGAATACGGCGGACCCGATGTCATGTGTTGGGAGGATGTGGATGTAGGCGCACCGGGGACCGGGGAAGTGCAGATCCGCCATAGCGCCGTCGGACTCAATTTCATCGATGTCTATATGCGCACCGGGCTCTATCCCCAGCCCGCCTTTCCGGCCGGTCTCGGGCTTGAGGCCGCCGGGGTTGTTGAAGCGCTCGGCGAGGGGGTCACCGATCTCGCCGTGGGCGATCGCGTCGCCTATGCGGCCCCGCCTCCCGGTGCCTATGCGGAGGCCCGGCTGATCCCCGCCGCCATATTGGTGAAGATTCCCGAGGGCGTCGCCGACGATCAGGCCGCCGCCATGATGCTCAAGGGCATGACCGCCGAATATCTCCTCAACCGGACCTATGCGGTGCAGCCCGGCGACGCCATCCTGTTTCATGCCGCCGCCGGCGGGGTCGGGCTGATCGCCTGTCAGTGGGCCAAGCAGATCGGCGCCACCGTCATCGGCACAGTGAGCACGGCGGAAAAGGCGGCCCTCGCTGCGGCCCACGGCTGCGATCATCCGATCATTCTGGGAGATGACGGCTTCACAGACCAGGTCCGCGAGCTGACCGGCGGCAAAGGCGTCAAGGCGGTCTATGATTCCGTCGGCAAGGACTCATTCGAGGGCTCACTGGATTGTCTGGCGCCGCGCGGCATTATGGTCAGCTTCGGCCAATCCTCGGGCCCGGTACCGCCGTTCGATCCCGCCGGTCTGGCGGCGCGGGGCTCCCTGTTCCTCACCCGGCCTTCCCTGATGGCCTATACCGCCAGCCGTGAAGAACTGACCGCCAGCGCCGCCGCTTTGTTCGGTATGGTGGCGGCCGGCCATGTGCGCATCGAAATCAACCAGACCTACGCCCTGGCCAACACCGTCCAGGCCCATACGGATTTAGAGGCCCGTAAGACAACGGGCTCGACGGTTTTGCTGCCGTAGAGGACGGCTGTTTTTTTAAGAAGTGACGTTCAAGCGCCACTAAGGCTTTAGCCGCTCAATGCGGCTTTGCGGCATTCGCCGCGCTCGTCGTGTAGGACAGCATTCTCCGACCGTAACGGTCGGAGAAGCAAGCCCGCGACCGCGGGCCGCCGGCTTACCCGGCGAAAGCCTGCGTGGCGCTTGAACGCAGTTCGCCCTTGGCGACCGTAAATAAAGCGACCGAAATTACGTATTCATGGATTCGAAGAACTCGGCGTTGTTCTTGGTGCTCCTGAGCTTTTCGAGGAGGAATTCCATGGCGTCGGAAGAACCCATGGGCATCAGGATACGGCGCAGCACCCACATCTTGGAAAGGTCGGCCTGATCGACGATGAGCTCTTCCTTGCGGGTGCCGGATTTACCGATGTCGAGGGCCGGGAAGACGCGTTTGTCGGCTAGCTTGCGGTCCATGACGATCTCGCAATTGCCGGTGCCCTTGAATTCCTCGAAGATAACCTCGTCCATGCGCGAGCCGGTGTCGATCAGCGCCGTCGAAATGATCGTCAAGGAGCCGCCCTGTTCGATATTGCGCGCAGCACCGAAGAAGCGCTTGGGCCGCTGCAGGGCGTTGGCGTCGACGCCGCCGGTGAGCACCTTGCCCGATGACGGCACCACGGCGTTGTAGGCGCGCGCCAGGCGGGTGATCGAGTCGAGCAGGATGACAACGTCGCGCTTATGCTCGACCAGGCGCTTTGCCTTGGCGATGACCATCTCGGCAACCTGGACATGGCGCGTGGCCGGCTCATCGAAGGTCGAGGAAACAACCTCGCCTTTGACCGAGCGCTGCATGTCGGTGACTTCCTCGGGGCGCTCGTCGATGAGCAGCACGATGAGGTAAATCTCCGGGTTGTTGGCGGTGATGGCATGGGCGATGTTCTGCATCAAAACCGTCTTGCCGGCGCGCGGCGGAGACACCAGAAGGGCGCGCTGACCCTTGCCCAGAGGGGCGACCAGCTCGATCACCCGGGTGCTTAAATCCTTTATCGTCGGGTCGTTCATCTCGAGAATGATGCGCTCCTCGGGGTAGAGCGGCGTCAGATTGTCGAAATTGACCCGGTGGCGCGAGGCCTCGGGATCGTCAAAATTGATGGTTTTGATTTGGACCAGGGCAAAATAGCGCTCGCCTTCCTTGGGCGCGCGAATCTCGCCGTCCACGGTGTCGCCGGTGCGCAGGGAAAGCCGCCTGATTTGGCTCGGCGATACATAGATGTCATCCGGGCCGGGCAGGTAATTGGCCTCGGGCGAGCGCAGGAAACCGAACCCGTCCTTGAGGATTTCCAGCACGCCGGAGCCGAAAATCGCCGTGCCGTTGTCGGCCAGCTGCTTGAGAATGGAAAACATCAGATCCTGCTGGCGCAGGGTGCCGGCGGCCTCGATGTCGAGCTCGTCGGCAAAGGCGAGAAGGTCTTCGGGAGTTTTGAGTTTTAGTTCCTGGAGATTCATCTGTCGTTCATTGACTGTGAAGAGGAGGGATGGAATGGAGACTATGCGGGGCCGCCGGAAGCGGCCGCTTTTGAAGCCAGACTAGGGGCTTAGTCTGCCCAAAGAATAAAATTAGCCTGTCGATTCAGCGCTTGTTGATTGAAAGGGCCCGTAGAGGGATAAGGAGCGGTAAATTCGCGCGGGATTTTTTGTGGGTTTTCCACGACACACGATGAACGCGTGCCTCCACAGGACGTGGAGCGCGAACAGTAGCGGCAAGCCGCCAAGGCTGTCAAACGAAGATTTTCTAGAACGGTTTGGCCACGGCGAGGATGACAATAAGGATCATCAGGACGGTCGGCACCTCGTTGGCGATGCGATAGAAGCGCTGGCTGCGCTGGTTGCGGTCTTCGGCGAAGTCGCGGCGCCAGCGCGACATCAGCCCGTGGCTGGCGGCCAGCACCAGAACCAGCACCAGCTTGGCCTGAATCCAGCCGCCGTCCAGCCCGACCTGGTGGATCAGCGCAGCGCCGAAAATAAACGCCAGGATCATCGCCGGAGTCATGATGGCGCGCAGCAGCCGGCGCTCCATGATCTTGAGCATTTCCGAGCGTTTCGAGCCCGGCTCGGCCTCGCAATGATAAACGAACAGGCGCGGCAGATAGAGCAGCCCGGCCATCCAGGCAATCACCGCGATGATATGGAAAGCCTTGATCCAAAGATAATATTCAGCCATGGGGACAACCCGTCAAACCTGCCGGGCAGAGGCGCCCGCCCTGATGAGAACAGAGATCGGCGCCGCCGTCGAGGGTGCTGCGGACCAGGCCGGCGAGCCCGTCGATAAAGGCCGGCCCGACGCCCAGAGCCGGCACGCGGACATAATCTCTGACGCCTGCTTCCTCGGCCAGGTCGCGATATTCGATATCGAGTTCTACCAGGGTCTCGGAGTGCTCGGACACGAAGGCGATCGGCACCACAACCACGGCAATGCCCTCAGCGCCGGCGCGCCGCAGCTCTTCATCAGTGGAGGGGCCGACCCAATCCAGCGGCCCGACCCGGCTTTGATAACAGACCGTCCAGTCGAGATCAGGATTGGCCGCCGCCAGAGACCCGGCGATGGCTGCCGCCGAGCGTTCGATCTGCCAGACATAGGGATCACCGCGCTCGACGATCTTCTTGGGCAGTCCATGGGCCGAAAACAACAGCCGGAACTTGCCCTCCATCCTATCGAGGGCCGCCCGGATCAAGGCCCCGTGGGCTTCGACGAACCCCGCTTCGGTGGCATAACAGCACAGGGCATGGGTCGGCGCCCTGAGACCCTCGGCAGCGGCGAGGCGATGCCATTCAGCGATCGAGGAAGCGCTGGTGGTGGTCGAATATTGCGGATAGAGCGGCAACAGGACAATCCGGTCGGGATTGAAATTCTTGACCTCGAGCACCGCTTCCTCGGTCATCGGGTGCCAATAGCGCATGGCGATGAAGCAGCGCACCTCGCCGCGCGCCGAGAGCGCTGTCTCAAGGGCATGGGCTTGGTCCCGGGTGTGACCGAGAAGCGGCGAGGCGCCGCCGAGATGCTCGTAAATCTTGCGCGCCACGGGTGCGCGGCGGTGCGACACCAGGGTCGCCAGACACCAGCGCAGGGGCTGGGGCAGGGTGATGATCGCCTTATCGTTGAACAGATTGAACAGGAAGGGCTGCACCGCTTCCGGCTCGTCGGGGCCGCCGAGATTAAACAGGACGACGGCAATTTTCTCGGCCCCATTGCTTGGCATGTTTAGCTCCGCTAAGGCCGCCAGCCGCGCACGGTCTCGACAAGTTCCGCCACATGCTCGGGCGGCGTCGCCGGCACGATGCCGTGGCCCAGATTAAAGATGAACGGCCCGCCCGCCAGGGCTTCCATAATGGCGGCGATTTCGTCGATCATCCGCGGCCCGCCGTGGAGCAGGCAGAGCGGGTCGAGATTGCCCTGCACGGCGCAATGTGGCTGCAAGGCCTGGGCCGCCCACTGCACCGGTGTGGCGGCATCAATACTGATCCCGTCGACACCGGTGTCCACAACATAATCGCGCATCATCACACCCGCGCCGCGTGGAAAGCCGATGATCGGCGCCTCTGGATAGGCGGCGCGCACCCCCTCGACGATGGCTTTCATGGGCGCCACCGACCAGCGGCGGAATTCGCTCTCGGACAGGACGCCGGCCCAGCTATCGAAGATCTGTAGCACCTCGGCGCCGTGGCGAAGCTGGGCGATTAGATAGTCCACCGTCGCCGCGACAAGAATATCTATCAGCCGTTGAAAACTGTCTGAATCGCTGAAAGCCCAGTTCCGGGTAGCGGCGAAATCACGGCTTGAACCGCCCTCGATCATGTAGGTCGCAACGGTCCAGGGCGCGCCGGCGAAACCGATCAGCGCAGCGCCATCTGGCAGCTCGGCCGCCACCCGCTCAACGGTCTCATAGACCGGCGCCAGGTGATCAGCAATGCGATCTGGCCGCAGCGCCTCGATGTCGCGCAGATCTTTCAAGGGCGTCAAACGCGGCCCTTCACCCTCGACAAACGAAAGCTCGGCGCCCAGGGCATCAGGAATAACCAGAATATCGGAAAACAGGATCGCCGCATCCATCTGATACCGGGTGATCGGCTGCAAAGTGACTTCGGCGGCCAGAGCCGGATTGTAACAGAGCTCAAGAAAAGAACCCGCTTGTTTGCGCAGCTCCCTATATTCAGGCAAATAGCGTCCCGCCTGGCGCATCAGCCACAGGGGAGGCGGCGCACCAGTCGTGCCCCGCAAGACGCGGAGGAGCGGCTTATCGTCGCTGTTAGACGTTTGGCTTGAGATAGGCGATGTCATGGGAAACCATTCTGGGAGTTTTATCGTCCCGCTTAAATTACGAATTATTTTTTTATAATTAAAGGTAGTTGTTGTAGTTGGGCCTGTGGAAACCGGGGTTTAATCCTTATCCCATAAATTATCCGCAGCTGGGACCCTCTTGCCTCGATCGTCGGTCATGGCGTAATACCCATGGCAAATCCCCTGTATAAATATTCAGCCATGATGGTTGTCATGGCACTGTCAGCTTAGCGATAGGGTGTTTGGTATGAAGGATGGAAAACCGGGGATAATTTGCGAGCCCGCAGCCCTTGTCCCCATGATTCCCGATGACTCTTCTGAATCCTAAAATCCCGACGATCATGGGGCTGGAAATTCGGTGAGCGTTGATGATATTCGGTGCTTCTCTCGAAACCATGAGTTATCCCCGTGTTGCGCGGGATTATCTGTAGGAATTTATCTATGAAACGGTTTCATCTTCATCTGGTTTCCGATGCCACCGGCGAGACCATCAACAGCATTGCCCGGGCGGCAATTTCCCAGTTCGAGGATATCGAAGTCGTCGAACATTTCTGGTCCCTGGTCCGCGGCAGGCAGCAGATCGAAAAGGTGCTCGCCGCCATCGAAGCCAATCCCGGCGTGGTGGTGTTCACCCTGGTCGATGCCGAACTGCGCGAGATCCTGGAGACCGGCTGCCGGCGGCTCAATGTTCCCGCCGTACCGGTGCTCGAGCCGGTAATCGCCGCGCTGAGTTCCTATCTTGGCATCGAATCCCATGGCGAACCGGGCCGCCAGCATGCTCTTGATGGCGAGTATTTCGATCGTATCGATGCCATGCATTTCGTGCTCACCCATGATGACGGCCAGTCGCTGCATAATCTGGAGAACGCCGACGTGGTTCTGCTCGGCGTATCGCGCACATCGAAAACGCCGACCTGCTTCTATCTCGCCAACCGGGGGATCAAGGCGGGCAACGTGCCCCTGGTGCCGGGCTCGCCCATTGCCCCCGAGGTCGAGGGCCTCGACAATCCGGTGATAATCGGCCTGACCACCACGCCGGAGCGGCTCATCCAGGTGCGCCGCAACCGCCTGCGCTCGATGAATCACGACCAGGAAACCGATTACGTCGATCTCGCCATGGTGCGCGAGGAAGTTCTCGCCGCGCGCCGCCTGTTCGCCAAGCATGAATGGCCGATCATCGACGTTACCCGGCGCTCGATCGAAGAGGTCGCCGCCGAGATATTGCAGCATATCGCCCATCGCCACGGCGGCGAGGTGGTGTCGTCTCTGCGTGTCGGCGGCCGCGGTGACAGCGACGATGGCGGGAACGACTGAGCGCGTCATGGCCGACGCACCGCCCGCACTGATATTGGCTTCAAAGAGCATCGCCCGGGCGACCCTGTTGCATAACGCCGGGATTAATTTCCATATCGATCCGGCTGCAATTGACGAGGCCGCGATCCGCCGCATGGTGCATGCGGAAAGCGGCGCGGCCGCCGTTGCCGCCGCCGCCCTCGCCGAGGCCAAGGCCATGGCGGTATCTGAAGCCCATGAAGACGCCCTGGTCATCGGCGCCGATCAAATTCTCGAGTGCGACAGCGCCTGGTTCGATAAGCCCCTCGACATGCAGCGGGCGCGGGCCGATCTGCTGGCCCTGCGCGGGCTCACCCACCAGCAGCACAGCGCGGTCAGCGTTGTCCAGGGCGGCGCGGTGCTGTGGCGCCATGTGGAGACCGCCGACCTGACCATGCGGGATTTCTCGGTGGATTTCCTCGATGATCATCTGGCGGCGGTGGGAACATCTGTCCTGGCCAGCGCCGGGGCCTATCAGCTCGAAGGGCTGGGGGTTCAGCTGTTCAGCCGCATCGAGGGTGATTATTTCTCCATCCTCGGCCTGCCCCTGGTGCCGTTGCTGGATTTCCTGCGTCAGCAGGGCGTGGCCGGATCATGATCCGCGCCGGCGTTATGGGCTGGCCGGTGGCGCATTCCCTGTCGCCCCGGCTGCACGGCTACTGGCTCGACCATCACGCAATTGATGGCCGCTACGACGCCCTTGCGGTCGCGCCCGAAGGGCTCGCCCAACAGCTCGCCAGTCTCGCTGCCGACGGGTTTGCCGGGGTCAATCTGACGGTTCCCCACAAGCAGGCGGCCCTGAGTTTGATGGCCAGTCTCAGCCCGGCGGCTCGGGCCATCGGTGCGGTCAACACGGTGGTGGTCGGCGCGGACGGCGCCCTCGCCGGTGACAACACAGATGCCTTCGGCTTCATGGAAAACCTGCGTCATGGGGCGCCGGAATGGTCGGCGGCTAGCGGTCCTGCCTCCGGGCCCGCCATCGTGATTGGTGCGGGTGGTGCTGCGCGGGCGGTCTGTCATGGGCTTCTGGCTGCTGGCGCGCCCGAGGTTCGCCTGATCAACCGCACGGCTGCCAACGCAGAAGCGCTCGCCGCCATGGATGCCGAGCGGATTACCATACCGGCCTGGTCGGCGCGCGCCGAGGCGCTCCACGAGGCCGCACTGCTGGTCAACACCACCAGCCTCGGCATGGTCAGCCAGCCTGCGCTCGATCTCGATCTTGCGGCCCTGCCCCCCGAGGCCCTGGTCAACGACATCGTTTATGCACCGCTTGAGACGCCTCTGCTTGCCGCCGCCAAGCGCCGTGGCAACCCGGTGGTCGACGGGCTCGGCATGCTGCTGCATCAGGCGCGGCCCGGCTTTGCCGCCTGGTTCGGCGTCATGCCCGAGGTGACGCCGGCGCTGCGCGCCCATGTTCTGGCGGATGATACGGAGTCCGGGCCGTGATCGTCCTGGGCCTGACCGGCTCCGTCGGCATGGGAAAGTCCGTCGCAGCAAAGGCCCTGCACCGGCTGGGCGCGGCGCTGTTTGACGCCGATGCCGAGGTTCATCGCCTGCTCGGGCCGGGCGGCGATGCGGTCGCCGCGGTCGCCGCGGCCTTTCCCGAGGCCGCCCTGAATAATGCCCCGAATGACGCCATCGGCGTCGCCATCGACCGGGGCGCTCTGGCGGCGCGGGTGTTCGACGACGATGCGGCCATCAGGCGCCTGGAAGCCATCCTCCATCCGCTTGTCCGGCAAGCCCAGGGCGCTTTCCTCAAGGCGGCCTTGGCGCGGCGACAAAAGCTGGCCGTGCTCGATATACCCCTGCTGTTTGAAACCGGCGGCGATAAACGCTGTGACGCGGTCGCGGTGGTGACAGCCCCCGCTTTCCTGCAGGCCCAACGGGTGTTGCGGCGTCGCGGCATGACCGCCGCCCGCCTGGCCGCCATCCGCGCCCGTCAGATGCCGGATCGGGAAAAACAGCGGCGCGCGGATTTCGTCATTCATACCGGCTTGAGCCGTCGATATAGCTTGGCGCAGCTAAATCGCATGGTATCAATACTCACCAGCAATCATGCGGAAGAAGAGGCGCCCGACTATGCGTGAGCCCCTGCGTGAAATCGTTCTCGACACCGAGACCACCGGCCTCGATCCCTCACAAGGCGACCGCATGGTCGAAATCGGCTGTATCGAACTGATCAATCACATGCCGAGCGGCGAGACCTTCCAGCGCTATCTCAACCCCGAGCGGGACATGCCCCCCGGCGCCTTCGCCGTGCATGGGCTGTCGGAGGCGTTTCTGGCCGACAAGCCGTTGTTCGCCGATGTGGCCGATGACTTTCTGGGCTTTGTCGGCGGCGACCCTCTGATCATTCACAACGCCGCCTTCGATCTGGGCTTTATCGACGCCGAGCTTGTGCGCCTCGAGCGGGAGCCCCTGGCGCGCGAAGCGGTCGTCGACACCCTGTTGATCGCGCGCCGTAAGTTCCCCGGCGCACCGGCCTCTCTGGATGCCCTGTGCCGGCGCTTTGCCATCGACACCTCGGGCCGGGATCTGCATGGCGCCCTGCTCGACGCGGGCTTGCTCGCCGATGTTTATCTTGCCCTGATCGGCGGCCGCCAGCCCGGCCTCGGGCTTGCCGCCGATACCGGCGAGACCGAAGCAAAACCAGCCGCCGCTCCCAGTGAGACGGAAACCAACGCCCGCGCACCACGCTCCCACGCCCCCGAACCGTCAGAAATCGAGGCGCACACGGCGTTCATCGACGGTCTGAAAGACCCCATCTGGCGGCGGCGGTAAACCCGCCGCTGTTTTTTAAGAAGTGACGTTCAAGCGCCACTAAAGCTTTAGCCGCTCAATGCGGCTTTGGCGGCATTCGCCGCGCACTGCGTTCGATAATCGGGTAGGGCAGCATTCTCCGACCGTAACGGTCGGAGAAGCAAGCCCGCAAAGCGGGCCGCCGGCTCACCCGGCGTGAGCCTGCGTGGCGCTTGAACGCAGGTCGCCTTCGGCGACCGCATTAAACCAAAACCCGCTAAGCGTCAGCGGGTTTTGATTCGGCTTCGGCCTGATTTTTCTGCAGATAGGTATTGTAGAGCTGGACGAAGTCGATCGCCCCCAGCATAAGCTGGGGAAAACCGCCGTCGCGCACCGTATCGGCGATAACTCTGCGCGCGTACGGAAACAACAGGCGCGGACATTCGATCATCAGCGCCTTTTGGTGATCCTCGCTGCTGAAACCAGACACGGTGAACAGCCCGGCATATTGCAATTCGACGAGAAAAGCGGTCTCGCTGCCTTTCGTGCCCTCGATCTGGAATTGCAGAACGACTTCATATTGATCGCCGGTCAGCTTGCGCGATTTGACCTGCACGGATAGCTCGCCATTGGGCGTTTCCTTGAGATCCAGCAGGCTCGCCGGAGAATTCGGGCTCTCGAAGGACAAGTCCTTAACGTACTGGGTCATATTGGTAATTTGCGGCCCCTGAACGGGTTCAGGAGGGGTCTCTTGAGCGGTCTCGTCGGCCATGGTCGGCGCTCCAAAATTCACAAAATTCTCACAAAAATCAATGTCTCGCAGGCCCTATCATGGACGGCGCGCGGGAACAAGCGTCAAGCGGTATCAGCCCGGCTCAGGGACTCGTGGGATCGAAGATCACCATTTCGCAGTTTTTCACCGAGCGCCCGGTCAGGGCGAGGATGAAGCCCCAATGAGAGACCACCACAAGCTCGTGATGATCGGGCCAGGTCCGGGCCAGATCACGGAACCGGTCGGCGCGGACCAGCACTTCAGCTTCGCTTTCCTCATCTGCATGCCACCATAGCTCATCGAGATGGCTGAAATCGTGATGCGGCCAATCGGCCATAAGCGCGCTCGCCGGGGTGCCGACATCACAGGCGAAAGCGCCGCGCTCGCGTACCGTCGCCTCTATGGTGGTCGGCAGGCCGAGCGCTGCGGCGGTCTCCAGGGTCCGCGTGAAGGGGCTCGCCAGGGTCCGTTTCACGCCATGCTCGGCGAGCTTTATAGCCGCCTCGCGGGCTTGTTCATGGCCGCGCTCGGTCAGCCGGGGATCGCGGATTCCCGGATCCTGCCCGGTCGCGCTATAAACAACGTTGAATTCAGATTCGCCATGGCGCAGCAATATCATCGAGGGGGGAGGTCCCCGGCGCTTGGCGGTGGCGCATCGTCGTCGTCTTCGACAAACTCGCCCTCAATGACGGTACCGCCGGCGCCGGCGCCGGAGCGGCCCGGCCGTTTTGCCCGCATGGTGGCGGTAAATCGTCCATTGGCGGCAATCCAGCGCAGCGCTCCGCCTTGCAGCAGGCGGCGAACCGGCGTGATCAGCAACAGAGTCCCGGCCATGTCGGTGACGAATCCCGGTGTTAGCAGCAGGGCTCCGGCGACGATCAGACAGACCCCATCGAGCAAGGCCTGCACCGGCAACTCGCCGCGCTCGACGGTGCCGCGGGCGTCCGCAATGACCGAGAGCCCTTGAAAGCGGATCAGCATCGTGCCGATGGCGGCGGTCGCGAATATCATTCCCAGGGTCGCCAACAAGCCGATCCGCTCGCCGACTTCGATGAAGACGGCGATCTCGATCAGCGGGATGCCGATCAGGGCAAGGAAGATGATAAGACCGATACTCATACTTGCGTCCTTTGCGCCGTGTGACTATGTACTGACTACGGGTGGGTACTGACTACGGCTGGGTACTGCGTGCAGGTGGTTTTGTAAAATTACCGACAAGGACTCGACCCGAGACGGTTCGCCCCCTACGGTGGTGCCGTAACTTAGACTATACTATCGTAGTTTGGCCAACGCTCTGAAGGCCATGGCGTCAACAACAAGCGGTAAAGCAAGTGATGAGCGAAGGCTTCCAGTTCATCGATATCATTTTCTTCGCGGTTATCGCCGGGTTTATCCTGCTGCGTCTGCGCGGCGTGCTGGGCCGTCGCACCGGCCATCAACAGCCGCCCAGCCAGCAACGCACCAACAATGAGAGCAACGACAATGTGGTGCATCTTCCCGATCGCGAGGCAGCGGAAGACATCTCAGATCAAGTCGCAACCGAGGATGAGCAACCAGCCGACGACCTCGATGATGAAAACCAGCTTCTCGCCACCGGTCTCGCCCAAATCAAGGCCGCCGACTCAGGCTTTACCCGCCAGGGCTTCCTCGAGGGCGCCGTCGGTGCGTTCGAAATCATCATCGAAGCCTTCGCCCAGGGCGATGCGGACCGTCTCGGCGAGCTTCTCGACGACGATGTTTACCGGCCCTTCTCCCGGGTGATCGAAGAACGCCAGGAGGCCGGCCATAGCCATCAAACAACGCTTATCTCGATCGATGAGTATACGGTTATCGAGGCCGGTATGAACGGCCGCATGGCCTTTGTCACCGTGCGCTTCGTCACCCAGCAGATCAATGTAACCTATGACGCCGAAGGCGCCGCGGTCGGCGGCGACGCCTCCCAAGTGGTTACGGTGACAGACCTTTGGACCTTCGAGCGCGACACCAGCTCGCGCAGCCCCAACTGGAAGCTCGTCGCCACCCGCAGCCCTAATTAGCCCGCGCGCCGATGAAGGCGTTACGCTCCCTTACCGTTATCGGCCTGTTTCTGGTCTTGGCCTCCTGCGGCGAGCCGCCGGGTCCGCCGCGCCTCGATCTTGAAAAAATCTCCTTTTCCGACCTGGAGGGTTGGCGCGACGACGCTCAAGGCGAAGCCTTGGCGGCCTTTCTCCGGTCTTGCAAAAAATTCGCCACAGCACCCGCAGGCAGGCCGCTTGGTCCTAAGGGCGTCGTTGGTGGCACGATGGGCGATTGGCGCGGCCCTTGCGCCGCCGCGAGCGCTGCCCCCGTCGGCGACGATCAGGCGGCGCGGGATTTCTTCGAGGCGCAGTTCATCCCCTTCCGCCTGAGCGACCGGGGTGAGACCGAGGGACTGTTCACCGGCTATTACGAACCCTTGTTGAGCGGCGCCAAGACGCCGGGCGGACGGTTCACGGTGCCGATCCATGGGCTGCCGGGCGATCTGGTGACCGTCAAGCTCGGCCTGTTCTCCGACGAGCTGGAAGGGCGCAGGATCACCGGCCGGATGGTGGACGGGGCGCTGCAACCCTACCCGCCCCGCGCCGAGATCACCGCCGGGGCGCTCGATGGCCGCGCCCCTGTGCTCGCCTGGGTCGATGATGCAACGGATGCGTTTTTCCTTCATGTCCAGGGCTCGGGCCGAATCGCCTTGGACGGCGGCGGCGTCATGCGGGTGGGGTATGCGGGCGCCAACGGGCGGTCCTATGTCAGCATCGGCCGCGCCCTGGTCGAGCGCGGCGCGATCAGCCTGGAAGAAGCGTCCCTGCAGTCGATCCGCGCCTGGCTGGCGGCCAACCCCGACCAGGCGGCGGAATTTCTGGCGCTAAACCCGTCCTATGTGTTTTTCCACGAACTCACTGGCGATGGTCCCCTCGGCGCGCAAGGGGTGGCCCTGACGCCGGTGCGCAGCCTTGCCGTGGACCGCGCTTATCTCCCCCTCGGCGCGCCCCTGTGGCTCGATATAACGACGCCCGGCGCAGGCCCCAGCGATGCCGACCGCCCCTTGCGCCGCCTGGTTGTCGCCCAGGACATCGGCGGCGCCATCAAGGGGCCGGTTCGCGGCGATCTGTTCTGGGGTTTCGGGCCCGAGGCCGAATCGGTAGCCGGACGCATGAAACATTCCGGCGGTTATGTCTTGCTATTGCCCAAAGCTCTGGCTGAGACTTTGTCATGACCGATCTGAGCCCAAACCTACAAGATCAGCCGCGCGTCGGGCTGTTTGTCACCTGTCTTGCCGATCTGTTTCGCCCCTCCGTCGGTTTCGCCGCCGCCCGGCTGCTGGAACAGGCGGGCTGCCGGGTCGAGGCGCCTCTGGCCCAGACCTGTTGCGGCCAACCGGCCTATAATTCCGGCGATCGGGCGAGTGCTAAGGCCATCGCCGCCCAGGTCATCGACGCCTTCGAGAGCTTCGATTATGTGGTGGCGCCGTCGGGCTCCTGCGCCGCCATGCTGCGGCACCACTATCCGGACGTTTTTGCCGGCGACCACAAATGGCAGGCAGGTGCGGCGGAGCTGGCCGGCAAAACCCACGAGCTCACCTCGTTTCTGGTCGATGTTCTTGGCCTGACAGAGGTCTCGGCCGCCTATGACGGGCTTTGCACCTATCACGATTCCTGTTCCAGCCTGCGCGAGATGAAGGTGAAAGACGCCCCCCGTCAGCTGCTCGACTCGGTCGAGG
>JAYGED010000215.1:0-22068 GCA_046582565.1 Alphaproteobacteria bacterium
CGAGGCCGGAAGTCTTCCCACGGAACAACCGCGTCGATCTTCAACAGCGGGTCGTTCTTGGCGTCCAGGCCGGCATACCGATTCGCGATGTCGAAAAAAACCCATTTGGCCCATGGCTGGTTCCTCTGCCCTCGTGTCACGGCAACAGGATTCTAACCGATTGAAACGTGGGGTTGCATATTTAGAGGTGCTCTTAACTCCGGCTTGATCTAATAGCGTTATTCGAAGGGTCGAGGGTTGCCCGTTTTGACGTGTGGCACCGACGGAGCCGCGAGGCCCGGTGAAGGTTTCTATATTTGAAATTTTCGGGGTTTTGCCCATCAGGACCCGCATGCGCATCCCTGTTGCGCACAGCCCCTCACAATACCACCACCAAACGCCCCCCAAATTCGGACGAGCAGCCCGGTTACAAGCCCGAGCAAACTCGAACGTTACCTCAACAATGCTGGCAATTTCATTTGCCCCACCAGCGAACTTTGGCCGTTATTGTGTAGGATCGCGCCGGGATTAACAACACCCAAACGGGTGAAGTGTCATGGTATACGCAATCATAACAATAAGTTGAGCGGGACTTACGCACAAACATACAGAAAACTTAGGGTTTTAGGGAGTTCGCAATGGTGCCGCCGGAGTGGATCGAACACTCGACCTCACCCTTACCAAGGGTGCGCTCTACCACTGAGCTACGGCGGCCTTGAGAGGCGCGGCGCACCATGCCACAGTGATTCCCGCCGCGCAAGATGCGGTGAGGGGATTTGATGGCCAAAAAAGCTAAAGCGCCCAAACCGGACGCCTCGACCAGCGCGATGCGCAGCGCCGCCGCGCTGCGCGAGAACCTGCGGCGTCGCAAGCGCCAGCAGCGGCTGCGCGATGCCGCCGATATAAAGGCGCCGGGCAAAACCGACGGCTAGCCGAAAGCCTTCCACCTATGCTAACCCTGGGGCCGATTTCATGGCCTTAAGGACCAGCCTCCGATCATGAGCGAAGACATTGCAGAGCTTCTCGGCCGTTTCGAGCAGGCCACGGCCCAAATCGGCATTATCGGCATGGGCTATGTGGGGCTGCCCCTGGCTATCGCTGCCTTACGCAGCGGGTTTAAGACCACCGGTTTCGATGTGGATAAGAGCAAGATCGAGGCCCTCAACGGCGGGCGCTCCTATATCAAGCATATCGCCGGGGACTCGATTGCCGGGTTTGTGGCCGACGGCCGGTTTTCCGCTGCCACGGATTTTACCGGCCTCGCCGCCATGGACGCCGTCATCATCTGCGTGCCGACGCCGCTGGCCGATGATCGCGCGCCGGACCTGAGCTATGTGGTGTCCTCCACCGAGACGATCGCCGAGCATCTCCGCCCCGGCCAGCTCGTCGTTCTGGAATCGACCACTTATCCCGGCACTACGGCGGAGGTCATGCGCCCGATCCTTGAGGGCGGCGGCTTGAAATCGGGCAAGGATTTCTACCTGGCCTATTCGCCGGAGCGCGAAGACCCGGGCAATCCGAGCCATGAGACCCAGACCATCCCCAAGGTTGTCGGCGGCGACGGAGCGGATGCCCTGGCTCTCGCCCTGGCGCTCTATAACAAGATCGTCGTCTCCACCGTGCCGGTGTCGTCGCTCGATACGGCGGAGGCGGTCAAGCTGACAGAGAATATCTTCCGTTCGGTCAACATCGCCCTGGTCAATGAATTGAAGCTGGTCTACGGCAAGATGGGCATCGACGTCTGGGAGGTGATCGAGGCGGCGAAGAGCAAGCCCTTCGGCTTCATGCCCTTCTATCCGGGGCCGGGCCTCGGCGGCCATTGCATCCCTATCGATCCGTTTTATCTCACCTGGCGGGCCCGCCAGTTCGGCCAGGACACCCGCTTCATCGAACTCGCCGGCGAGATCAACACCGCCATGCCGGACCATGTGATCGCGGTGCTGGCGGAGGCGCTTGAGAGCCGCGCGGGCCTGGCCCTGGCGGCAGCAAAAATTCTGGTCCTCGGTATTGCCTATAAGAAGAATGTGGACGATTGCCGCGAAAGCCCGGCCTTCGTCATTCTGGAGCGGCTCGAAGCGCTCGGCGCCGAGACCAGCTATTACGACCCCCATGCCCAGGAAATCCCCAATACCCGCGACCATTCGGCCCTGGCCGGCCGGCGCTCCATCGCCTGGGAGCCGGCGGCGTTCAGCGAATACGATGCCGCCCTGATCGTCACCGATCACGATGATGTGGATTACGGGGCCCTGGTCCGGATGAGCCGCCTGGTCGTCGATTCCCGCAACGCCACCCGCCATGTGACCGAAGGCCGCGACAAGATCGTCATGGCCTAGATCGCCGTGACTCAGCAAATCTTGCAAATCATCTCATCGTCGCTATAGTCCGGCGATCCTGTTGGCGATAATGACGCGCCGACGACCTGAAAGTTGCTTTTATTTAAGGAGAGTTCGATGTTGATTTCCCCGGCGTTTGCCCAGGGTGCAGGCGCGCCGTCCGGCGGTGGACTGGAAATGTTCTTGCCGTTCGTTCTCATCATCGTGATCTTCTATTTTCTCCTGTGGCGGCCACAGCAGAAAAAGATGAAGAATCATCGTGAGATGCTGGGCGGTCTCAAGCGCGGCGACCGGGTTCTCACCGGCGGCGGCATCTTTGGCCGTATCGCGCGCGTCGAGGGGGATGACGAGTTGATCGTCGAGATCGCGCCCGAGGTCCGGGTCCGGGTCGCGCGCGGCACGGTGTCGGAAGTGATGGCCAAGGGCGAGCCGGCGAAGGCGTCCACTAACGACGATTTCAAGGGTAAATCCAAGGACAAATCCAAGGGCAAATCCAAAGACGATTCCAAGG
This sequence comes from Alphaproteobacteria bacterium, assembly GCA_046582565.1. GTDB lineage: Bacteria > Pseudomonadota > Alphaproteobacteria > JAAXGF01 > JAAXGF01 > JAYGED01. The sequence goes on from JAYGED010000215.1 coordinate 2,824, forward strand.
GCAAATCCAAGAGCGGCGTGCCGACCGTCGAGCGTAAATAAACTGACCTCCTCAAACGATAAGCGTCACGGGTAACGCCGCCGGCCATGCTTCATTTTTCACGGTTGAAGATCCATTTTATCCTCGGGCTTTGCCTGCTGGGCCTGCTGTTCGCCATGCCGAATCTGCTCAGCGAAGAGCAGGCCAATTCTCTGCCGGACTGGCTGCCCCATAAGCAGATCAGCCTGGGGCTCGATCTACAGGGCGGCTCGCACCTGCTGCTTGAGGTCGGCGTGGAGACGGTGGTGCGCGAGCGCCTCAACGCCCTGGTGGATGAGACCCGGGCGGCGCTTCGTGGCGCGCGCATCGGCTATTCCGGGCTCGGCGCCGATGCGGAGCAGGTCAACGTCACCTTGCGCGAGCCCGGCGCCGACCAGGAACAGGCGCGCGATCTGCTGCGCGCTATCGACCGCAACCTTCTGGTCACCGCCGATGACAGCGGCGCGATTACACTCACCCTCAACGAAGCGGCGATGCGCGAGATCCGAAATTCAGCGGTCACCCAATCGCTCGAAATCGTGCGCCGCCGGATCGATGAGACCGGCACCCGCGAGCCGACCATCCAGCGCCAGGGCACAGAGCGCATCCTGGTGCAGCTTCCCGGCCTCGACGATCCCGACCGCATCAAGAACATTCTCGGCCAGACCGCCAAGCTGACCTTCCAGCTGGTCGATCAGAACACATCCGTGGCCGACGCCCTGGCCGGGCGCATGCCCGCCGGCTCGGTGCTTCTCGAAGACGCCGACGAACGCGACGCCTCGGGGCGCGCCATTCAATATGTGGTGCGCAAGCGGATCATGGTGAGCGGCGAGCATTTGATCGACGCCCAGCCGACCTTTCAGGACAACCAGCCGGTGGTCGCCTTCAGCTTCGATCCGGTCGGCTCCCGCAAGTTCGGCGATGTGACCACCAAGAATGTCGGGCGGCCTTTCGCCATCGTGCTCGACAACAAGGTGATCAGCGCGCCGGTCATCCGCAGCGCTATCACCGGCGGGCGCGGCATCATCAGCGGCAATTTCACGGTCTCCGGCGCCACGGACCTCGCGCTACTGCTGCGCGCCGGCGCCTTGCCCGCACCGCTCACCATCCTCGAGGAGCGCTCCGTGGGGCCAGATCTGGGCGCCGATTCGGTCCGTGCCGGCAAGATCGCCGCGGTGCTCGGTCTGAGCTTCGTGATTATTTTCATGGGCATCTGCTACGGCCTGTTCGGTCTGGCAGCCAATGTCGCCCTGTTGATGAATGTGGTGCTGCTGGCGGCGGCCTTGTCGGCCTTGCAGGCAACGCTCACCTTACCCGGCCTCGCCGGCATCGTGCTCACTATCGGCATGGCGGTCGATGCCAATGTGCTGGTGTTCGAGCGTATCCGCGAGGAGATCGCCGGCGGGCGAACTCCGTTCTCGTCGGTGGATGCGGGCTATCAGCGCGCCCTGACCACCATCATCGATTCCAACGTCACCACCTTCATCGCCGCCATTCTGCTGTTCGGTCTGGGCTCGGGGCCGGTGAAAGGCTTCGGTGTCACCCTGGCCATCGGCATCCTGACCTCCCTGTTCACCTCGGTCATGCTGACCCGGCTGATCATCGTCACCTGGCTGCGCCGCACGCGGCCCCAGTCGTTGCCCATATGATGCCAGTCTTTGCCCATATAATGACGTTACCCAGATGAAACCCCTGCGCCTTATTCCCCATAAAACGACGTTCCGCTTCGTCAGCCTGCGGCGCATGTTCTATGTGCTTTCCCTCGCCGCGCTGATTATCTCGGCGGGCTTGTTTTTCACCCGGGGGCTCAACCTGGGGATCGATTTCCTCGGCGGCATCCTGATCGAGGCGAAGACTGACGGCCCGGCGGATCTCGGCGCCATGCGCGCCGAGCTGGGCGGCCTCGGCCTCGGCGAAGTGACCTTGCAGGAATTCGGCGCCCCCGATGATGTGCTCATCCGCGTCGCCCGCCAGCCCGGCGGCGAGAAGGAGCAGCAGGTCGCCGTCGAGCGCGTCAAGCAGGCGCTCGCCGCCATGGGACGGGGCGATATAAGCTATCGCCGGGTCGAATTTGTCGGCCCCAAGGTGAGCGCGGAACTGGTCGAGGCGGGCCTGACCGCGGTTGTAGCGGCGGTGTTTCTCATGCTGCTCTATATCTGGTTTCGCTTCGAGTGGCAGTTCAGTATCGGCGCGGTCGTCGCCCTGGTGCATGACGTCGGCCTGACCATGGGCATGTTCGCCCTGACCCAGTTCGAGTTCAATCTGGCCAGTATCGCGGCGATCCTCACCATCGTCGGCTACTCGATCAACGATACCGTGGTGGTCTATGACCGGGTGCGCGAGAACCTGCGCAAATACAAGACAATGCCGCTGGATGAGCTTGCCAATCTCAGTCTCAACGAGACCCTGTCGCGCACCACCATGACCTCGCTGACCACCCTGCTTGCGCTCTTTGCGCTTTATTTCTTCGGCGGTGAGGTTATCGAAGGCTTCGTCTTCGCCATGATGTTCGGCGTGGTGGTCGGCACCTATTCGTCGATCTTCATCGCCGTCGCCCTGCTGATCGATATGAAGCTGAACCGCGATAAAGCGGCCAAGCCGGAAACCGAAGCCGAAGCGGAATAACGTCCGATGATTGAAGCCTACGGAAACGGCGGCTTCACCATCGACGGCGTGCGCTCCCTGGGCTCGGTTCTGGTCTTTCCGGAGCGGGTCGAGACCTGGGACGCCACCCAATTTGATGACATCACCCTGGACAGCCTGAGCGGCGTGCTTGCGGAAGATCCAGCCATTGAGCTGTTGCTGGTTGGCTGCGGCGCTTCTCAAGAGATGCCGCCCGCCACCTTGCGCCGTGATCTGAGCGCGGCCGGCGTGGTCGCCGATTTCATGAACAGCGGGGCGGCCTGCCGGACCTTCAATGTGCTGCTGGCCGAGGGCCGCCGGGTTGCCGCCGCCCTGATCGCCGTGCCATGACAGTCACCTGGGACCCCGCCCAATACGGCAAGTTCGCCGAACAGCGCATGCGCCCGGTGGCCGACCTGCTGGCGCGCATAACCCTCGATGCACCGGAAGCAATCTATGACCTGGGCTGCGGCGATGGCCGGGTGACCCGTCTGCTGGCGGACCGCTGGCCGGACGCCGCGATCACCGGCGTCGACTCCTCACCCGAGATGCTGGAGGCGGCGCGCAGGGTTTTGCCCGATGTGAAATGGCCGAATATGAATTGGGTTGAGGCCGACCTCACCGCCTGGGCCGCCGAGGCGCCCGCCGGTCTGGTCATCGCCAACGCCTCCCTGCACTGGCTCGACGATCATGAGACGCTGTTTCCTCGGCTGATGACCATGGTCGGAGACGGCGGCGCCCTGGCAATCCAAATGCCGCGTAACTTCGATGCGCCTTCGCATAACTGCATGCGCGAGACCGCCCAGGCTGGGCCGTGGAAGACAAAGCTCGAAGGCAGCGAGCGCCTGTCGCCGGTCGCCGAGCCCGCTGAGTATTACCGCATCCTGGCGCCCCATGCCGCGGCAGTCGATGTCTGGGAGATCGATTACCTGCATGTGCTCGAAGGCGACGATCCGGTGGTTGAATGGACTCTGGGGACCGGGCTGAGGCCCTATCTCACCCCCCTGGACGAGGTCGAACGCGAAGCCTTCCTCGCCGACTACCGGGCGCGCATCGCTGATGCCTATCCGCGCCGGGAGGACGGCAAAACCCTATTCCCCTTCCGCCGCCTGTTCATGGTCGCCACGCGCTGAGTTATTGCGTCGCAACTTCGGCTGAATGAATCTCCGTGGGCCGCCAGGAAGAAAGCCGTTGAGAGGTTTCATAGAGATCGACGGAATTTTGTAAATTCAGCCAGAACTGAGGCGTTGTTCCCAGGACCTGGGAAAAACGGTAAGCGGTTTCCGAGGTGATCCCGGCATGTCCATTGACGATATTGCTGACATGCTTTCTGGTTAGCCCCGCCGCCTTCGAGAACCGGTTGATGCTGAGGTTTCTCGGGGCGAGATAGTAAGACCGCAGGATAGTCCCCGGGGCTGTCGGCTTGCGATTGCGGCGGATCATGCTTGCGTCCTATTTCTTATGATAATCCTCAAAATTCAAATCGGAAGACTCTCCGTTTTTGAACTTGAATGTGAGGCACCAATTGCCGTTTACATGCATCGAGTAGGTGCCTCTGCGGTTGCCTTTCAGTTGGTGAAAATCGCTGACGCCCTGCATATCCTTTTTCTCCGTTGCGGCATCGACGATATCCATCAATTCGATAAGTTTGTTTTGAAAATTGCCGCCAACTCGGGACGACCGGCCATTTTCAAACAGACCTCTTAAGCCGCGGTGCTTAAAGCTGATGATCGGCATTTTGCGCCCACGGCATTAAAGAAACGTAACCAAAATGGTAACGTAACCATTTAGGTTACGATATAGAAAAGGCCCCATCATGTAAAGTGGCTATGAAAAACCAAAAAAGGGGCCCGAAGGCCCCTTTTCCGTCGCTTGTTTGACCCGGCGATCAGAACAGGTTCTGCGCCGAGACCATGGCGAACAGCATGGGGATCGACAGCAGGGTGTTGGTGCGCGAGAACAGCATGGCCGTGCGCGCGGAGGCGGCTTTCTCCTCGGGCGTGCATTCCACCATACCGAGAGCCCTCTTCTGGTTCGGCCAGATGACGAACCAGACATTGGCCCACATGATGATGCCGAGCCACATGCCGATGCCGATCATCGTATGCTTCGCCACGCCGTCGGTCAGGCCGAGCATCATGGCTTCCCGGGCATAGCCGTTCATATAGGAGACGATCAGGCCGGTGACGATGGTCGCCATGGCAGCCCAGCGGAACCAGAACAGGGCGGCCGGAGCGATGACCTTGCCGATGGCCGGCTTCTGGTCGTCGGGAATTTTCGGCATGTTGGGGATCTGGACGAAGTTGAAATACCACAACAGCCCGATCCACATGACGCCTGCGAGAACATGCAGCCAGCGGAAGAAGAACACGCCGAAGTCGCTGCCGGAATATCCCTCGCCCGCGGTGTTGTAAAATATAAACAAGAGGATCGCCAGGATGAAGCCGGCGATAACCGTTTTGTTCAGTGATGAAAGAATACTACCCATAATCAATCTCTCCCCCGGAGTCCGAAGCCCAAATCGTTCGTTGATAGGCACCTATATATAGCGAAAGCATAAGAGGTCAAAGGCCCGATGGAAATCTATGATGGGGCTCACTTTTTTTGGCCCGTCGAGAAGCGGAAGCGCATTTTCTCAACCGTCGAGTCGCCATGTAAGCTTGGATTAATCAATATGATGTATCTTTTAGCGATGAGGTTCATGTGGCAATTTCAGCGCATTAGCGCTCGTCTGGCTATGGTGATCGCCGCCGCGTTCTTGGCGGTGGGCGGCGCATCGGCGGGCGAACCTTCTTGGTCCTACGAGGGCGAGCAGGACCCGGAAAACTGGGCGGCCCTGTCGGATGATTTTGCGGCCTGCGGCGCGGGACGTGAGCAATCCCCCATCGATATAAGTAGCGCGGCTTCCGACGGCGGCGGCGAGGTGGTGTTCGATTATCGGTCCCCGGCCCTCGAGATCATCAATAAGGGCTATTTGGTGCAGGTCAAAGTCGAGCCCGGCGATACAGCGATCCTCGACGGCGAACCCTATGAACTGCTGCAGTTCCATTTCCATAGTCCCAGCGAGCATACGGTCGGCGGCCACAGCACCCCCCTGGAGGCGCATTTTGTTCATCAAAATGCTGCCGGCGAAATTGCCGTGGTCGGCGTGCTGTTCGAGGCCGGGGCCGCGGATGATGCGTTGGGCGTGATTGCAAGCCACCTACCCCACAGCAAGGGCTCGGTGAAGATCGAAGGCGCCACCGTCAACGGGGCGGAGCTGTTGCCGACGTCAACTGCTTTCACGGCCTATTCCGGCTCGTTCACCACGCCGCCCTGCACCGAAGGTGTGCGCTGGTATGTGATGAAACACGCGGTCACCGCATCGCCGGAACAGATTGCAGCCATGCGAGCCGTCGTGCCACCGAACGCGCGCCCCACCCAGCCGCTCAATGGCCGCATCCTGCTGAATTCGGACTGAGTCTATTCGGCGGCGATGGTTGCCGCTGACAGCCAGCCGTCCATATCGGTAAGCGCGCGCTGGCAATAGGCCTGTTTGCGCAGCGCTTTCTTGACGCGCTCCGGATGCGGCGGGAACAGCCCAAAATTCACGTTCATGGGCTGGAAGGTGGCGGCGTCGGCGCCCTGGGTAATGTGATTGAGTAGCGCCCCCAGGGCAGTCGTCGGCGGCGGCGGGGCTAGCCGGCCGGTGGCAAAGCGCCCGGCGAGCAACCCCATGGCGGCGCTCTCGATATAGCCCTCGACACCGGTAATCTGTCCGGCGAAACGAAGATCGGGCCGGCTGCGCAGGGCCAGGGTTTCGTCGAGCAGCTTCGGTGAATTGATGAAGCTATTGCGGTGCAGGCCACCGAGGCGGGCGAATCGCGCTTGCTCGAGCCCCGGAATGGTCTGCAGGACACGGACCTGCTCACCGTGCTTCATCTTGGTCTGGAAGCCGACGATATTATAGAGGGTGCCGAGCGCGTTATCCTGGCGCAGCTGGACGATGGCATGGGCCTTGACCGTCGGATTATGCGGGTTGGTCAGCCCGACCGGCTTCATGGGCCCATAGCGCGGGGTCTCGCGGCCGCGCTCGGCCATCACCTCAATCGGCAGGCAGCCGTCGAAATAGGGGGTGTCCTTCTCCCATTGCTTGAATTCGGTGGTGTCCGCGGCCAGCATGGCGTCGATCAGGGCCTCGTAACCTTGCTCATCGAGAGGGCAATTGATATAGGCGGCGGCATCGCCGGCCGGGCCCTCCTTGTCGTAGCGCGATTGCATCCAGGCCTTCGAAAAATCGATGGAATCCTTGTAGATGATGGGCGCGATGGCGTCGAAGAAAGCCAGGCTGTCCTCGCCGGTGATCGCTCCTATGGCCTCGCTCAGGGCCGGCGAGGTGAGGGGCCCGGTGGCGATAATCGTCGATGTGCGGTCCGGGCCCTGATCGGCCGCGGGCAAGCCGCAAACCTCTTCGCGCCGGATCTCGATCAGGGGCTCGGCTTCAAGCGCCGCCTGCACGGCGTCGGAAAAGCCGTCGCGGTCGACGGCCAGGGCGCCGCCGGCGGGAACCTTATGAGCATCGGCCATGGCCAGGATCAGGGAGCCGCAGCGCCGCATCTCTTCATGCAGCAGGCCGATGGCGCTGCGTTCCGAATCGTCCGAGCGGAAGGAATTCGAGCAGACCAGCTCGGCCAGGCCGCCGGTGAGATGGGCGTCGGTGCCGCGCTCCGGGCGCATTTCATACAGCACCACGGGCACCCCGAGCCTCGCTGCCTGCCAGGCCGCCTCGCTGCCCGCGAGACCGCCGCCGATGATGTTAACTTTGCCGGACATGGCGAAACATTCCGTTCTTCAATCCCAGGAGATGACCAAGGATATATCGTAAAATGCCCCGCATGTGACGATTTCCCGCCAATCGGCGCTGATTTTTATCCGGTTGACACAGTGACGATGGGCTCGATCCAGGCGTAAATATAATATACTTAATAATACTTATGTAAAACATAAGACTATTTAAATAATCTAACCTTATGGATTAAATTATAAATGATCGTCGGCCGCGAAACCTTGTCACAAAAGTCACCTCATTATGTTTTTTTGAGTACCCACAAAAACGGCATGGGAAGAGGGGGCCCATAAAGAAGCGTACTTTGGCGGCAATAAATGAGAATTTAGGGAGAATTCATATAATGGCACGCAGCTTTAAAAAACTGAGAAACGCGCCGCAGAATTAGGGACGCCAAGTCATGGCAAGCAAGTTATTGATTTTTAATGATGCCGCCGAGAAGGATGCTTCAGACAAGGCGGCGCACGACAGCAAGAAGATATTCAGCAAGCGCAAGGCGCCGTCGCGGCCCCAGGCCGTTGCCAAGAACCTTGCAATTCCCAGCGATCGTGACCTGGCCATGGATGTCACTCAGGCCATCGCACAGCTCCAGGAGGCCATGGACGGCGCCAGCCGGGCCGGCCTGATCATCGAGCCGTCCTTCAAATCGATCACCGGACGCTTCAACGAGTTCGGCGTTTCCGTCGAATCCTACGTCTGCAGCGTCGAGATTTACCGCAAGCTGTCTTAATTAGGCCCTTCTCCGCGCTTTCTCGCGGCCCAGATAGCCGGCGAGATATTGCCCGGTGAAACTGTCGCCATGGTCGGCAACCTCTTCGGGGCTGCCTTCGACCACAATTTTCCCCCCATTGTCGCCGCCGCCGGGACCGATATCGATGATCCAGTCGGCGGTCTTGATGACGTCGATATTATGCTCGATCACCAGCACCGTATTGCCGGTATCCACCAGGGCGTGCAGCACCTCGAGCAGCTTGCGCACATCGTGAAAATGCAGCCCAGTGGTTGGCTCATCGAGGATATAGAAGGTCCGCCCGGTGGCGCGCTTGGACAGCTCCTTCGACAGCTTCACCCGCTGCGCCTCGCCGCCCGACAGGGTGGTCGCCGATTGGCCGACCCGGATATAGCCCAGGCCGACCCGCTGCAGGGTGGTGAGTTTCTCGCGGATGGTCGGCACCGCCTTGAAGAAGGCGACCCCGTCATCGACGGTCATATTGAGCACATCGGCGATGGATTTGCCCTTGAACAGCACCTCCAGGGTCTCGCGATTATAGCGGCTGCCCAGACAAACATCGCATTGCACATAGATGTCGGGCAGGAAATGCATCTCGATCTTGATCAGCCCGTCGCCCTGGCAGGCCTCGCAGCGGCCGCCCTTGACGTTGAACGAGAAGCGCCCCGGTTTGTAGCCGCGCGATTGTGATTCCGGCAGGCCGGCGTACCAATCGCGAATCGGCGTGAAGGCGCCGATATAAGTCGCCGGGTTGGAGCGCGGCGTGCGGCCGATGGGCGACTGGTCGATATCGATCACCTTGTCGATAAATTCTACGCCGTCGATGCGGTCATAGGGGCCGGGATGGGAATGGGCGCGCATCAGCCGTTTGGCGAGGGCGCGATACAGGGTCTCGATGATCAGGCTCGACTTGCCGCTGCCCGACACCCCGGTGACGCAGGTGAAGCAGCCCAGGGGGATCGAGGCGCTGACATTCTGCAGATTGTGGGTGCGCGCGCCGTGGATGGAGAGGTATTGGCGCTTGCGGCCCTTGGCGCCCTTTATCCGGCGATTAGGAATTGGGATGCTTTGCGCGCCGGTGAGATACTGGCCGGTCAGGCTGTCGGCGGCCGCCATGATATCGGCGGGCTCGCCCTCGGCCACCACATAGCCGCCCAGCTCGCCGGCGCCGGGGCCCATGTCGATGACATGGTCGGCGGCGCGGATCGCCTCTTCGTCATGCTCGACCACAATAACCGTATTGCCGAGGTCGCGCAGGCGCTTGAGGGTCTGCAACAGGCGGTCGTTATCGCGCTGATGCAGGCCGATGGAGGGCTCATCCAGCACATAGAGCACCCCGGTGAGCCCCGAGCCGATCTGGGACGCCAGGCGGATACGCTGGCTCTCGCCGCCGGACAGGGTGCCGGAATTGCGCGACAGGGTGAGATATTCCAGTCCCACATTGACCAGGAAGCCCAGGCGCTCGTTGATTTCCTTGAGGATGCGCTGGGCGATCTCGCGGCTCTGCGCGGTCAGGCTTTTGTCGACCTTGGAGAACCAGACCGCCGCCTGGGCGATCGACATCTGGGCGATTTCGCTGATGTGCAAACCCGCGATCTTGACCGCCCGCGCCTCGGGCTTAAGGCGGAAGCCGTCGCAGTCGTCGCAGGGCGCCGCGTCGTGATAGCGCGCCAGCTCTTCGCGGATCCATGATGAGTCGGTCTCGCGGTAGCGCCGCTCCATATTGGGGATCACCCCCTCGAACGGCTTCTTGGTCTGGTATTTGCGCTGGCCGTCGTCGAACCGCATGGTGACCGGCTCGTCGCCCGAGCCATACAGGATGATCTGTTGGGCTGCTTCGTCGATCTCGTTCCAGGGCAGGATCACGCTGAACTTCAGATGCCGCGCCAGGCTGTCCAGGGTCTGGGCGTAATAGGGCGAGGAGGAGTTCGCCCAGGGAGCGATGGCGCCGTCGCGCAAGCTTTTCATCTCGTCGGGGACGATCAGTTCCGCCGCCATATACATCCGGCTGCCCAGGCCGTCGCAGGTCGGGCAGGCGCCGTAAGGGTTGTTGAAGGAGAACAGTCGGGGCTCGATCTCCTCGATGGTGAAACCCGACACCGGGCAGGCGAACTTGGCTGAGAAGGTGGTGATCTCGCCACTGTCCGCATCCTCGGCCTGGACGATGCCGTCGGCCAGTTGCAGCGCCGCCTCCAGGCTATCGGCCACGCGGTTGCCCAGGTTCTCAGCCACCACGATGCGGTCGACCACCACGGCGATGTCGTGCTTGCGCTTCTTATCCAGCGCCGGGGCTTCGTCGATGGGGTAAACCTCGCCGTCGATCTTGACCCGTTGAAAGCCGCGCTTGAGCAGCTCGGCAAGCTCCTTGCGGTATTCCCCCTTGCGGCCGCGCACGATGGGCGCTAGCAGATAGAGCCGGGTGTCCGCTCCCATGGCCATGATGCGGTCGACCATCTGGCTCACCGTCTGGCTCTCGATGGGCAGGCCCGTGGCCGGCGAATAGGGCACGCCCACCCGGGCGAACAGCAGGCGCATGTAATCGTAAATCTCGGTCACCGTGCCGACCGTCGAGCGCGGGTTCTTCGAGGTCGTCTTCTGCTCGATGGAGATCGCCGGCGACAGCCCGTCGATATGGTCCATATCGGGCTTCTGCATGAGCTGCAGGAACTGCCGCGCATAGGCCGACAGGCTCTCCACATAGCGCCGCTGGCCCTCGGCATAGATGGTGTCGAAGGCGAGCGAAGACTTGCCCGATCCCGACAGCCCGGTAATCACCGTGAGGCTGTCGCGGGGAATCTCGACGGTTATGTCCTTCAAGTTATGCTCGCGCGCCCCGCGAACCACGATGAACTTCTGCATAGGCCCAAAATCACCCGATATACCGACTGGCGGCACTATAGAACATCACGTGAACCGTTGGCGAGGGGGAAGTGGTTTTGTCGTGTTGGAAATCTCCTGCATTAGCTATAGGCTAACGCGCGAAAATCAGTCGAGGAACACTACCGTTCATTATGACTCTTCAAGATTTAAAGATTTTTGCCGAGGCAGTCTGGAAAATTATCGTTGATGACCCCGGTGCGGCAACTTTCGTTCTCATGGTATGCCTTGCGATTTTGGGCGGTCTATGGAAGGCATACACACACTTTTTCCCAAAAAGCAGATCAAATTCCACAACCGACATCGAAAAAATTATTCCCGTTTTAACCGATCAACTTGAAAGCGCAACCCAAAGGGAGCAAGACCACCTCGATCAAATTCAGCAACTCACCGAGGCAGTTGAGGCGCTTGCAAATGAACGCGATAAGCCCGATGCGCCGGCCGGAATTGATGAGGCGCTCTCGCTGTTAGCGAAGGGTGAGACCCAAGCAGCCGAGACCGTATTTGAAAGTATCAAGGAGCACCGCAAGGCTGAGGGGGTGGCGGCGCATAAGGAAGCAGCGGCTGCAGCCCGTCACATCGGTGCGCTGGCATACTTACACGACACCGATAAGGCCCTCGCTGTCTATCGCGAGGCCGTTGACCTTGACCCTGACAACGCTGACGCTTGGAATCAACTTGGGCGTCTTCTCTATCGTACAGGTGATCTCGATAATGCCGAGCAGGCATACGGGCGTGTATTGGCGCTGGGCAACACGTTGGACGATAAAGAACTTCTCGCCGTCGCCTTCGGCAACCTCGGCATTCTCTATACGACCCGTGGCGACCTTGACCGTGCCGAGGAGATGCACGAGAAAGGCCTGGCACTCAACGAGGCCCTCGGGCGCAAGGAGGGCGTGGCGAGTAATTACGGCAACCTTGGCAGCCTCTATTCGACCCGTGGCGACCTTGATCGTGCCGAGGAGATGTACGAGAAGAGCTTGGAGATTGAGGAGTCTCTCGGACACAAGGAGGGTATGGCGAGCGACTACGGAAATCTCGGCACTCTCTATTCGACCCGTGGCGATCTCGACCGTGCTGAGGAGATGTATGAAAAGAGCCTGGCGATCGAGGGGGCCCTCGGGCGCAAGGAAGGCATGGCGAGCGACTACGGCAACCTCTATAAGATCCGTGGCGACCTTGGCCGCGCCGAGGAGATGTATGAGAAGAGCCTGGCGCTATTTCGCGAGGTGGGTGCGGCTCCTCAGATCGAACAAGTGGGAGAATGGCTCGCCGACTTACGCCGCCCCGACTAACCCCTACACCTTCACATCGAGCAGGGTTCCGAGCATGTGGTCGTTGGTGGCTATGACGGTGGTGCCGGCTTTAAAGGCTTGCTCGGCGGAGACGAATTCGGCGAATTCGGTTTCCGGGGACGTTGTTGGGGGCGGGGGCGGGGGCGCGGCGATGTCGATGGATTCGGTTGTGTCGGCGGTGCGGGCGGCGGGGGTACGCAGTTTGACGACGTTGTTGGCCGCCGACTCGACGCGCGATGATGCGGCATTCAGGCCGCTGAGGCCCGATGCGATGGCTGAACCTATGGTGAGGCTCATTGAGGAATTAACTCCATGGCCGCCAGACTAAGTGGAATATTTTAAAATATCATTAAACCGCCGATTTTTGCCTGCCATGCAGAGGTTGCCGGTGGCGCGGATACAACAGATTGGTGTATCAATGAGGCCTGGAATTTTAACAGGCTCACAGCGGGGACAGCGACATGGCGGGAAGCGTTAATAAGGTTATTCTGGTTGGTAATTTGGGGGCCGACCCCGAGTCTCGCTCCCTGTCAAACGGCAATCCGGTGGTCAATTTGCGGGTGGCGACTTCCGAGCGCTGGACCGACAAGGGCAGCGGCGAGAAGCGAGAGCGCACCGAATGGCACCGGGTGGTGATCTTCGATGAGCGGCTCTGCGATGTGGCATCCAAATATCTCCACAAGGGCTCCTCGGTCTATCTTGAGGGCCAGCTCCGCACCAATAAATGGACCGACCAGCAGGGGGTTGAGAAATACACCACCGAGGTCGTGCTCACGCGCTTCAACTCCACCTTGCAGATGCTCGATTCCCGAGGCGGTGGCGGCGGTGGTGGCGGCGCGCCTTCGGGCGGCGATTACGGCGGCGGCCCGCCAGCCGGCGGCGGCGGCGATCTGGACGACGATATCCCGTTCTAAAATATAGCTTTTTAGGCTTTATTGCAGATCGTTAAAAAGCCGTCCGCGCGGTTGTTCGCAGGCGCGATTTATGCTAGAAAACGGGGCGTTTTGGCGGGGTGTCGATTCGTTCTGAATAAGCACCCTCTCGCCCTCCTTAAAGGGCCGTCGAACATCTTTATATTTAGCCCAAAAGGGCATCCGCCAAAAGGGCATTTGTGAGTATCACCGACGAACCCGCCGAATTAAACGTTACCCTGGTCGCCATCGAGGAGGAGATGAAGAACTCCTACCTCGATTATGCCATGAGCGTAATCGTCTCGCGCGCCCTGCCGGACGCCCGCGACGGGCTCAAGCCGGTGCATCGGCGCATCCTCTATGCCATGGAGGAGGGCGGCTATACCGCCGACAAGGTCTATCGCAAATCGGCCCGCATCGTCGGCGATGTGATGGGCAAATATCATCCCCACGGCGACACCGCGATCTATGACGCCATGGTGCGCATGGCCCAGGATTTCGCCATGCGCCTGCCGCTGATCGACGGCCAGGGCAATTTTGGCTCCATGGACGGCGACCGCGCCGCGGCCATGCGCTACACCGAGGCCCGCCTGGCGCGCTCGGCCCATGAGCTGCTCGATGACATCGACAAGGACACGGTTGATTTCAAGCCGAGCTATGACGACAGCGGCACCGAGCCGGTAGTCCTGCCGGCCAAGTTTCCCAACCTGCTGGTCAACGGCGCCGGCGGTATCGCCGTCGGCATGGCGACCAACATCCCGCCGCATAATCTCGGCGAGGTGATCGACGCCTGCTTCGCCTATATCGACGATCCCGAGGTCTCCGTCGAAGCGCTCATCCAGATCGTGCCGGGGCCCGATTTCCCCACCGGCGGCATCATTCTCGGGGTCAACGGCGCGCGCCAGGCCCTGGCCACCGGTCGTGGCTCGGTGGTGATGCGCTCGAAAACCCATTTCGAGGAAATCCGCAAGGACCGCGAGGCGATCATCGTCACAGAGGTTCCCTACCAGACCAACAAATCACGCATGATCGAGCGTATCGCCGAAGTGGTGCGCGAGAAGCGGGTCGAGGGCATCTCCGAGCTGCGCGACGAGTCGGACCGCGACGGGGTGCGGGTGGTGATCGAGCTGAAACGCGACGCCATGGGCGAAATCGTGCTCAATCAGCTGTTCCGCCACACCCCCTTGCAGAGCAGCTTCGGCGTCAACATGCTGGCGCTGGATCACGGCCGCCCCAAGCTGATGTCGCTCAAGGAGTTGATCGCCGCCTTCGTGGAATTCCGCGAAGAGGTGATCCGCAGGCGCACCACTTATGATCTCGGCAAGGCCCGCGACCGCGCCCATGTGCTGGTCGGGCTGGTCATCGCGGTGGTCAATATCGATCCGGTCATAGCACTGGTCCGCCAATCGTCCGATCCGGCGGTGGCGCGCGAGAAGCTCATGGCCGAGGTCTGGCCGGCGGACGAGTCAGTGCGGGCGATCATCGAGCTGGTCGAGGCCAAAGGGCCACGGCTGACCGACGAGGGTTACCGGATGACCGAAATACAGGCCCGCGCCATCCTGGATTTGCGCCTACACCGCCTGACCGGGCTCGAGCGCGAGAAGATCGGCGAGGAGCTGCAGGCCATCACCGAGCGCATCGCCGGCTATCTCGAAATCCTGCGCTCGCGGTCCCGGCTGCTGGAAATCCTGCGCAACGAACTCACCGAAATGAAAGAGCGCTTCGCCAATCCCCGGCGCACGGTGATCGAGGAAAGCGAATTCGAGCACGACATCGAAGACCTGATCCAGCGCGAGGACATGGTGGTGACCGTGAGCCATGGCGGCTACATCAAGCGGGTGCCGCTATCGACCTACCGCGCCCAGCGGCGCGGCGGCAAGGGCCGCGCCGGCATGGCGACCCGCGATGAGGATTTCGTCGGCCAGGTTTATGTGGTCAGCACCCACACGCCGCTGCTGTTTTTCTCGACCACCGGCATCACCTACACGCTCAAGGTCTATCGCCTGCCGCTGGCCAGCCCCACGGCGCGCGGCAAGGCGCTGGTCAATATCCTGCCCCTGGCCGACGGCGAGACCATCTCGACGGTGATGCCGAGCCCGGAGGATGAATCGAGCTGGGGCGACCAGCATGTCATGTTTGCCACCTCCGACGGCAAGGTGCGGCGCAATGCCCTGTCGGACTTCGCCAATGTGCGCGCCAACGGCAAGATCGCCATGAAGCTCGTCGACGGCACCCGGCTGATCGGCGTCATGCCCTGCGCGCCCGAGGATGACGTTCTGCTGGCCACGCGCAGCGGCAAATGCATCCGCTTCCCGGTGTCCAAGATCGTCACCAAGGTCAAGGACGGGATCGAGACCTCGACCGAGCAGGGCGTTCGCGTTTTCGCGGGGCGCGATTCCGTCGGCGTGCGCGGCATCAAGCTGGGCAAGGACGATGAAGTCATCTCGCTGTCTCTGCTGCGCCATGTGGAGGCTACCCCGGACGAGCGCACCACCTATCTGCGCATCGCAGGCGCCCGGCGCCGGGCGGAGACGGGCGAAGGGGGCGCCGATAACGGCCAGGGTGCCGATAACGGCCAGGGCGACAACGGGGCCGCGAGCGAAGCCCTCGACATGAGTGATGAGCGGGTCGAGGAACTCGCCGCCGCCGAAGAATTTATCCTCTCGGCCACGGAGAACGGCTTCGGCAAGCGCACCTCGGCCTATGATTACCGGGTCACCGGGCGCGGCGGCCAGGGCATCGTCAATATCGAGACCTCGGAGCGCAACGGCAATGTGGTTGCCACCTTCCCGATATCCTCCCAGGACCAGATCATGCTGGTGACCGACCGCGGCCAGTTGATCCGTTCGCCGGTCGACGATGTGCGCATCGCCAGCCGACGCACCCAGGGCGTCACCCTGTTCAAGGTTTCCAAGGACGAGCGCGTCGTCTCCGTTGCCTGGCTGCCCGATATGGGCGAAGACGATGGTGAGGAGGATGGCGGCGAGGAGAACGGCGGCGAGGCCCTGCCGGAAGGCGAGACCGAGACCGAGGCTGTGGCAGAAAACGAACCCGCTCCCGGCGAAGGAGATAATCCCGCCCCCGGCGAAGGAGATGATAATGCCTAAGCAGCGTATCGGCGTCTATCCGGGGACCTTCGATCCGGTGACCAACGGCCATCTCGACATCATCCGCCGCGCCCGGCGCCTGGTCGATCATCTGATCATCGCGGTGGCGCTCAACGACGGCAAACAGCCGATGTTCAGCATCGAGGAGCGCCTCGCCATCGTCGAAGAAGAAATCGCAGCACTCAATGGCGGGACCTGCACGGTCCAGGTGCGCACCTTCGACGGATTGCTGATGGATTTTGCCGACAATGCCGACGCCACCATGATCGTGCGCGGTCTTCGGGCGGTGTCCGATTTCGAATATGAATTCCAGATGACCGGTATGAACGCGCGCCTCAACGCCGAGATCGAGACGGTGTTTCTCATGGCGTCCGAAAGTCATCAGTTCATCGCCTCGGCCCTGGTCAAGGAAATCGCCCGCCTCGGCGGCGATGCCAGCTCCTTCGTCTCGGCCAATGTGCACGACCATCTCAAACGGGCCATCGCACGCGAACAGGCGTAACCGACTCGATGAAAGTCGATCAGTTCGATTTTGATCTGCCGCGCGAGCTGATCGCCGCGCGCCCGGCGGTGCCCAGGGATTCATCCCGTCTGCTGGAAATCCGCGAGGGCGGCGTTGCCGACCGCACCTTCAGCGACCTCCCCGATCTGTTGGTGCCCGGCGATATGCTGGTGTTCAACGACACCAGGGTGATCCCGGTGCGGCTTACGGGGCGGCGCGGCGAAGTCTCCGTGGAGGCGACCCTGCATAAGGCGATCGATGAATTTGAGTGGCAAGCGTTCGCCAAGCCGGCGCGCAAGCTCAAGCCCGGCGATCGCCTCGCCTTCGCTGAGGATTTCGAGGCCGAGATCATGGCAAAAGGCGAAGGCGGCGAGGTCCGCCTGAAATTCAGCAGCGGGTCTATGACCATGGCCGAGGCCCTGGCGCGCTTTGGTTCGGCGCCTCTGCCGCCCTATATCCCGCGCGACCATGGCCCCGATTGCCGCGATGGGCGGGACTACCAGACCATCTATGCACGCCATGACGGCGCCGTCGCCGCCCCCACGGCGGGGCTGCATTTCACCGAGCAGAGCCTGGCCCGGCTCGCGGCACGGGGCGTCGGCGCGGTCTATGGCACGCTTCATGTGGGGGCGGGCACCTTCCTGCCGGTCAAGACCGACGACACCGACGATCACCGGATGCACAGCGAGACCGGGCATCTCGATGCGGCCGCCGCCGATGCCATCAACGGCGCGCGCGCGGCGGGCGGGCGGGTCATCGCCGTCGGCACCACCAGCCTCCGGCTGCTTGAGTCCGCCGCCGATGGGAATGGCCAGCTGCGGCCCTTCGACGGCGAGACCAGCCTGTTCATCACGCCGGGCTATGAGTTCAAGGCGATCGATGGGCTGATCAGCAATTTTCACACGCCGCGCTCGACCCTGTTCATGCTGGTCTGCGCCCTGGCCGGCACGGCGCGCATGAAGGCCGCCTACGCCCACGCCGTCGCCGTGGGCTACCGCTTCTATTCCTTCGGCGATGCCTGTTTCATCCCGAGGCTGGCCTCGTGAGCGGTTTCTGCTTCACCGTGGCCGCCACCGACGGGCCAGCGCGGACCGGGCGCGTCGAGACCGCCCATGGGACAATCCACACCCCGGCCTTCATGCCCGTGGG
The DNA here is from genome assembly GCA_046582565.1 of Alphaproteobacteria bacterium. Classification (GTDB taxonomy): domain Bacteria; phylum Pseudomonadota; class Alphaproteobacteria; order JAAXGF01; family JAAXGF01; genus JAYGED01. Next base: position 20,860 of record JAYGED010000215.1, read on the forward strand.
CACGGCGGCCACGGTCAAGGCGATGACCCCGGAAGCGGTGGCCGAGACCGGCGCCGAGATCATCCTGGCCAATACCTATCATTTGATGCTGCGGCCCGGGGCCGAGCGCATCGGGCGGCTCGGCGGGGTGCGGAAATTCATGAACTGGCCGGGACCGCTGCTTACCGATTCGGGCGGCTTTCAGGTCATGTCCCTGGCCAAGCTGCGCACCATCACCGATCAGGGCGTCACCTTCCAGTCCCATCTCGACGGCAGCCGTCACGAGCTGACGCCTGAGCGTTCTATCGAAATCCAGCGCCATCTCGGCAGCACCATCGCCATGGTGCTCGACGAATGCCTGGCCTATCCCGCCACCGAGGCCGAAACGGCGGCCTCCACGGCGCGCTCCACTGCCTGGGCGGCGCGCTCCAAGGCGGCCTACGAAGCGCTCGAAGGTTACGGCCTGTTCGGTATCGTTCAGGGCGGGGTCTATGCGAATCTCCGCGCCGACTCCGCCGCCGCCCTGTGCGACATGGGCTTTGACGGCTACGCCATCGGCGGCCTCGCCGTGGGCGAGGGCCAGGAGCTGATGTTCGAGACGGTCGCCGCCACGGCGCCCCATCTGCCCGAGGACAAGCCGCGCTATCTCATGGGGGTAGGCAAGCCCGACGACCTGGTCGGCGCGGTGGCGCTGGGCGTCGATATGTTCGATTGCGTGCTGCCGACGCGCTCGGGCCGCACCGCCCAGGCCTTCACAGGCCGCGGCACGGTGAACCTGCGCAACGCCCGCCACGCCGATGACCCGCGCCCGCTCGATGAGAGCTGCTCATGCCCGGCCTGCGGCCACTACAGCCGCGCCTATCTGCATCATCTGGTGAAGGCCAACGAAATCCTCGCCTCTACCCTGTTGAGCTGGCACAACATTACATATTATCAATCGCTTATGGCCGGAATGCGCGAGGCCATCGCGGCCCGGACCTTCACCGCTTTCGCCCGCGACTTCGCCGAGATGCAGGCGAGGGGCGACATCGAGCCATTATGATTGACCGCGCTTGCCCACGTCCATATGGTGCGCCGACCTCATAAGGGCGCGTAGCTCAGTCGGTAGAGCATCTGACTTTTAATCAGGCGGTCACAGGTTCGAATCCTGTCGCGCCCACCATTTTTACTAATTATAACAGGAGTTTGTGACTACTTCACAAACTCCTATTTATTAGTTTCTCCAAAATA
>JAYGED010000292.1:0-22528 GCA_046582565.1 Alphaproteobacteria bacterium
GCTGGCCGCGCTTCACCGGTGGTTCGAGGATTACAACGAGAACCATCCCCATAGCGGGCTCAAATGGAGATCACCGAGAGACTTCATCAGAGCCCAGTTGTAAACCCGTCAGCGTGTCCGGTGAAACGGGGGCAAGTCCACATAGCTAGGCTACCGACCGCTCCGATGAGCCCGGCCATCGCGCCGACCGCAGCGCCGCCGGCTGCGCCAGCCCCGACACTCTCTGTGATCGTTACAGATTTATCTAAGTGATCATCGCTCATGTGAATTTACTCAACTTTTAGATTAACTAATATAACATAATCCAACAGCGGTTAGCAAAAGCATAATTGCTACAAAATACACCGGGACACCGGGTGTAAAACTGTTGTCATGCCGCCAAATAATTGTGAATGCCGCATATATACCGACAACGAAAGCAACGGCAATTAGCGCTCCACCAAGAACGGGGTGTTCCGGAAGTTTGGGCCAGAAACCGTTCAAAGTAGAGCCGATTAATGTGAGGGTATAAAATGTCAGCGCCCACGGGCTTACATCCAGGATTATGTCAATTCGTGGAGCGAAGTTTGGATTGCCAGACATCCAGAAAAGGATAATCACGATTGAGACAATGATGGGGCCAAAGATTGGAACGCCCACTTGCCAGAGAAACCACCTTTTGTTCCTGCTCATCTAGCAACGCTCCTCATAATTTGAATTTATCTGAATGATTACGTAATTTGAGTTGTTACGCCAGCCCAATACTTCAATATCGGAAGGTGCCAAGTGTATCGGAGATAATCGAGTTCAACAATCTTAACGTGCAGTCGCTTCGAGGCATAATCGGTCTATCTTGGACACCATAGTAAAAGCCGGTTACTGCTGCACAGATGAAATATGCTACGCAACTTCCAGTTAATCGTCATTCACCTAGCCCTGGCTCGCCACCAGCCTTTGTATGAGAGGCTCCATATGCTCGGCTTCCAGGTTGGCGAAGGCAAAACGCAGATAGGGCTCCTGGCCGGGGCCGAACATACTGCCCGGCATGCAGAGAACGTTGTGATTGTCGGCCAGGCGGCGCGCCACCTCGGCTGACGGCGCATCGCCGAAGGGATGGCGCATATAGGCGAAATAGGAACCGCTGCTGACCAGTTCATAATCCAGATCGTTACGCCGCAACGCCAATCTCAGAGCTTCCAGGCGATCGGCCATCAGGCCCCGCTTGTCGCGCCGCCACTGGCTTAGATTTTCGATGCCGTAGAGCGCCGCCCGCTGGCCGATGGCCGGCGCGCAGATGGCAACGCAATCCGCCGCCTTGGTGATTTCGCGAAGCAGCCCTTCGCCGGCGATCACCGCGCCGACCCGATAGCCGGTCAGGCAATAGACCTTCGAAAAGCTGTAGAGATGGACCAGGGTGCCCGGCCAATCAGGCCGCGCGAACAGGCCGTGGGGCGGCGCATCGGTGGTGATGAAATCGCGGTAGGTCTCATCCACCACCAGGGCGACGCCATGGGCCTTGGCGACCTCGAAATAGGCCTCCATGGCTTTGGGCGAATAGATCGCGCCGGTCGGGTTGTTCGGGGTGATCAGAGCGATCGCTCGGGTGCGCGGGGTGATCAGGGCGGCCAGGGCGGCAGGCTCGGGCACACCGCCGGCGTCGGCCCGAAACGGTAAATACACCGGCTTAACCCCCAACATATCGAGCCACATGCGGTGATTAAAATAATAGGGCAGCGGCAGGATGACCTCGTCGCCGGCGGCTGCCAGGCCCATGACCGCCAGGCAGAACGCCTGATTGCAGCCCGCCGTTATACAGACCTGGGCAGGCACAACCACGCCGCCGTAAAGCGCCGCCGTATGGCCGGCCAGGGCCCGGCGCAGCTCTGGCATGCCGGTAATTTCGGTGTAGAGCGCAGAGTCGAGCTCACCAATCACCGCGGCGAGATGGCTGGTCAGCGAGGGGTCGGGCGGATAGCCGGGCACCGCTTGCGAGACATCGAGCAAAGGCTTGTCAGGCGGAAAGCGGCGGCCCTCAATCCAGCCATGGACTTCGGCGACGGGTGGCGTGGCAACAGCGCCGAGCAGAGGGTTCACTGGATAAGTCATCGTGGTCTGCATCATCCCCGGCGCTCCGAATCGGGTCAAATGAATTCCAGAACATTCGCTTCATTCTTATGGATAAATGAGCACAAAAGGAGCAAAATCAACTGATTACGGGCGGGATCTAAACAGGTTTCAAAGAAATACGTAGACTCTTAGCGATTTTTGCCTGCTTCGGCCTTACAGGCTGTATCGCGCCGCCGATCGTTACCTATGTTTCGATGGCGCTCGACGGGGCAAGCTTTATCGCCACAGGAAAATCGGTCGGCGACCATGTCATTTCGGTGGCGGTCAACGAGGACTGCGCCCTGCTGCGCATGCTCACCGAGCAGGATGTGGACGCGGTTTGCCGTGAGTACCCCACAGAGAACGCAATCGATGAACTGGGCGCGGATCAAACGGAAACCGCCACGGCGCTGACCTTCGACGCCGATTTTGAGATTCCGCTCCTGGACATTGAAGCCGAGAAAATTCCGCTGCTGGCGGCGAATGATCCCGAGCCCCTTCTTTCCAAGCCCCTTCTTCCCACGGCTATCACGCCGGCAGCCTTCACGAATGCACCAGGCAAAATTGGCGCGGGGTATGAAAGTCTCGATAACCACTCAGCGGTTTACCTGATGATCGGCAATTTCTCCTCCAAGGAAGGCGCCGAACAGCTGGCCGCCCAGGTGACCGGCCAGACGACCGGCATGAGCGCCGCCGTGGCTCCCGCTATGGCTGGGGACTCTCTCTATTTCCGGGTCGTCGCCGGGCCCATAGCGCCGGGCGAGACCGACGCCGCCCAATCCCGCCTCGCCGCCGCCGGCATTAACAACAGCTGGGCCGCCAAGCTCTGCTCGCAAAACCTCGCCGCGCCGCCCTGCGATAATCCTTAAGCTAATACTTGATCGCAACCGGGTCGAGGCTACGCCACAGATACCAGGTTGCCACCGACCGCCAGGGCCGCCAGGCCTCGGCTATGGTTATCATGTCGCTTTCTCCGAGCTTCCCACTGCCCTTGTAGAGGCTCCCCATGGCGCGCTGCAGGCCGACATCGCCGAGCGGCAAGACATCGCCGCGCAACAGGGCGAAGATGAGAAACATGTCCGCTGTCCAGCGCCCAATCCCCTTGATCGCGATCAGCTCGGCGATCACCGCATCATCGTCAAGCGCGGGCCAGCCGGCCGGGTCGAGGGAGCCATCGATGAAACGCAAGCCAAGGTCCTGGAGATAGCCGACTTTCGGGCGCGACAGCCCGCAGCCGCGCAAAGCCTCCGGCGCGGCCTGGGTTATCCGGCCGGCGTCCACCCTGCCGAGGCATTCCTCCAGGCGGCGCCAAACCGCTTCGGCGGCGGCAACCGATATCTGCTGGCCAACGATGGCTCGCGCCAAGGTGCCGAAGGAATCGTCGCGGCTCCGCAGGGTCTCGCCCGGATAGCGCGCGATGATGCGGCTGAGCCGCGGATCGCTAGCGGCGAGATGGGCGATGGCTTGAGGCCAATAATCAGGAATCATAGGGCACCGGTATTGCACTCCCCCAAGGAGACAGCGCATCATACCCATTCAAGCGACAGCAATGTTATTCCGTTGTGGGGAGCCTCTTGAAGAAATTCGCCCTCGCCACCCTCGCCAGTCTGGCAACCCTTGTGTTTGTTCTGGCCATGGCCGCGCCGGCGCGGGCCGATTTTGCCGACGGCTGGGCGGCCTTTCAGACCAACGATTTCAACGCCGCCCTGGAGCTGTGGCTGCCCTTGGCCAAGCGCGGCGACGTGGACGCTCTCTATAACGTCGCAGCACTCTATGAAAGCGGCGTCCTGGGCAAAACCCAGGTCCAGTACGCCGTCGCTTACTATAAAAAAGCAGCCGAGCGCCGCATGCCCGCCGCCCTCACCCGGCTCGGCCGGATGTACGAAACCGGCGCCGGCGTCGAGGCCAATCCCGAGCAGTCCATCGACTGGTATCGCCAGGCAGCCAAACGGGGCGTGCCCGAGGCCCAATACAACCTGGCCGTGGCCTATGAACGCGGCATCATCATCGCCCCCGATGTAAGCCTGGCGGGCCAGCTCTATCGCTCTGCCGCGGATCAGGGGCTGGCCGCGGCGCAATATAATCTGGGCCGGCTGTATTATTATGGCGAGGGCGTGCCGAAGGACATGGAGCTGGCGGTCGAATGGTACGAAAAAGCGGCCAATGCCGGTTTTGCTCCGGCCCAGACCAACCTTGGTCATATGTATGAGAACGGCATCCAGTTGACCCGCGATATCGGCGCCGCCACGGATTGGTATCGCCGCGCAGCCGAGCAGGGCTTCTCGACGGCGCAGACCAATCTCGGCATCCTGCTGAGTTTCGGGGAGACGGGCACGCGCAATTATTACGAGGCATTTCGCTGGTTTCTCGCAGCCTCCCGGCAGGGCGACGCCGATGCCCAGATCAACCTCGCTCTGCTGTTCGCCAACGGTCTCGGCGTCGAGCGCAACCCCGTTGATGCCTACGCCTGGCTGACAATAGCAATGGCCGGCCCGGCCCAGACCGCCGAGACGGCGCGCGCCTATCGCACGCGTCTCGCCAAGCGCTTCGTTGCCGACGAGGCGGCAGAGGGCGACATCCGCGCCGAGGTTCTGCGGGGAGAATTGTCCGTGGCCACTGCTGCCATTAGTCTGGCCCAGCCGCGCGAGACCGCCGGCTTCGGCGATCTTGTCCTCACCATCCAGCGCCGCCTCGCCACTCTCGGCTTTTATACCGGCATCGTCGACGGCATTATCGGACCCGCGTCGCGAGGCGCCATCCGGGCTTTCCAGACCGCCGCCGGTCTCAAGATCAACGAGCGCGCCAGCAACAGCCTTCTTGCCGCCCTCGACACCGCAGTCCAAGCGAAAGAGCAACAGCCATGAAATTTGATCGTATTGCCGTCACCGGGGGTGGCGGGCGTCTTGGGCGCTTTGTCGTCGAAGAGCTATCGCGCCACGCAGAGGTCACCGTTCTCGATATTGCGCCCAACCCTGGGCAGCACAACTATATCGCCGTCGATATCCTCGACCTCGATGGCGTTTACCGCGCCCTGGAAGGTCACGACGCGGTGGTTCATCTGGCGGCCATCGACGACGCCATCGAGACCACCCCCAAGCATTATTTCGAGACCAATGTGGAAGGCAGCTTCAACATTCTCCAGGCCGCTCATGACAGGGGCATCTCGAAAGTGGCCATGGCCTCCAGCGTCTCGGCGTTCGGCTTTGGTAAGGACAATCCGGACCATCCGCCGCGCTATCTGCCCATCGACGAGGCCCATCCGCTCAACCCCAGCGGCGCCTACGGCCTAAGCAAGCAGGTCGGCGAGGTTGTCGCGCGCAGCTTCGCCATCCGCGGGGTGACCCAGATTGCCTGCCTGCGCCCCACCCTGATCATCCGCCATGAAGTCATCGGCGAGGTCGACAACAAAGCCAAGCTCGAAGCCGGTGATCCGACTGGGATTGCGGATTTCGATGTCTCAGGCATCAAGGAGCCCTTCGGCGAGCCCCTGTCGGCGCAGCGTTCCTACGTCATGCCCGAGGACGTGGCGCGTTGTTTTGCCCGCGCTCTTGAGGTCGACTTCGGCGCTTTCGAAATTTTCAACGTCGCCGCCCGCGACACCATCGGCCCGGTCGACAGCCTGGCGTCAATCAAGCGCGAACTCGGCTATCTGCCTGAAGTTCGCGATCCCGAACGCTACGCCGCCGACCCGACCGCCAGCCTGATCGACAGCAGCCACGCCCGCGACCTGCTGGGCTGGGCGGCGACACGGACCTGGCCGGAAATCGTTGCGAGCACCGCCAATTAACGATCAATCCCCACCCACAGGTTTTTCCAGGCTACGGTCACCGCCACGCCGATATCGAGGAAGGGGCGCGGCGGGAAGCGGCTGGGGCCGGCCAAGGCCATGATGTCGTCGATCAACTCGCCCTCGCCGCCAAGAACAAATTCGGCCAGGGCGGCGCCGGAGGCGGTGCCCCGCGCCATGCCGACGCCGTTATAGCCCATGGAAGCAAACACGCCGGGTTCCAGGCGGCCGAACACGGCGGAATAATTATCCGTCATGGCGATGACGCCGCCCCAGCTATAGTCCATCTCAAGTTCGGCGAGCATGGGGAAGCGCTTGGCGAGCAGCTCGCGATGGGTCCGTTGCAGCCTGGCCTTGAGGCTCTGGTCGAGTCGGAAATCGGACGTATGACGGGCGATATTGCGGATCGCCATGCGATCGCCGACACGCCTGATGGTCGAGCCCATGGCGGCTTTCGGGGTAATGCCCCAATCGGGCACGCCGCTCATGGCGGCGGTCTGCGCCTCGCTCAGCGGCTTCGACAGGCTGGCGTAGAGCTGCAGGGGCATCAACTGGCGCTTGAGATAACCAAGCGCCGGCGTGAAGGCATTGGTCGCCAGCAGCAGACTCTTGGCCGTAATCGTGCCCTCGGCGCATTCGATGCGCACGGTCTCGCCGGCGCTGATTTTTAAAACCGGCGAGTCCTCATAGACCTCAACGTTGGGCGGCAGGGTTTCGCCCAGCCCCCGGCAAAGCGACGCCGGATTCAACAGCAGGGTTCGCGGCAAGCGGATCGCGGCATGGTAAAATGGCGTCCCGATAAGCGCTTCGAGGGCCGATCCCTCAAACCACTCATAATCGTCGCCGATAGCGTCCATGGAACGGCATATATCTTGAAGCAGGGCCACCCGGCGCGGGTTGGCAAGCGCGCAGAAATGACCCGCCTCCGACCAGTTGCAATCAATATCATGATGTTGGATCAATGACTTGATTTGACCATAACCGGCCCGCAACAAGCGCAGCATGCGGCTGTTATAGTCGGCGTCATAGGTCGGGGTGTAACAGGCCGCATCGATGATAAAGCCTGAATTGCGCCCCGAGGTGCCATAGCCGACACGATGGGATTCCAACAGGATGATCCGCGCCTCGGGGGCCAGCTCGCCGAGCCGGCGGGCGGCGGCCAGGCCGGTGACACCGGCGCCCGCCACCACATAATCGGCGGTCTGCTCTCCGACTAGCTGCTCCGCCGGCGCCGGCGACGGCAGCACGGCATACCAGCCCGATGCTTGTGACGAGTCGGTTATCGGTCGGGCGGGCATTGGGGCTCAGCGCTTCAGGGCGAGGGTCAGGCCGTCGGCAACCGGCAGCATGCTGAGGCTGATCCGCTCGTCGGCGCTAAGTTTCTCATTGAAGGCGCGCAGGGCAACGGTGTCATTGCTGTCAAATTCAGGGTCGGCGACCTTGCCGCTCCACAACACATTATCGACCAGGATCAGGCCGCCGGGACGCAGCAGAGTAAGCAGGCGCTCATAATAGTCGGCGTATGCGCTCTTGTCCGCATCGATGAAGGCGAGGTCATATGTTCCCGCAGCGCCATCGGCAATTAACCCATCCAGGGTCTCAAGCGCAGGCGCGATGAACAGATCGATTTTATGATCGACCCCCGCCTCCGTCCAATAGCGTCGCGCCACGGTCGTAAATTCCTCGCTGATATCGCAAGCGGTAATGCGCCCCTCGGGCGGCAGGGCAAGGGCGACCGAGAGTGATGAATAGCCGGTGAAGACGCCAACCTCGATGGCTCGCTTCGCCCCCATCAGCTCGACGAGAAGCGCCATGAACTGACCCTGCTCGGGCGCAATCTGCATTATGGACAGAGGCATAGCGGCGGTTTCCTCGCGCAGGCGCCGCAGCACATCGGCTTCGCGTAACGATACCCGCAAGAGATAATCATAGAGCTCGTCGTCGAGCCCCAGAGCACCCTTCTTCATGTCGTTCTCCTCCTAAAAAATCCATCGCCGCGCCATAACTGAGCGAACCTTGTTATCAGGGGATCAAGGGTAGGGAAAGTGCGAAACGCGCCTTGAGGGTCGGCGAGGGGAAGGATAGGGTGAGCCAAGCATTCAAAGCCGACGGACGAATGGCTTTAAAAAATGGGACCGCAGGGCAGTATGAATATCTCGATGTTTGGTTTTTCAATCCGCGCGCTGGCGCGCCGGTTGGTTTTTTGTGCCGCCCTGGCGATGGCAGCGGGCTTGCCCCAACAAGCCGCGGCGCAGTCTGAAGCCTTACCCGAGGATGTGGCCCAGGCGATCGAGAACGCCATCCGCCTGAGCGACATGGCGGCCAAGAACGCGGCGTTCAGCGCCAACATTGCCAACAACAACCAGCAAACACAGATTGCCAACCGCACCCGATTGAGTGTTTCCCAATCGAACCTCGCCGAAGCCGTGGTCGAGGGCATTGCACGCTATCCCAGAGCCGTCTCGGCCATCGTCGCGGCGGCGGTGCGTCGCGCACCGGATTACACCCAGGTTATTGCCCGGCGGGCGAGCATCGCCTTTCCCCGATTTGCATCGCTCATTGCCGCCGCCGCCGGCTTGCCGCCGCCACCACAAACACCGTCATATCTGCCCTATATGATTCCGGCGCCGACCTACTCAGCCTATGCGCCCACGCCTTACACCCCCATCCCTTATAGTGTGGCCCCGGCTAAGACGTATGCCCTACCGACGACGGCTCGTACAGCGCAGGCGGTGGTCCTGCCGCCGCCCACCATGACCCCAACGACAGCAACATCCCCCGGGCACAGCCCTGCCGCAACCGGTCCGGTGTTCGGCGTCAGCGAATTGCGTTTCGGCATCGTCCATCATGACACCGGGGTCTTAGGCCGTAGCAAAGAAGACAGCGTCGACGTCACCATGGCATTACGCTTCCTGCCGTTGCGCGGCGACATTTGGGATATGCTGGGGAACCCACGTCCCTTCATCGGCGCCAACATCAATACCTCCAAAGAGACCAGCACGCTGTTTTTCGGCGGTAACTGGGATTGGTATTTTGGGCGCCAGACTTTCGCGTCCTTCGCCTGGGGCGGCGGCGCCCATACGGGCAAACTTGAAACCTCGCGCCTGGACCGCAAGGAACTGGGATCGCGCGTCTTGTTCTATCTCGCCGCCGAATTGGGCTATCGTTTCACCACGCAGCATTCCCTGGCGCTGCGCTTCGATCATATGTCGAACGCCAAGCTTACCGACAAGAACGAGGGCTTGGATACGGTCGGCCTGATCTACGGTTTTCACTTATAGCGGGCATTGCGAAACAGTCTGAATTTCATTGTGGGCGGCAACAGCCTGCCTATAATGAAATTCAGAACCGTGCAAAAGCACGGCGGAAGATTAGCATCCGGTAATCATGTTCAACAGCGCCATTTGCCTCTGATTCAAAACTGCTATTCCAAAGGAGAAGGCACCATGAGGGGAAGTACCGTCGAACACCAGCTTGAGAACTTTATGAAGGGCGTCACAAGACGCAATCCAGGGGAGATTGAGTTTCACCAAGCGGTTGAGGAAGTCGCCGCCACGGTTATCCCCTACATAATCGATAAGCCGATTTATACCGAATACCAGATTCTTGAGCGTATGGCCGAACCTGATCGCGTGATCAGCTTCCGGGTTTGCTGGGAAGACGACAACCATAAAATCCGCACCCAGCGCGGATATCGCATCCAGAACAACAACTCAATCGGCCCCTACAAAGGCGGAATTCGTTTTCATCCCAGCGTAACCCTGAGCGTTTTGAAATTTCTCGCCTTCGAGCAGACGTTCAAGAACAGCCTGACCGGGCTGCCCATGGGCGGCGGCAAGGGCGGTGCTGATTTCAATCCCAAAGGGAAATCGGACCACGAAGTCATGCGCTTCTGCCAGTCCTTCATCAACGAGCTGTATCGCCACATCGGCGAAGACACCGACGTGCCGGCCGGCGACATCGGCGTCGGCGCGCGCGAGATCGGCTATATGTTCGGCCAGTATAAACGCATCACCAACCGCTTCGTCGGCGTGCTGACCGGCAAGGGCCTCGAATTCGGCGGCTCCCTGATCCGCACCGAGGCGACCGGCTACGGCACGGTCTATACGGCGGAGAACATGCTCGCCGTGCGGGGCGAGACCATCGAGGGTAAAATCACGGCGGTGTCTGGATCGGGCAATGTCGCCACCTACGCGGTCCAGAAGATCAACCAGCTTGGCGGTAAAGTGGTGACCATGTCGGACTCTTCGGGCTTCATCTACGATGCCGACGGCATCACCGCCGAGAAGCTTGCATTTATGGTCGACCTCAAGCAGGTGCGCCGGGGCCGCATTAAGGAATATGCCGACGAATACGGCTGTGAGTTCCACGAGGGCCGTCCCTGGGGCGTGACGTGCGATATCGCCCTGCCCTGCGCGACCCAGAACGAAGTTTCGGCGGAAGAAGCCGAAACCCTGATCAAGAACGGCTGCACCTGCGTCTCCGAAGGCGCCAACATGCCGACCGCGAAAGAGGGCATCGATAAATATATCGAGGCGAAGATCATGTTCGCGCCGAGCAAGATGGCGAACGCCGGCGGCGTGGCGGTGTCGGGTCTCGAGATGAGCCAGAACAGCGCCCGCATATCCTGGTCGGAAGAGGATCTCGAAAAGCTGCTCAAGGATACCATGGGCAGCATTCACGCCAATTGCCTGCAATACGGCGATGAGGGTGACGGCTTCGTCAACTATCTCAAGGGCTCAAACGTCGCCGGCTTTATCAAGGTCGCCGACGCCATGCTAGCCTATGGCGTGGTCTAAGCTCTGATTCAATAAAAAGAAATGCGCTACGGCCGGGGCCAAAAACCCCGGCCGTTTTTTTATGGCCGGCTCAAAATCGGTCGATCCGGTAGGGATCGACATCGATGCTGGTCGGCCTGCCGTCGATCAGCTCGGCAATCAGCTTGCCGGTGATGGCGCCCTCGGTGAGACCGAGATGGCCATGGCCGAAGGCGTAATAGAGCTTTTCGTAATGGGGCGAGCTGCTGATAACCGGTAATGAATCCGGAAACGACGGTCTGCATCCCATCCAACGGCTGACGCCGCCGTCGCGCAAGCCGGGCAGCAGAAAACGCCCATGGTCGAGCAGAATATCGGCGCGCTGGTAATTGGGCGGCGCATCGACCCCGGCGAACTCGACCGTGCCGGCGATGCGCAGGCCGAGCTCCATGGGGGTCGCGTAGAACCCCCGGCTGGCCAGGGAAACAGGGCGCAAAAGAGTGAGGCCCGCCTCAGCGATAGTAACATGGTAGCCGCGCTCGGCCTCGAGCGGCGGCGTGCTGCCGAGGGGGCCGGAGAGCCGATGGGACCAGGCGCCGGCGGCAATCACCAGGGTCTCGACCGGGCGCTCGGCGCCATTGTCCAGATGCAGCAGGCGTGGTCCCTGGTCACCGCAGTCAATATGGCTGACCCGGCTCTCGACAATGTCACCCCCATCAGAGAGGAACCGATCCGCCAGGGTCTTAACCACGCGCAGGGGATTGACCGCATGGGCGGTGTCCTTGACGAATATGGCGCAGGGAATAGCGGGGTTCAGCGCCGGCTCAAGTTCGCGCAGGGCGTCGCCCTCGACCCGCTCGAATTGCCCCCCGCGCTGCTTACGCAAATCCCAGATATCGCTATCAGCCTCAAGTGCGGCGACAGACTCATAGGCATTGATAGAGCCGTCCAGGCGAATCAGATCGGCGAAATCCGCCGGCTCCAGCAATTCCCTATAGGCATCGAGTGCCGGTGCGTTGATTTCGCCCAGAGCCTTGACGATAGCGGGAATACGGGAGCGCTGACTGGCGGCGAGAAGACGCAGCAACCAGGGCATGGCGCGCAGCATGTAAGACCAGCGCACCACCAACGGCCCCTTGGGATCCATCATCCAACCGGGAACCTTGAAGATGGTACCCGGCATGGCAAGAGGAACCGCCGAGGATGTGCTGATAATGCCGGCATTGCCGAAAGAACAGGATTCACCGGGCGCCACCGGATCGATGATCGTGACGTCATGGCCGCCGCGTTGCAGCCAACGGGCGCAAGACAGGCCGACAATTCCGGCACCGATGACAGTCACAGGTGATCCGAGCGAAGACATCAGACCGCTATACAACAACCACCCCATCTACCCAATAACAATTGTTTGAATTTAAGCCGCCGGCAAATCGAGGGTGGCGCCGAAACCGCCGAGGGTCGCTTCATGGAGACTCACCCCGCCGCCGTAAAGCTCGGCGACATCGCGCACGATCGCCAGGCCGAGGCCGCTGCCCGGCATCGCTTCATCATGGCGCTGGCCACGACCGAAGATATGGTCGCGGGCCGACTTCTCAAGGCCCGGCCCGTCGTCCTCGACGCGGAGTCGGAGCCGGTCATCGCTGTGCTCCAGGGTGACGCAAACTTGCGCTTTCGCCCATTTACAGGCGTTGTCCATGAGATTGCCGATCATCTCCTGAAGATCCTGGCGTTCGCCCAGGAAGACAAGATCTTGGCGGCCGGCGACGGTGATCTGGATCCCGCGATCGCGATAGATTCGCGACAGGGTTCGCCGGAGTTCCTCGGCGACCGTAGAGACGCCGGTGCGTTCGCCAAGTACGCGCCCCGCGGCCACGGTGCGGGCGCGCGACAAATGATGGTCAATCTGGTCGCTCATCGCCGCAACCTGCTGGCGGGTGGTCTCGGCCAGGGCGCCGGTCTCGGCGGCGGCGGCATTGCCGACCACGGACAGGGGGGTCTTCAGGGCGTGGGCCAGATTGCCGACATGGGTGCGCGCCCGCTCGACCACCTGGGCGTTATGATCGAGCAGGCCATTGAGGTCTTCGGCTAGCGGCGTGACTTCGTCGGGGAACGGGCCGGCGAGCCGCGTGGCGCGGCCCGAGCGCACCGCCCCCAGACCATCGCGCAACCGCGCCAAGGGTAACAATCCATAGCGAACCTGGATAATAACGGCGGCGATCAGGCCCAGGCCGAGAATTGCCAGGAACAGCGCCAGGGTTCCGGTGAAACGGGTAATTTCCGCATGCATCTCGCTGATATCGGCGGCCACGGCAATTTGAAACACCCCCCGCGACCCGGGAAAAGTGACCGCCCGGCGCAGCACCCAGAGATGCTGGTCCTCGGGTCCCATCTCTTCGCTGCGCCACGGGGTGTCGGTGGCCTGGACATCCTGTTCGATGGTCAGCACCTGATCCCACAAGGAACGCGAGCGCAGCAAAGGGCGATTGCGTCCGGCGACCTGCCAGTACCATCCCGAATAGGGCTTCTCGAAACGCGGATCGGAGAACAGACGCTTGAGTTCGAGGGCCCCTCCCGGCCCGATTTCGCTGACCGATGACAAGCGGTCGAGCTGCATGGCCAACTGCTGCTCGAAACCGCGCTCCACGTAATCGCGGAACAAGCCCGACAGCACAAAGCCGGTAACCACCAGCGCCGCCGTAATCCACAAGGCGGCGCCCGCCGCAAGGCGGAAGCTAAGGGAATTGATTTTCACTCAGAATTGTCCGCCGGCGGCGGCTCCAGCCGGTAGCCCTGGCCGCGTACAGTCTTGATCAGATTGCCGCCGATCTTCTTACGCAGCCGCCCGACAAACACCTCGATGGTGTTCGAATCCCGGTCAAAATCCTGATCATACATATGCTCGACCAGCTCGGTGCGAGACACCACCTTGTGCTGGTGATGAATGAGATAGGACAAAAGCTTGAACTCATGGGCGGTGAGCGACACCGGCGCGCCGTCGACGCTGACCCGGCTCGAGCGCGTGTCGACCCGGATGTCGCCGCAGACCAGTTCAGGCGAAGCATGGCCGGCGGCGCGGCGGATCAGCGCGCGCAGCCGCGCCAGCAATTCTTCCATGCTGAAAGGCTTGGACACATAATCGTCAGCGCCGCTGTCGAAACCCTCGACTTTTTCGTTCCAGCGGTCGCGCGCGGTGAGGATCAGCACCGGCATATCCTGGCCGGCGGCGCGCCATCGCTTGAGCACGGTGAGGCCGTCGATCTTGGGCAGGCCGAGATCGAGGATCACCGCATCATAAGGCTCGACCTCGCCGAGATAATAGCCTTCCTCGCCGTCATGGGCGACATCGACCGCGTAATCGGCGTCGCGCAAAGCCGCGGCAATCTGCGCCGCCAGTTCGCGCTCGTCCTCGATGACCAGCAAGCGCATCAGAGATACTCCCCGACCATTACTGCTTTCGCGCGGCATCGGCGCCGCGTCCCTTGACCGATTGGATGGCCGCCGTCTTGGCGTTGAGATAGAGCATGATGACATTGCCTTGAGGCGTCAGCATCTTGACCATATAGACCCAGGGGCTGGCGGCATTGCCCGCCAGTTTGCGGATAAGTTCAACGGCCAGCACACGGCCAAAGAAAGCGCTGCGCGCGCGTGCGAGGATGCGCGGCAAGCCGGCCACTTCGCCGGACTGAAAGGCCTGCAGCGCGCTGTCCTGTTCGTGGTTGGCCGCCACAAGCGGTTGCGCCAGGAAGATCAGGACGACCGCCAGGAAAACAAAACCCACTTTAATCATGGCCGTGAAGCTACCAAGTGAACATGAACCGCAGGTGAATGGGACGCTCAGTTTCCGTTCAGACGGCATTGACTAAGGTTGGCGCAACGTTACGGGTCGCTGGATCTTCCCCCTAGGTCTTCCGTTACGTGGGCGCCACCGGGCATCGCTCCCCCTCCTCCTGCCTGTCCGGTGGCGCTCAACCAACTAAAACCGAGTACCAAGCTGTGGTATGCTATCTTCAATCACTTAAGCTTTCACCTTAATCGGAGACTATCGAGTGAGAAAATATTTCTCGACGCGCGCTGTTAAGCCCGCCCTCTTGCCGCTAACTGAAATTGCCTTTGCCCGCCTGCTTGGCGTCTTCGCCGTGCTTGTCATGTTCGCCCTGGCGCAGCCGGCCCATGCACGCGGCACGCCCGACAGCTTCGCCGACCTCGCCGAGGCGCTCACAACCGCGGTCGTCAACATCTCGACCGTGCAATCCTTGGAAGCAGCGCCCGGCCCCGAAGCGATGCCCGATATGCCGCCGGGATCGCCCTTCGAAGATCTGTTTCGTGACTTCTTCGAGCGCCAGCGCCGCGGCGATCAGGGCCGCCCGCGCCGTGTGCAATCTCTCGGTTCGGGATTCATCATCGACCCTGCGGGTTACGTGGTTACCAACAACCATGTGATTAAGGACGCCGACGAAATCACGGTCATCCTGTCTGACGACCGCGAATTGCTGGCCACCCTTCTGGGGCATGATCCCAAGACCGATCTGGCGCTGTTGAAGGTGGAGAGCGACGAGCCCTTGCCGTTCGTGAAGTTTGGCGATTCCGACGCTATCCGCGTCGGCGACTGGGTGATGGCTATCGGCAACCCCTTCGGCCTCGGCAACACGGTAACCGCCGGCATCCTGTCGGCGCGCGGCCGCAACATCAACGCCGGCCCCTATGACGACTTTCTGCAAACCGACGCGCCGATCAACCGCGGCAATTCGGGCGGCCCGCTGTTCAACATGGACGGCGATGTCATCGGCATAAACACAGCCATATTTTCACCATCGGGCGGCAGCGTGGGCATCGGATTCTCGATCCCTTCCGCTATCGCCTCGCCGGTCATCGCGCAGCTTCGTGAGTATGGCCATACCCGGCGCGGTTGGCTCGGCGTGCGCATTCAAACAGTGACCGACGAAATTGCCGTGACCCTCGGGCTGGATAAGGCTTCCGGCGCGCTCGTCGCCGATGTCACACCGGACAGCCCGGCCGAAAGGGCAAAGTTCGAGCCCGGCGATGTGATCCTCAC
The DNA here is from genome assembly GCA_046582565.1 of Alphaproteobacteria bacterium. Lineage (GTDB taxonomy): Bacteria > Pseudomonadota > Alphaproteobacteria > JAAXGF01 > JAAXGF01 > JAYGED01. The sequence goes on from JAYGED010000292.1 coordinate 15,683, forward strand.
ATTCGATGGCCAGGACGTGCCTGAAATGCGCGATCTGCCGCGTATCGTCGCCGCCACGGAGATCGGCAAGGAAGTTGACGTTGTGCTGCTGCGCAAGGGCGAGATGAAGACCATGAGCGTCGTCATCGATGAGCTCGATGAGTCGCCGCCCACGGTGACCGCTGCCGTAAGCCCCAAAGCAATGAGCGCGGAGGCCGAATCCCTTGGTATGACCTTCGCCGCGATCAACCCCGATCTTCGTGAACGCTTCGGCATTTCCGAAGACATGAACGGGGTCATCGTCACCGAAGTCGATCCTGATGGCGCCGCGGCCGAGCGCAATATCCGGCCCGGCGACGTGATCGTCGAAGTCGGGCTCGAGGAAGTTATCACGCCCGACGACGTCCTCAACCGGGTGAAACAGGCTGCCGAGGCAAAGCGAAAATCGGTGCTTCTCCTGCTCGACAGCAGCGGCGAGCAGCGCTTCGTCGCGGTTGAACTCAGCGAAGGCTGAACAGCCTTCCAACTTGCAGAAATACCCGGCTTCCCAATGGATTCCGGGGTGTTGTCAATATCCACGCATAGTCAAGTAGGTTGACAAACCGTGGCTGGTAGAAAACTATGAATTCCGATTGTCGTTGTGTAAGCTGCGACTTACGACAATCGTTATCAATAACGGGCGGCAAAACGTTTAGAGGATCTTGAACCATGGAAGAACGTCGAGAGCATTCGTATATTCCCACACTAAAACAACAGTTTGCAGAAGGTAAAGTCGACCGCCGCGAATTTTTGCGCACGGCTACACTTCTCGGCGTCTCAGCCGGCGCTGCTTACGCCTTCGTCGGCAAGGTCACCGGTGAAGACTTCACCAAGCCTGCAAAGGCAGCCATGCCCAAGGGCGGTACCATGCGCGTCTCCATGCGTATCCTGGCTGTCACGGACCCGCACACATTCAGCTGGGCGACCGACAGTAACCAGGTCCGCCAAGTCTGCGAATATTTGACCAAGACCGGCACGGACAACGTCACCCGCCCCTATCTTTTGGAAAGCTGGGAAGCCAGTGACGATCTCAAGACCTGGACCCTGCATGTACGCAAGGGCATCAAGTGGCATAACGGCCGTGATTTCAACGCCAAGGATGTCGCCTGGAACCTCAACCATGTTCTTGACGCGGACGTCGGTTCATCGGTTCTCGGGCTGATGAAGGGCTACATGCTCAACGAAGTCGGCGAGGGCGATGCCAAGACCACCGAGCTGTGGTCTGCCAATGCCATCGAGATCATCGATGACTATACGGTGCGGATCAACGCCAAGCAGGCGCAGTTGGCGGTGCCCGAGCATATGTTCCACTATCCCTTCCTGATCCTCGATCCTGAGGAAGACGGTAAGTTCGGCGTCGGCTCCAACGGCACCGGGGCGTTTAACCTGGTTCGCCAGGAAGTCGGCAAAATTGCCGTTCTGGAAGCACGCGACGATTACTGGGGTGACGGGCCTTATCTTAACAGCGTCGAATTCCACGATCTCGGCGACGATTCTTCCGCCGCCTTGGGCGCCATTGCATCCAAGCAGGTGCATGGTCTCGATACCGCCGACGTGCTCTCGCTCGACGCCCTTAAGGCAATGCCCCATTTGACTATTCATGAGGTGACCACGGCGCAGACCGGGGTTGCGCGCATGAAACCCATTGGGCCCTTCGCCGACCCCAAGGTGCGCAAGGCCATGCGTCTCGCCATCGACACCGAAAAAGTGCTGCAAGCAGCCTATCGCGGTCTCGGTTCGGCCGGCGAACATCACCATGTTTCGCCGATCCATCCCGAGTACTACAAGCAGCCCTTCATGGGCCAGGATATCGCGGCAGCCAAGGCGCTTCTCGCCGAGGCCGGTCATCCGGATGGCATCGAAGCCGAAATCGTCATCCAACCGGTGTCGTGGGAACAGGCCGCGGTTCAGGCCATGGTCGAGATGTGGAAAGAAGCCAGCATCAATATCAATATCAACATCAAGCCCAGCGCCCAATATTGGGAGACCTGGGCCAAGGTGCCGTTCGGCTTCACCTCATGGACCCACCGTCCGCTCGGCGTGATGGTCCTTGGTCTCGCCTATCGCGCGGGCGTGCCCTGGAACGAGTCGTCCTACGACAACCCCGAGTTCGACCGTTTGCTGACCAAGGCCGAAGGCATCCTCGATGTGGAAGCCCGGCGCAAGATCATGCAACAGCTCGAAACCATCATGCAGGAAGACGGGCCCATCGTTCAGCCGCTCTGGCGTTCGGTGTTCACCGCCATGGACAAGAAAGTGCGGGGCTTCGAAATGCACCCGACGTCCTACCTGTTTGCCAACGAATGGGCTCTCGAGTCGTAAGATCCGAAACCATATCGACCCTATCGGGGGGCCGCGCTTTGCGGCCCCCCATTATTTTCGCTAGGGGCGATGGCGAAAGCGATCCAGGTCGACCCGCCGCTCCAGGGTGAATTCGACGCCCTCCTCTTCCAGCATGTCGCGCTGCATGGATTCCGAGCCGCCGTCCGGCGTGCGCATGCTGATTGCGCCCTCGGCGTTGATCACCCGCCACCAGGGCACAACCTGACCCTTTAACGCCGCCAGGGCATAGCCCACCCGGCGCGCCTGACGCGGCCGCCCGGCATAGGCCGCCACATCGCCATAAGTCATCACCCGGCCCGGCGGTATAGCGCGGATGATGACGTAGTAGGATTCATACTCGGAAGACACCATGGTGCTTATTCTAGCCCCATATCATTGGTTGGCGGGGCGGGTTCCTTGCCTTAGGCTCTCACCATGACAAATACAGAAATGCGCCCCACTTCCGCCAGCTTCACTACATCCGGCGCCATGCCGAGAGTTTCCCATGGCGAGGGTGTTTATGTGTATGACACCGACGGCAATCGGTATATCGAGGGTTCGGGCGGACCCACCCTGTTCTGCGTCGGCCACGGCAACCGCGAGGTCGGCGACGCCATAAAATCCCAGATCGACCGCATCGCCCACGGCTATCGCTATATGTTCTCCAGCGATCCGCTCGAGGAGCTGTCCGCGCTCATCGCCGAGGAATCGGGCGGTGGTCTCACGCGCATGAGTTTTGTCTCCGGCGGCTCCGAAGCGGTTGAATCCTGCCTCAAGCTTGCTCTGCAATATCACAGCGCCAGTGGCGAGCCTTCACGCCGGCGCTTCATCTCGCGCCAGCGCTCATGGCACGGTAACACCCTCGGCGCCCTGTCCGTGTCGGGCTTTCAGGCCCGGCGCGCGCCCTACGAAGGCGCCCTGATCGAGGGCAGCCAGCTATCGGCGGTCAATGTCTATCGCCCACCGCCCAATGTGGCGCCCGACAAGGTTGCGGAATTTTGCGCGAACGAGCTTGATGAGGAAATCGAGCGCCTCGGAGCCGAGAATGTCGCCGCCTTCATCTTCGAGCCGGTGGTCGGCGCGGCCGGCGGCGCGGTGCCGGCGCCGCCCGGTTACGCCAAACTTGTGCGCGAAATCTGCGACCGCACCGGGGTGCTGATGATCGCCGACGAGGTGATGTGCGGTGTCGGCCGCTGCGGCGCCTGGCGCGCGCTCGACGTCGATGGCGTCACCCCCGATATCATGGCGATCGCCAAGGGGCTGTCCGGCGGCTATATGCCGCTCGGCGCCGCAGTGTATCAGGACCGTCTGTATCAACGCATCATTGAAGCCCATGGCGAGGTCATCTCTGGGCATACCTATACCGGCCACACCACCGCCTGCGCCGCCGGGCTCGCCGTACAGAAGATCATTCGCCGGGACGGGCTGGTCGAGAAGGCGACCGCCGATGGCGACTATCTCCGCACCCAGCTGGGCCAAGCCATCGGTGATCTCGATTTCGTCGGCGACATCCGCGGCCGCGGGCTGTTCATCGGTATCGAACTGGTCGCCGACCGCGACACCAAGGAACCTTACGATCCCGAGCTGCAGCTTTTCATCAAGGTGCGCACGCGCGCCTTTTCGAATGGCCTGATCTGCTATCCCACCGGTGGCAGTGTCGATGGCCTGCGCGGCGACCATATCATCCTGTCGCCGCCCTATACGGCAAGCCGCGCCGAACTCGACGAGATCGTCGACAAAATGGCCACAAGCCTGCGCCAGGTCCGTGAGGAGATTTAGGAGAAGAAGCTATCAGCGGTCAGCCGTCAGCCGTCAGCCGTCAACTTAAAATACTTTTTGGCTGAAAGCTGATAGCTGATAGCTTCTTCAGCGATTCATGCCGCGCAGCATGTTCTCCAGGCGGTCGCAGAATTCGCTCAGCTCCGCTATGGGCGATGACAGCGAGACCCTGAGATAGCCCTCGCCGCTGGGGCCGAAACCGTCACAGGGCAGGGTTGATACCCCTTCGGTCTCGAGCAGGCGCCAGGCAAAATCCATCGAGTTCAAGCCGCTGTCGCGCACATCGACCATCAGGAACATCGAGCCTTCGGGCTTGAGGCAACCGATGCGGGGCATGGCGTTCAGGCGATCGACGAGCAGGTCGCGGCGCTCGCGGAAGGCGGCGCGCATGACATCGATTTCGTCGAATTCGTTGGTCAATGCGGTCAGCGCGGCGTCCTGGATAAATGGTGGACAGCCGTACAGCATGCAGAGCGCCAGATTTTTCAAATGCTGTGGCATATCTCCCATCGATATGGTCCAGCCCAGACGCCAGCCTGTCATGGCGTGGGATTTCGACAGGCTGTCGACGACCACGGTTCGCTCCGCCATGCCGGGTATCGAGACAATCGAGCGGTGGGGCTGCTCATAGGTGAGGGTTGCGTATACCTCGTCGGAAACCACCCACAGGTCGTGGCGCTTGGCGATATCGGCGACGGCTTCGAGCTCATCGTTATTCAGGGTCGCGCCGGTCGGGTTGTGCGGAAAATTGATCAGCAGCACCCGGCTGCGCGGCGTGATCGCGGCGGCGAGATCATCCGGATCGAGATGAAAGCCGCGCTCGGCCCGCAACGGCACCTGCACCAGCCGCGCGCCCGTCACCCCGACAACCGCCTCATAGGTGACATACATGGGCTCGGGCACGATGACTTCGTCGCCCGGCCCGGCGAGGCAGAGCATGGCCGTGAACAACCCGCATTGCGCCCCGGCGGTCACCACCACGGAGTCGGCGTCGACCCGCTGGCCGGTAAGCTCATGGTGGCGGGCGGCGATGGCTTCGCGCAGGGGCAGCATGCCGGCCATGGCGGTGTAGTGAGTGCGGCCCTGGCGCAGGCTCTCAATCACCCTTTCGACGATCGGCGGCGGCGTATCGAAATCCGGATCGCCGATGCTCAGAAAGATGATGTCGCGCCCGTCTTTTTCCAACTGACTGGCGCGGTCATGTATATCCCAGGCGCGCGATCCCTCCCCGGTTGTACGCTCGACAAAGGATGAGTAACGCATGCCGGTCTTGCTATCGAGAGGACCGGTGGGAGGAGTAGATTCTTGGCGCATGAGAAAGCCTCGGCAAACAAACTAAAAATAAAGCGCGCGGATCATCTCACAAGCGCATTACGCCTTCAAGGCATCGCACAGGCCATAATACCAATAGGTCAGCTGGGCCGCCGCCACACCGATAGGGCCGCCCGTGGGTGTCAGGCCGAATGGCGCGAATAACCGGTAGCGATCATCGTTCTCGGCGATGGCGCCGGCGATTAGCTCGCCCGCCATGGTCGTCGTGTTCATGCCTTGACCGCCGAAACCCATGGCATGCCAGACGCCGGGCGAAACCTCGCCGATTTGCGGCATCCTGTGGGGCGCATAGCTCATCAGGCCGCCCCAGGCGGTCTCCATTTTCACGCCCTCGAGCTGCGGGTAGACCTTGAGAAGATCGCCCCGCATGAGGCCGGCGAGGTCCGGCGGATCGCTCCGGCGCACGGTAACCCGGCCACCCCACAGGATGCGGCTATCATGGAGGGGGCGGTAATAATCGAGGGCGAAGCGCGTGTCATGGACGGCGCAAGGCGTGCGCATGGCGGTGGCCAGGCGGTCGCCGAGAGGCTCGGTCACCGCCACATAGGTGGCAACCGGAACGATGGCGCGCGACAGTTTGCCATGCAGGCCGTCAATATAGCCGCCGCAGGTCATGACCACCGTCGATGCGCGGATGGAACCCTGCCCGGTGCGAATTATTTTTACCGGCCCCTCAAGATCGAGCCCGGTGACCGCAGAGCTCTCGAAGATCCGCGCCCCCCGGCTCTCGGCGGCGCTGGCCACGCCCCGACTGTAATTAAGCGGGTGGAACTGAAAGCCGTGCGGATTGAACAGCCCGTCGTAGTAGCGCGGACTGAGCAGGATCTCGCGGAGCTTCTCGCGGGGCCAGAATTCTTCCTCTCTGCCGGCGACTTCAGCCATATAGTCGCGCTCGCGCTTCAAGCCGTCCGCATCGTCGAACCAGGAAGCACTGATCACGCCATCGACGATCGGCCCGCAATCGATGGCGTAGGCTTCGATGCGCTGGCGCATCAGGGCGACGGCGTCCCAGCTCAAGCCAAAAATCTGTAGCGCGTGGTCTCGGCCGAGCCGCTGCTCAAGAGCTTGCAGGGATTGCGAGAAGCCGCCGGAGACGAAGCCGCCGTTTCGCCCGGACGCCCCCCAGCCGACGCGATTGCCTTCGAGCAACACAACGGACGCGCCCCGCTCGGCAAGCCCCAGCGCCGTCGACAGGCCGGCCAAGCCGCCGCCGACTACACAAATGTCGACTTCAAGATCGCCCCCCAGGGGCGGGCCCGCCTCACCGGCGCTCGCCGTGCGCGCGTAATAGCTATCGATGTGGGAGGCTGCTGCCAGATCGATTACTCAGGCGGCAGCAAGACCACCGATTCTTCGGTCCAGCTCAACCAGACCTGCTGACCGGAACCGCCGGAG
>JAYGED010000307.1:0-10477 GCA_046582565.1 Alphaproteobacteria bacterium
CCGGTCCCTTCGCATTACGAAAACCTCTAGAGGGCCCTAGAGGGACATCTTGGTGTAATCCGCCTCGGGCTCATAGAGGCCGTCCTCAATCGAGGTGGTATGCACCAGTTCCAGCTTGCCGCCGTTGACCTTGGAGATGTACTGCGAGCCGAAGCACTGATGCAGCTTGCCGTTGAACGCCTTGTGGCCCTGGGGATGTTCTATGCCCTCGTTGTACCAACGGGTGTTCTCCAGGGTCTCAATCAGGGCTTCCTTGTCCTTCGCCGTATTATCGCGATAGCCGCTGTCCTCGACTGCCTGCTTGATGGCGTAGAGGGTCTCCCAGCAGCCGAACATATGGGAGAAGGTGGCGATGTCCTTTGAATCGTCCACGCTGGCGCCGTTCTCGTCGACCCCGACCTTCGAGCGGTAGAAGTTCGCGCCGATGGTATTCTGGCTTGCGGCATAGCGCGGCATGGCTTCCCAGAAGTGGCTTCCCTCCAGGTAATCAAGTCCCGGGTTCGCCATATCGACCGCCTCAAGAGAATCCATGAAACCAAACAATTCCGGACGGTTAGAACCGAAATGCTCACCCATTTCCTTAACGAAGGTGAGAACCCCAGGCCCGACCATGACATGATAGATCAGGTCCGTATTGGAGGGGATTTTGGCGAAGAATTTGGTGTAGGAAGATTCCGTCGGCGGAATGGCGAGAGAGGCGGTTACCGTGCCGCCATTCGCCGCCACCGCGGCGCCGAAGAAGTCACGGTGATTATAGCCGAAAGCATAATCCGGATAGATCATCGCCACGTTCTTGCCGAGGTTGCCGAGCACCCAGGACGAGATGCCCTGAATCTGAGAGCGCACGTCGGTGATGCAGGGCTGGAAGGTGTAGCGATTGAGCGATCCCGAGGCTACGTGATAGCCCTCGCTGACCACGAAATATGGCACCTTGAGTTCGCCCGCCCGAGGGGCCGAGCCGTTCACCACATGGGAGAACAGGGTGCCGAAGATGAAGTCCACCTTGTGCTGGAGGGCAAATTTCTCGACCACTTCCGCGCCGCGCTTGGGATCGGTGCCATCGTCCTCGATGATCAACTCGATGGGCCGCCCGCCGATGCCGCCGTGGCCGTTGATCAACTTGACCGCGGCGTTTGTGGTGCGCTCGTACCATTTGCCATAGGCGGCGCCGATGCCGGTGCGATGAACCTGAAGGCCAATGCGAAGGGCATTGTTGCCGTCGCCTTGATGGGCGCTCGCTGGTCTGATGATCGAGCCCGGCGCAAAGGCGCCCGCCGCCCCGGCGGCCGCGGCCCCGGCCAAAACGCCGGCGGTCTTGAAGGCCGTGCGGCGGGATATGCCGGTGTCTGTTGTCGCGATGGTTTGCTTATCGCCTTTATTCTTGGTCATGATATGGCTCCCTGTTTGAACTCCCCAACACCCGACGTTACGGGACCCTAAAGCAATAGCACGGCGCGCAAGCGGGACTCAAGATCATCCGGCAACCGGGGTCGACAGCAGCCACAGTCCGAACAGGGTGTAGCCAATCATCAGCGCGGTCATCGGCGCCTGGACGAGCAGCGCCTGGCGCAGGTCTGTCGCTCGGTGCAGGGCCTGCAAATGAGCGATCGAGACGGCGAGTATATGGGCGGCGACGATGACCGCGACCTGAGCGTTCCAGATGACCGTCACCGATGCCTGATCGAACAACAGGGAGGTCGTCATTTTGAAATCATCGAGGCCAAATAAATTCCACCCCATGGCGAAGGGATCGGCAAGGGCCCGCACCGCATATTGCGCCTCTACCAGAAAGCTCGGCAGGTAATGGGCAGCATGATAACCGAAGGCAATCGGTATGATCGAGGCCACGAAAAGACCCGGATTATTGCCGCTCTCCGCGCCCGGCGAGGCGATGGCGCGGCCAAGCCGCACGGCGCCGTAATAGGCCGCCGCAAGGATACAGAACATGGCGACAAGACCGAGGCTGTTGATTCCCATCAGCACCGTCCGGCCGGGATGTTCAAGCGGATTCACCTCGATCAAGCCGAGCCACCAAAACGTTCGCGAGAACCCATCGAACGAGACGGAAGCGAGCGCCAGCAACACGAAAGCCAAACCGCTTATGGACAGGTCGCCGGTTTTCAAGAGTCTGATACCGGGTGGCCTAAACCACAGAGTCTTCACGTTTGAAGACGTTTCGGACACGATCTCGAATGGCGACAGCCAACTGACAACGCGAAAGAACACCGAGAAGGCCTCTCCCTGGCGCAGCCAGACCTTATCTCCGAAGGCCAGCATGGCAACCAGAGTGGCGGCCAGATAGGCCGCCATGAAGTTGGCCAGAACCGCCGGGTCCCAGGGCGACGGGTGAACCAGCTCGAACCAGGCAAAAGCAAAGAACAAGACAACCGCGGGCCAGCAACCAAGCCAGGACGGATAAGCGATCGGCGGTGATTCACGCCACCTGTTCAGCCCGGGCAACAGGGTCAGCAGGCGATAGATGCCGCGCCAGGGATTGAGCCCGTGCCAGAGGTTTCCGAAGACCGCATGAAGCAGGCTTAGGCCCACCCACCAGATCGTCCAGACCATGAGCGGCAAGGGGTTTGCCAGGGGATCACGGCTGCCTATATGGCCGGCGATCAGCAGAGCGATGACCAGCAGAAGCGAGATCAGGCTGCCAGCCTCGGTGCGCCAGGGCGGCAATCGCCCGAGACGCCAGCGGGCGGTCTCCAGGGCCTTCAAGCTGGCCATGGGAATAAGTGCCATGACCAGGAATGAGAAGGCCACGGCCAGGGCGCCGCCGACGATGTAGAGCTTCGTCGGCAAAAGCAGTATGAAAGCGCGCTCGCTGGTGTGCGCCAGGGCCGCGTTCAGGGGCGCCACCAGGAGTGCGGCACAAAGCCCAGCGCCCTTGAAAGAACAGCCGCGCAAAAACATCATGAGCAATTGCTGTGTTCCAGAGAATTTGGGGTGAGTGAGGGGAATTGAACCCCCGACCTCTAGATCCACAATCTAGCGCTCTAACCAACTGAGCTACACCCACCACCGGGGGTGATGTAGTCGCAATGGCGGCCCCTCGTCAAGCGTCGCGCTTGCCACCGCTCAATCCGCCCAACATACTGAGGGAAATCATGGATCAAACGCTGTTCACCGACGACTTCAAAGAGACGCCCTACTGGTGGGATGCGGCGCCGCGTCCCGAGCCTGCCGAGGCAAGCCTGCCGGCGAAGGTCGATGTGGTGGTGGTCGGCTCGGGCAACGTCGGATTGTCGGCGGCGCTTACCCTGGCGCGCGGCGGACGCCATGTGCTGGTGCTCGAGGCCGAGGCGGCGGGCTACGGCGCCAGCACCCGCAACGCCGGTTACGTGGGCCGGACCCTCTGGTCGAAGTTTTCCAGCCTGCAGGCGCAGCTCGGCACGGACCGTGCGGTGGCCCTGTGCAACGAAGCCGTGGCCTCGCATCATTATGTGGTCAAACTCATCGAGCATGAGCAGATCGATTGCCACTTTACCTATTGCGGCCGCTTCATCGCCGCTGAGACACAGTCTCAATTGAAGATGCTCAAGGACGATCTGGCGGCCATGGTAAAGCAGGGCGTCGAGATTGACGGCCATATGGTGGCGAAATCCGAGATGCACCGTGAGATCGCCAGCGACTATTATCTCGGCGGCATGGTGCTCGAAGGCGTCGGCGCGCTGCACCCCGGCCTCTATCACCAGGGTCTGACGGACCGCGTGCTGAACGCCGGCGCCGTCATCATCGACCATACACCGGTGACCGCCATCGAGCGGGATAGTGCGGGTTTTAAAGTGACAACGCCTCGGGGTAATATCAGCGCCCGAGACGTCGTCGTTGGAACCAACGGCTACACCGGGCCGCCGACACCCTATATGGCGCGCCGCGTCATCCCGACGCCCGCTTACATGATCGTCACCGAGCCGCTCGGGCTTGAACGCATGAAAGCCCTGCTGCCGACCGGGCGCACGATCATCGATTCCAAGGTCAATATTTTCTGGACCCGCCCCACCCCGGACGGCGAGCGGCTGATCTTCGGCTGCCGCACAGGCATGCGCCAGGACGACCTCAAGATCAAGGCGCGCGAAATGTACGGCGACATGCTCAAGGTCTTCCCCCAGCTCGAAGGCGTCAAGCTGAGCCATTGCTGGACCGGCAACATGGGCTTCACCTTCGACAAGCTGCCCCATACCGGCGCCCATGAAGGGGTCGAGTTCACCACCGGGCTGTGCGGCGTAGGCATCCCCATGGGGACCTATCTCGGACACAAGACCGGCTTGCGCGTACTCGGCGATGCAGAGGGCGCATCCGCCTTCGACGGCCGGCCCTTCCCGACCCGCCCGTTCTATACCGGCAATCCCTGGTTCCTGCCCCTGGTCATGGGCTACTACAACATCAAAGACCGTCTGGCGCGGTGAACTAGGAGAACAGCCTGGCCAGGCGCTCGATCGCCTCGTCGAGCACGTCGTTCTGTTTGCAGAAGGCGAAGCGGGCGAAGTGGCGCACATCACCGCTGTCGTAGAAGGCCGAGAGCGGCACCGCCGTGACGCCGCCCTCGATGGTAATATGGCGGCAGAACTCCACATCGTCGCCGTTGAAGCCGAGGGGCCGGAAATCGGCGGAAATGAAATAGGTGCCGTGGGAATCGATGACGTCGAAGCCGACCCGGGCCAGGCCCGCCGACAACCGATCACGGCTTTGCTGCATGGCGTTGGTTAGATCCGCGAAATAAGCGTCGTCCTTGGCCAGCCCCTGGGCCACGGCGGCCTGCAGGTTGGGCGGCGTGGTGAAGGTGAGATACTGATGGGCCTTGGCGACGGTCGCCAGGGTCTCGGGTGCGGCGACCACCCAGCCCACCTTCCAGCCGGTCAGCGAAAATATCTTGCCTGCCGATCCGATGCGCAGGCATCGCTCCGCCATGGCCGGCAGGCTGGCCAGGGGTACATGGCGGCGGCCGTCGAACAGCAGATGCTCATAAACCTCATCGCAGACCGCATAGGCGTCGTGTTCCTCAACCAGCGAGGCGATGAAGGCCAGCTCATCGGCGTCGAACACCTTGGAGGCCGGGTTCATGGGCGAATTCAGCAGGATCAGCTTGGTGCGCTCGGAGAAAGCCGCGCGGAGCTCGTCGCGCGGCAGGCGCCAATCGGGCGGTTTGAGGCGGACCAGTTTGGCGGTTGCGCCGGCACGCCGAACGATCGGCAGGTAGCTGTCGTAGAGCGGCTCGATCAGCACCGCCTCGTCGCCCGGCTCCAGCAGGCCGAACAGGCAGGAGGCCAGCGCCTCGGTGGCGCCCGATGTAACCATCACCTGGGACTGCCAGTCGATATCGAAGCCGTAGAAACGCTTGCCGTGATCGGCGATGGCTTGGCGAAGCACGGGCAGGCCCATCATCGGCGGGTATTGGTTGGGGCCATTCTGGCTGAACTCAGCCGCCGCCCGGCGAACATCTTCCGGGCCGTCCCGGTCGGGAAAGCCCTGGCCCAAATTGATCGAACCATGCTCCATGGCGAGCCGCGACATGACCTCGAAGACCGTAGTGCCGAGGCCGGAGAGAATGCTGTTGGATGGCTTCATAGGATCAGCTTCCCATAAATTTTGCCATGGCCTCTGGCAGCCCATGGATCACCCGATCCTCTCTGCCGGCAACCCCCAAAAGTATAAATATTTGTCGCATTATTCCTGTCTCTTGCAGTTCGAAAAGCTGCAAACCATGAAAGACAACCACAGTTAAATATGCAAGTCGATAACCGCCCTCGAGCCTGTGCTGGCAACAGGGCGAATTCGGTGGCATAACCATGCCATGAAACTTGCCGCGCGAATGTCCAGCCTCGGCACCGAGACCGCCTTCGAGGTTTTGGCGCGGGCCAATGCCCTGGCTGCCGAGGGCCGCGATATCATCAATCTCGGCATCGGCCAGCCGGATTTTCCAACCCCAGAGAATATCGTCGAGGCGGGCCGACGCGCCCTGGCCGACGGCCATCATGGCTATACCCCGGCCAACGGCATCCTGGCCTTACGCGAAGCGGTGGCTGACGATATCCTGAAATACCGGGGCGTCGAGATATCGCCTGAACGCATCGTCGTGGTCCCCGGCGGCAAGCCGACCATGTTTTTCGCCATGATGATGTTCGGCGAAACAGGCGCCGAGATCATGTATCCCAATCCGGGATTTCCGATCTATGAGTCGGCCATCGCCTTCTCCGGGGCGAAGCCGGTAGCGATCCCGCTTCACGAAGACAACGGCTTCTCGTTCTCCGCCGATGAAATCCTGGCGCTGATCACACCCAAGACCCGGTTGATCATTCTCAACAGCCCGGCCAATCCGACCGGCGGCGTCGCCCTGAAAAGCGAGATCGACAAGCTGGTCGCCGGGCTCGATGCCCATCCGGGCGTGGCGATCCTGTCGGATGAAATCTATAGCCGCATGGTCTACGACAACCTGGATCATGCCAGCCTGCTGGCCTACCCCGAGATCCGCGACCGGCTGATCCTGCTCGACGGCTGGTCGAAGACCTACGCCATGACCGGCTGGCGCATCGGCTACGCGATCTGGCCCGAGGCCCTGGTCGAGGGGGCGACGCGGCTTTGCATCAACGATCATTCCTGCGTCAATGCGGCCACTCAATATGCCGCCGTCGAGGCCCTGAGGGGCCCGCAGGGCTCGGTCGATCACATGGTTGCCGCCTTCGATGAACGCCGCGCGGTCATCGTCGAGGAGCTGAACAGCATTCCCGGCTTTCGCTGCGCCCGGCCGCAAGGCGCCTTCTACGCCTTCCCCAACATCACCGGCACTGGGCTGGATGCGCGGCGCTTGCAGGACAAGCTGCTCAACAAGGCAGGTGTCGCCACCGTTGCCGGCACCAGCTTCGGCGCTCACGGCGAAGGCTATCTGCGCTTCTCCTACGCCGCCTCGATCGACAATATCCGCGAGGCCATAGCGCGTATCCGGGGTTGCCTATAGCAGGCTATTTAGCGGTCATGGTGTGGATGCCGTCCCAGTTTTTGGGCGGCTGGGCGATCAGTTCATCGCAGGCTTCGGCCATGGCGAGGGCGGCTGTGTCGTCTCCAAGCGACTGAAACCCTTTCAACGCATCGGCGAACCCCCCGGCCCGGTAAAGCGCTAAGGCCTCGGCGTAACAGCGATAATGTTCCTGCGGCTCGCTCGCCTCGCCTGAGGGTGCCCCCAGCAGTTCGAAGATACGGGTGCCGCCTTCACGGCCCTTGACCCGAACCGTGTCCAGCTCTCGCACCCGATAGCGGTCATCAATCAGGTCCAGGGTCGTCTCGTCGATGATAATGCGGGTGCCATACACCTTGTTCACGCCCTCGAGCCGGGCGGCCAGGTTCACCGTGTCGCCGATGCAGGTGTAATCCTGGGCTTGATCGCACCCGATGTTGCCGACGATAACCTCGCCGGTGGCCACGCCGATGCGGACATGAATGGGCGGCAGCCCCCGGGCATGCCACTCCTCGCGCATGCCGATAAGGACAGCCTGCATGCCGATGGCGGCGTTGCAGGCCAACTCGGCATGGTTACCCTTGGTCAGGGGCGGCCCCCAGAAGGCCATGATGCCGTCGCCCAGATACTTGTCCAGAATGCCATCGTTGCCCGCTATTTGGGCGGCCATGGCGCCGAGATATTCGTTCAGAAAGCCGACCAGCTCTTCGGCGTTCATGCCCTCGCTTATGGTGGTGAAACCTTTGATATCGCTGAACAACAACGTCTGAATTCGCCGCGTTCCCTGCTGCTGAAGATGCTCCGGGTCTTCCATGATATCGGCAACGATTGAAGGGTGGACATATTTGCCGAATAGATTGCGAATTTGCTCTTTTTCCTTCAGGCCGCCGGACATTTCGTTGAAGGCGCGGGCCAGTTGACCGACTTCGTCGCGGGATCGATTGTTCACCGTGTAATCGTAGTTACCTTCCAGGATTTCCTTGGTGCCCTGAACAAGCATCCGGATCGGCTGCACGATGCGCCCGGTCAGGAACAGAATAACCACCAGCCCGACACCCAGCGCCGCCACGCCGAGCGCGAATATTTTCCATTGCAGGGAGACGAACGGCGCCATTGCCTTGTCCAAGCTGGCCACGAACAAATACCCGGCGGGACGGCCTGCCTTGTCAAATTCGCCCGTGAGCCCGATGTAACGTTCCTGTTCGAAAATAAAAGACTCATCCCCACCGCCTGCCCTGGCGGCTTCGAGAAGGGCACGGGCGCGGTCAGGCGGCGCATTGGACGCCACCGGCCGGCCTTCGATGTGAAAAACAACACTGACGCTGGAGCCTGCGTCATCGAGCAGATCATTGACCCATTCGTCATCGATCAGGATGCCGACGGAAACCACGCCGAGCGCGTAATCGTCGGAAAGGGATTCCTTCAGCGGCACGTTGACCGTATTCATTAACTCATCGCCGAACGTCAGTACCCGCGATATCTCTTCGCCCTCATCGAGAATATCGATCAGCAGATCATCGACATGAGGTTCCTCGATCTGCGCCGAGACAAGCTCAAGATGTTTCTCGCGATCGACAT
This sequence comes from Alphaproteobacteria bacterium, assembly GCA_046582565.1. Classification (GTDB taxonomy): domain Bacteria; phylum Pseudomonadota; class Alphaproteobacteria; order JAAXGF01; family JAAXGF01; genus JAYGED01. The sequence continues at coordinate 8,534 of JAYGED010000307.1, forward strand.
TCAGAAGTTCTGGCCAGGTCGAAGCGCCGCGCACGGCCATATCCTCATCGATCACGAACACCAGATCGGCCTGGGTGTCGAAGCTGATTTCCTCGGCGAAGGAGAAATAGTTGTCTTTCACCTGTTGCAGGAAAGAGCGGTATTTCTGATTCGACGTGATGGTGCGGACCAGTTTCAGTAAGCTGGCCCGCTCGGTTTCGAATTTTCTATCAAAACCTATTCTCGTTGACCGGAGCTGGCTGGTAATCTGGGTGGTCTGGAATTCCGTGGTCTGGGAATTGGTGTAATAGATCGTCCCTCCCATCAACAGGACAAGGATACCGAAGAACGCCGCAAAGATTTTTCCGCGAAGACCCATGGCAAACCGTTAGATAGTGAAGAAATTAGCGAACGATGGTGTCGACCGACAAGACTCCATCCACTTGGGTACGCTGCCCCTCCACGATGGTGACTTTCTGGTTCAGGGAGCCGAGCCGCCAGTACCAGAACAAAAGATCGTATTCGCCCGGAGGCACATCGAGAAATTCATAGCTGGACCCGCTCTGAATACGCCGGCTTTGCAGCCCTTCACGGGACAGCACCGCCACACTCAGGCGCTCATCCTCGTCGGTGGCCAGTTCCAGGTCGCCGACCAGTTCCACGGTCATGTCGGCGCTGTCGCCGGGGGCCAGTTCGGGCACATCCTGAATATCGCCGCCGTTGATGTCGGCAAGAAAGAAGGTCAACGGCTGGGTGCTTTCGTTTTTGATGTGAATGATATCACCCTTGGCGACGGCGAGCGCCTCAGGATGCAGGCCGCCATCTTTTTTGGCTTTCACTTCGTGCCGATTGCCCGGTTCGGCCGCCGGGTTCAGCAAGATTGCATACACCTCGATACGCCCGTAATTGACCATGGTCTCGTTGTAGACAATTTTACCGCTGGAGGAGAAGCTTCCGTAAGAATCTGCATTACCTTCGTTCAGGCCGCTATCCTGCGCCTTATCCTTGGCTTTTTTGAGATAATCTTTATGTGGACGCGCCTTGATTTCTCCGACGACGGCCCCCGTCCCTTCGGCCAGTCGCTGCTGTTGTGGGGCGGCGCAGCCGCCGGCCAGAACCGCAACCGGCAAAGCCCACATCCCCGCCATAATCACCGCGGCAAACGCGCGACATAAATATTTCTTCACAGAGCTAGACACTACTCAGTAGCTTTTTTCTTGCGTTTGCGGCTGATTTCCAGGCTGACGCTATCGACCGAGCCGTCGGAAACCGACACATCCACAGGTTCAGCAGCATAGCGCCGGTGGGAAATGGCGGCGTTCAATTTCCAGGCGCCTTCGGGGACATTTTTCAGGGTAAAGGTCCCTGGTTCCTCCATCAGCATATAAAACGGCGACGGCACGACGACGATGGTGCCTTCCATGAATTTATGCACGGAACAATAATATTTGACGGTACCGGGCTCGGGAAAATCGACAACCAGTTCGGACCCAACACTGGCCAGCCCGACATCGAACTTGCGCGTACGGCTAAGGGAATAGACGTTGTGGTCGATTTCCTGATCTTCGTCGTTGACGAAGATGACCGAACTGCCGGCGACGACGACCATGACGGACGGGTTAAAAACCCGGCCCTTCTGGGTCACCCTATAATTCTTGACGGCCTCGGCCGCTTTTTCATCGGCGGGCTCCAGGTAGATGACCATATTTTTCAGTTTTTTGCCGCCGGCGACCGTGATTTCACCGGAGACGGACGCAGCCATCGCCGTCGCCGAAAAAGCGGCAACCGCCATCGACAGAGCCACAATTACAGTTACGGAACAGACAAAGGATCTTTGCTTGCCTTTTCGGACCATATACCCCTCCAAGCAATGATTGTTCGATTCATGAACAACCATCCAGAACCCGAAGCATTGATCTAACTTCAGCCCTTAATTGGTAACATTTTACTGAGAACCTTCAAATC
>JAYGED010000104.1:0-25146 GCA_046582565.1 Alphaproteobacteria bacterium
CCCAAGGGCGTGGTCTATCACCACCGGGGCGCCTATCTGAACGCGGTCAGCAACCAGCTCGCCCAGGCGATCCCGCCGCATCCAGTCTATCTCTGGACGTTGCCCATGTTTCACTGCAATGGCTGGTGCTTTCCCTGGACCATCACCGCGCTGGCCGGAACCCATGTCTGCCTGCGCCGGGTCGAGGCGGGCGCCATCCTCGATGCCTGCGCCGATCATGGGGTGACACACTTCTGCGGAGCGCCCGTGGTGCTCAACATGCTGGTCAACGCGCCCGATGCGGACCACTATACGTTCGGCCACACCATCGAGGTGATGACCGCCGCCGCGCCGCCGCCGGCCGCCATAATCGAGGCCATGGAGGCCATGGATTTTCACATCACCCATGTCTACGGCCTTACCGAGACCTACGGCCCGGCGGTGACCTGCGCCTGGAAAGAGGAATGGGACGCCCTGCCGGCTCCTGAGCAAGCGGCCATCAAAGCGCGCCAGGGGGTGCCTTATGCGGTGCTCGAAGGGGTCATGGTCGCCGACCCGGAAACCCTGGAGCCGCGCCCCGCCGACGGCGAGACCATCGGTGAGATTTTCCTGCGCGGCAATATCGTCATGAAGGGCTATCTGAAAAACCCAGCCGCAACCGAGGATGCCTTCCGCGGCGGCTGGTTCCATTCAGGCGACCTCGGCGTCATGCACGGCGACGGCTATATCGAGCTCAAGGACCGCTCCAAGGACATCATTATTTCCGGCGGCGAGAACATCTCCTCGATCGAAATCGAGACCGTTCTATACCGCCACCCATCCGTGCTCGAAGCGGCGGTGGTCGCCCGCGCAGACGAAAAATGGGGCGAGACCCCTTGCGCCTTCGTCACCCTGAAGGACAGCAGCGAGCCTGTGGATGAGGCCGAACTCATCGAGTTCTGCCGCGACAATATGGCCCATTTCAAAGCCCCCAAGACGGTGATATTCGGGCCGCTGCCCAAAACCTCGACGGGCAAGGTGCAGAAATATCTGCTTCGCGAACGCACCGATGTCCTCTAACGCCCTCGCCGATCAGCTTTCCCGGCTCAAATCCGTCCGTGTGCTTTGCATCGGCGATCTGATGCTCGATTGCTATGTCTATGGCGATGTTAGCCGCATATCGCCGGAAGCGCCGATCCCGGTGCTCAAGGTCGGCCGCCAATCCGCCATGCCCGGCGGCGCGGGTAATGTCGTGCGCAACATTACGGCGCTCGGCGCGTCGGTCAAATTTATCGCGGTTGTCGGCGACGATGCGGCGGGGCGCGACCTCGCCGCCATGATCGATGCGGATCCGGCAGTTGATCCTTCCCTGCTGATCGAGGCGGGCCGCCCCTCGACCATCAAGACCCGCTACATCGCCCATGCCCAGCAGCTCCTCCGCGCCGACAGCGAGACCGAGAAAGCGATCAGCGACCAGAGCGCCGCCGAAATCGTCCGTATCGCCGGCGACGCAATCGCTGATTGCCATGTGATGGTGCTGTCGGATTACGCCAAGGGTGTGCTCGTACCGGGTACGGTGGCCCAACTGATTGCGATCGCTAAGGATGCCGGCAAGCCGGTTGTCATCGACCCCAAGGGCGGCGACTTCGCGCGCTTTAACGGCGCCACGGCGATCACCCCTAACCGGCGCGAGGCGGCGGCGGCTTCCGGCCTGCCCGACGATCCAAGCGACAGCGCCGCAGCCGCCATGGGGGCTGTCCTGATCGAACGCTTCGGCGTCGAGGCGGCGGTAATCACACGCGGAGATCGCGGCATGTCGCTGATCACGCCCGAGGCGGCGCCCCAGCATCTGCCCGCCAGAGCGCGCGAGGTCTATGACGTCTCCGGCGCCGGCGACACGGTCGCCGCCCTGTGCGCCCTGGGCTTGGGCGCCGGCCTGACCATAAGCGACGCCGCCCAGCTGGCCAATCTCGCCGCCTCGGTGGTGGTCGGTAAGATCGGCACCGCCGTGGTCTATGAAGGTGAATTGCTCCGCGCCAGCTACGGGGACGCCGGCTCGGCGGCCGAGGCGAAAATCATATCCCTGACCGGAGCCGTGGAATCCGTTGAACGCTGGCGGCGGGAATCCTTGCGCATCGGCTTCACCAACGGCTGTTTCGACCTGCTCCATCCCGGCCATATCTCGCTGCTCGAACAGGCGCGCGGCGCCTGCGACCGGCTCATCGTCGGGCTGAACAGTGATGCATCCACAAGCAGACTCAAGGGCGACAGCCGCCCGATCCAGCCCGAGCAGGCGCGCGCCCATGTACTCGCCTCGCTGGCAAGTGTCGATGCCGTGGTGCTGTTCGAAGACGACACCCCGATGGCCGTCATCGAGGCGATCCGTCCGGATGTCTTGATCAAGGGCGCCGACTACAGCCTCGACCAGGTGGTCGGCGGTGATGTTGTCGAGAGCTACGGGGGGTCCGTTTTACTGGCGGCCATCGCCGACGGCTACAGCACGACGGGCACGATCGAAAAGCTGCGCCAAAAGAAATAAAGCCAGAAACGTTAGCAGAAACGACTCCGGGCGGGCAGCCTATCGGGGCGGGTCGTCATGGGATGTTTTGGAAAATAATCACTTCTCGCGCCGGCTCGCTCGAACCGGCGTGACCGCGTTACCGCAATGGGTGTATTGGGTTAGTGATGTTCTGCGATGCGGACGATTTCGTCCTTAATTCGGAGCTTCTCGCGTTTCATCTCGGTGATACGTATGTAATCGGGAGAGGGTCGATGCGCTTCCTGATCGATAGCATGATCGAGAAATATATGCTTGCTGTTCAAGGTGGTTACACGAGTTTCCGCATCCATGATTGCTCCCATTCTTGCGAGTTGAGATTACATATTCACCCTGCAGTCCGAGGACTGCCATTTTTTGAGTCGAAGCTGTGATGTTCTGATCGAGAGACCGAATTGGCTCGCGTGATACACACGAACCCTGTGTTGACCTTATAGCAATGACGCCACATCTGATAAGCTATGCTATAGTCTCCCTCGTTAGTGCTGGCGAGGTCTAACCAGACAAGCTGTAGTATGCCACGATGGCGGGACGATGACCATACCAAGTCGACTCATTATCGGAATTAGCGGCGCATCTGGCGTCGCTTATGGAATTCGGCTGCTCGAATTATTGCGACCGAGCCCCGTCGAAACCCATTTGGTAATGACCAAGGCAGCCGAAATGACTTTGGCGTGCGAAACTGACATCAAACCGGCCCAGGTTCGCGCCCTGGCGGATGTCAATTACGGCATCAATGAAGTAGGCGCCGGGCCGGCGAGCGGCTCGTTTCGCTCTCTCGGCATGGTGGTCGCACCCTGCTCGATCCGAAGCATGTCGGAGATCTGTAGCGGAGTGACCTCGAACCTGTTGACGCGGGCGGCCGACGTCATGCTGAAAGAGCGCCGCCGCCTGGTTCTCATGGTGCGCGAAACCCCGCTCCATGCCGGACATTTACGCAATCTGACCCAGCTCGCCGAGCTTGGGGCTATCATCGCGCCTCCGGTGCCGGCGTTCTATCCCCGCCCCCAATCGATCGACGATATAATCAACCATGGCGCCGGCCGATTGCTCGACCTGTTCAACATCGATGTCGGCGCAGTCGTGCGCTGGCGTGAGGAAAGATCAACCCCGGTGGCGATCAAACCCGCTGCCAATCAAAATTAACGGGACCGATGACCGATCAAGATATATTAGAAAAACAGCTTGCTGAATTGCGCAAGGAACACCGAGAGCTCGACGAGACGATCCAGACCCTTGCCGCCGACAGCCCCCATGATCCGATTGAATTGCAGCGGCTGAAGAAACGAAAGCTGCATCTCAAAGACGAGATCGCCAGGCTCGACAGCGCCATGCTGCCGGACATCATCGCCTAATACCGCATTTTTGCTAAGATTCTAGCGACGCGGTCTTGGCCTGGCGTTTGTTGTCGTACATGGCCTTGTCGGCATTCGCCAGCGCCGTAGAGACATCCTCGCCCGGCTGAAAGCTATAGGCGCCGTAGGATACACTGAGCGGCATCTTGGTCCCTTGCCAGAGGAAGTCGGCGTCGGCAACCGCCTTGGCAAGGCTCGCGGCCTTTTCATTGGCGCCCGCTTTATCGGCCTGGGCGAGGAGAACGCCGAATTCATCGCCGCCCAGTCGACCGACGATATCGGATTCGCGGATATTTTCGAGCAGCAGGTTGGCAATGAACAGAAGCAATGCATCGCCGGCCGAGTGGCCATAGGTGTCGTTGACGGCTTTCAGATTATCGACATCGAAATAGAGCACGGAGCTTGCGGTGCCGTAGCGTTGGGAAAAAGCCATAATGCGTGACATTTCGCGGACGAAGGCGCGGCGGTTTGCAGTCGGCGCCAAGGGGTCCTGGTCGGCAAGCTGCTCGAGTCGTTCAACCCGGGACTGGCTCTGTTTCACCTCGTCGCGCAACCGTTCGACTTCCGCCATCAGGCTCATGATAGCGGCGCGCACCTTGGGCGTTAGCTCGCCCTCGGGAATATCCATGATCGAGGTGACATCGTTAACCCGGCGCGCCGAAGGAGCATTACCCTCTTTGCCGGCACGTGCCTTACGCTCGGCCGGCTTGACCGCGCCGACAACGCCGGCGAGGCTCGTATTTATCGGTCCTATCACCATGACGGCGCCCAGCCCTTGATGGCGGCTATCGGCATGATCGACGGAAACCGCCGGACGCTTATATTATGTCTAAAATTATTCATGATGGCGCAACCTAACCGATCCCCGTGCCCGCACCACTCATATCGCATTTTGATATTACACTTTGATGAAATGAGTTTAAGCGTGGCAATTTTTATAGTGACGAGCAATTTGTCTCATAAATTAGTTAATCGATCACCAAGAAATTTATTATACGAGCTTTTCCACCACCGGAAATAATGCGTTCATCCCGCTTGTCGGAGCCGACGGTGGCCCCGTATAATCCGGGAATCCAGCAACAGCGTACTATCAAGGATCTCCAATCATGCCGCAATCAGTCGCCGTCGGCGTCATCATGGGCAGTCAGTCGGACTGGGATACCATGCGCCATACGGTTGAAACCCTGGAAAAACTGGGCATCAGCCATGAGGCCCGCATCATCTCGGCCCACCGCACCCCGGCACGGCTCAATGACTATGTGGAGACGGCGCGCGAGCGCGGACTGAAAGTCATTATCGCCGGCGCCGGCGGCGCCGCGGCCCTGCCCGGCGCTGTTGCCGCCCTAACCCCGCTGCCGGTTCTCGGCGTGCCCATGCTGGGCTGGGCATTGCAGGGAATGGACGCGATGCTGGCAATGGTTCAGATGCCCTCGGGCTATCCCGTCGGCACCCTGGCCATCGGCAAGCCGGGCGCCATCAACGCCGCCCTCCTGGCCGCCTCTATCGTCGCATTGAACGACCCGGACGCCGCCGCCGCCCTCGACCGCCACCGCGCGGAACAGACCGCCAAAGTGCCCGAAGTCCCGACGGACTAAAGCCGACTAGTGGCTCAACCTACTGAGTCTGCCTCCGCGACACCGACCCTCCAGGTGATCGGCGTCGCCATGATTGCCATGGTCACCTGGGGGGCGACACCGGTGGCCACCAAACTGGGCGTCGCCGAGATCGACCCTCTGGTCATCGGCATACTGCGCACCCTGCTGGCGGCCTTGATCACCGCCCCCCTCGCCCTGATCCTGCGCGTCGCACGTCCCGGCACAGGAGGCGATTGTTTGCTCCTCGCGGCGTCTTCCCTGGGCGGGTTCGTAGGCTTTCCCTTGCTGTTCAGCATCGGTGTCGGCATGACCTCGGCCACTCACGGCGCCCTGGTGCTGGCATCGCTTCCGGTGTTTACCGGATTGTTCGCGGCCCTGGCCGAGAAACGGCGGCTGGCCTTGCGCTGGTGGCTGGGCTGCTCCATTGCCATGGCCGGAGAGGTCCTGCTGATCGGCTTTGGCTTCGGTTTTGAGGACACCGGCGCCAGCATAACCGGCGACCTCATCATCCTCGTATCCTGCGGTGCTGCCTCGCTCGGCTATGTGGCGGGTGGGCGGCTGTCGCGCTCAATCGGTACCTGGCCGACGACCCTATGGGGAATCACCTGCGGCGGCCTGCTGCTGGCCCCGGTCTTGCCGTTTGCCCTCTCCCGGGTAGCCTGGGAATCGGTCGGTGCGACCGGCTTCCTCGCCGTCGCCTATCTCGTGCTGCTCTCGTCGATCCTCGCTTATGTGGCCTGGTATTGGGCCTTGTCGAGAGGTGACATGGCCCGGGTCGGCGCCCTGCAATTTACGCAGCCGATCGTCGGCGTCGCCCTGGCAGCCCTGGTGCTGAGCGAACCGATCAACCCGCCCCTGGCCCTGGCCGCCGCCGGCATCCTGCTCGGCGTCTGGATCGTCCAGAAAAAATGATCAGCGACGGGCGAAGGCGCGTAGCAGGCGTTCGGGATTGGGTGCGAGCTTTTTCAGGCGGCTCACAACGCGCGGCACTTTCATGACATCGTCGATACGGCGATCCAGGAAGGCCCAGCTCTCGGCCCTATCCTCGCTGTCGTCCTCCAGCCAGAACAGCAGGGTCACTCCATAGACCCCAGCGAGCAGGCCGCGCTTGCTGTAGTAATTGAAATCGGTTGCCGTATCGCCCGCCGCGCGCCACATGATATCGACCGTGCGCCACAGGGCGCGGGTCGCCGCCGGCGCGTTATGGGGCAGGCTGGCGCGGGCCAGGGCCGCGCGCACCGCCTCGCGATGCGCCTCAAGCATTTCAAGGCGCAGACGTACGCAAGCAGCGATGCGCTCGCGGATACGCATGGCGTCGAGGTCGACCTCTCCGAGCGCCTCAAGCATGCGCTGATCGCTGATCGTCCCCCACAGAGCCAAGGCGTCATCGGCGCCGCTGGGAAAGATGCGTTTCGCTGATCCTATGTCGACGCCGACATCATTGGCCGCTGCGCGAAGGGCGAGGCTGGTCCAGCCCTCGAACGGCACCTGGAGGAGCATGGCGTCGAGCAGGCGGGCAGCCAGCAGCTCCCTGTCCTTTTTCTTGGTCACGCGGGGTCCTCGTCCTCGTCCTCGTCTTCGTCACCGTCTTCCGGCTCGGCCTCGGCTCTGGCCTCGCGCAGATGGCGGTACTCGCTCTCGAAGATCAGCTTGGTCATATCGGTCATGCGTTGCGGATAGAGGATGCCCTCGAGATGATCAAATTCATGCTGCACCACCCGGGCGTGCAAGCCATCGACGGTGCGCTCGATCACGCCGCCCCGAGGATCGGCGCCACTATAGCGGATGCGCTTATATCGCGGCACGATACCGCGCAGGCCGGGCACCGAGAGGCAGCCTTCCCAGCCGTCCTCCAATTCATCGCCGAGAAGCTCGATCACCGGATTGGCGAGAATGGTCAGCCCCGACCATTCATGATCCGACGTATCCTCGCCATCATCCTCGCCCGGCGTCCGCAGCATCATCAGGCGCAGCGGGACATAGATTTGCGGCGCGGCGATTCCTGTGCCGTCGGCATCTTCCATGGTCTCGAACATATGGCTGACCAGAGCCTTGATCTCGGGCGCCGTCGGATCGGCGATTTCATCGGCGCGACGGCGCAGGATCGGGTGCCCCATCCGGGCGATCTTAAAAATTGCCATGGGGATTTCTTAATCCTTTCTCAAAAACTCTCGGCCACAATAGGCTGCTGAGGCTTCACAAGCCCATCCGCCTATGGTATCAACCCCAGCCTGTTCGCGGCAGACTCAAACACATGAGGTTATAATTGGTACAGGTTCTCGTTAGAGACAACAATGTCGATCAAGCTCTTCGCGCGCTGAAAAAGAAAATGCAGCGTGAGGGCATCTTCCGTGAGATGAAAATGCGCCGCGCCTACGAGAAGCCATCCGAGCGCCGCGCCCGCGAAGCCGCCGAGGCGGTTCGTCGCGCCCGCAAGCTGGCACGCAAGAAGGCCTTACGCGAAGGCGGCTGATTTAAGCTGCTAATCAAGACGCTGAAAGCCGTCCCTGGGGCGGCTTTTTTGCGTTGTTATGATGCGCCGATCTCTTTAAGCGCCGTCATGAGCGCATCGATATCGTCCTCATTATTATAATAATGCAGCGACAGGCGGAGCTTGCCGCCCCGGGCCGAGGTGTAGACCCCGCGCTCAGCCAGCTTTTCGGCCGCGCCGTCCGGGTCTTCCAGGACAAGCAGGGTGATGGCCGATTTAGCCGCTGCGCTGGTCGGCGAGGCAATTGTGTAGCCCGCCGCATCCAGCCGTTCGCGAAGATAGTCAGTCAATTCCTCATTCCGCGCGGCGATAGTCTCGACGCCGATTTCCTCGATCAGGGAAAGCGCAGCCCCCAGGGTTATGATGCTGGGAAACAGCGGATTGCCGCCTTCCACGGTGCGCGCGTCGCTGGTGATTTCGAGGCGGTCATAAAGCATGTCGTAGGGCACGCGGGCGCTGCTCCAGCCGACCACCGGCGGGGGCGACGACGCCAATAATTTTTCGCTGAGATACAGCACGGCTATGCCATAGCCCGCCGCCATCCATTTATAGCCGCTGAAGATCATCGCATCGACGTTCGAGCGTTTGACGTCGATGGGATGGGCGCCGAAAGACTGGGTGGCATCGACCGCCAGGGCGAGGCCGTGCCCAGCGCAGAAGCTGCTCAGGGCGTCCAGGTCATAGCGGAATCCGCTGCTGTACTGAATATGACTGGCGGCGAAAGCCACACTGTTCGCGCGGACCAGGGCCGCGGCGTCGGCCAGATCGAGCATGCCGTCGGCGGCGGGTTCAAGAAAGCTCACGTCCACATCCTGATTGAGCCAGGGCAGGGTGACGGAGGGAAACTCGTTGGCATTGGAGAGGATGTGATCGTCGGCGCTCGCCACCATGCGCGCGATCATGCTCATGCCCTGGGATGCGTTCTGCACAAAGGCGATTTCGCCGGGCTCGGCGTTGATCAGCCGGGCGACAGATCGGCGGGCCTCCTCGACCTGCTCTGCCCAGCCCGCCCGATGAAAGGTGCTGCCCTTGAGGGCTTCGTCAAGATAGCGCTTGCCCGCGGCGGCAGCGCCGACCGACAGGGGCGAGTTGCTCGCCGCATTGAGATGGGCAATACCCTCAAGCCCCGGAAAGCGCGCGCGATACCCGGCCCAATCAGTCATTGAGCGGGGTTCGCCCCGGCGCGCTCGAGAGCGTTCCATTCAGTCAGGTCGCTACCGAACTCGATCATACAATGCTCACCATAGGCCGGGCGCTCGCAGAGCCGGCCGTACCATGCCGCCACATTCGGCAACTCGGGCCGCGCCACATCCATATGGAAATAACGATGGGCGAGCGAGCCCAGGGGCAGGTCGCCCATGGTCAGCCGGTCGCCTGCGAGATAGGGCTGATCGGCCAGATGGGCATCGAGGAAGAGCCAGGCCTTGATGGTCGCCTCGGTGAGCCGGGCGATTTTGGCCGCGTCGCGAGCCTCGGTTTCGGTGCGCACCAAAGCCCAAAACAAACCCATGATCGCCGGACTGGCGGTTGATTTAGCCCATTCCAACCAGCGATCGGCCAGAGAGCGCCGCACCGGGTCGCTATCCCACAAACTGTCAGAGCAATATTTCGCCGCCAGATAGCGGATGATGACATTCGATTCCCACACAACAAAGCCGTCGTCCACCAGGGTCGGCACCAGGCCGTTGGGGTTCAGAGCGCGGTACTCAGGCGTATCGAGCCCGCCGAACGAGCCACCCACATCGTGGCGGCAAAATTCAACCTTGCTCTCGGCCGCCGCCCAGAGGACGGGGATCACATTGCTCGAATTACGCCGGCCCCAGATTTCGATCATGCGCTACAGGCCCTTGACGATATCGTCGACCATCTTCTTGGCGTCGGCGAACAGCATCATGGTGCCGTCGCGGTAGAACAGGTCGTTGTCGATGCCGGCGTAGCCCGCCGAGAGCGAGCGTTTGACGAACAGCACCGTGCGCGCCTTTTCCACATCGAGGGTCGGCATGCCGGCAATCGGGCTTTGCGGATCGTTCTTGGCCGCCGGGTTGGTCACATCGTTGGCGCCGATCACGAAGGCGACGTCGGCGGTGGCGAATTCGCTGTTGATCTCCTCAAGCTCGAAGACCTCGTCATAGGGCACGTTGGCCTCGGCCAGCAGAACGTTCATATGACCCGGCATGCGCCCGGCCACCGGATGGATGGCGTAGCTCACCTCGACGCCCTCGCCCTTGAGCAAATCGACCATTTCCCTGAGCGCGTGCTGGGCCTGGGCCACCGCCATGCCGTAGCCCGGCACGATGATCACCTTGCTGGCGTTCTTCATGATGAAGGCGGCGTCGTCGGCGCTGCCGCTCTTGACCGGGCGGTCCGAGGCCGCGGCCGCATCGCCGGCGCCCCCCTCGGTGCCGAAGCCGCCGAGAATGACGCTGAAGAACGAGCGGTTCATGGCCTTGCACATGATGTAGCTGAGGATCGCGCCGGACGAGCCGACCAGGGCGCCGATGATGATCAGCAGTTCGTTCTCCAGGGTGAAGCCGATACCCGCCGCCGCCCAGCCCGAATAGGAATTGAGCATGGAAATGACCACCGGCATATCGGCGGCGCCGATCGGGGTGATGATGAGAAAGCCGATCAGGAAGGCGAGCGCGGTCATCGCCCAGAAGATACTCGCCGACTGATCCTTCACCAGCCACACGCCGAGGCCGATGATGGCGAGGCCCAGCACCAGGTTCAACAGATGCTGGCCGGGGAAGATCACCGGCGCGCCGCTGACCAAGCCCTGGAGCTTGGTAAAGGCAATCACCGAGCCGGAGAAGGTGATGGCGCCGATCACCACGCCCAGGCTCATCTCGATCAGGCTGGCGTTTTTGATAGCGCCGACGCTGCCGATGCCATAGGCCTCGGGGGCAAAATAGGCCGACACGGCGACCAGCACCGCGGCCATGCCGACCAGGCTGTGGAAGGCGGCGACCAGCTGCGGCATGGCCGACATCTGGATACGCGCGGCGATCAAGCCGCCGGCCAGCCCGCCGACCGCCATGGCGGCGAGAATTTCGCCATAGCTCATCACCCCCGGCGACACCAGAGTGGTGACGATGGCAATGGCCATGCCGAGGATGCCGATGAAGTTGCCCTGCCTGGCACTGGCCGGCGACGACAGGCCCTTGAGCGCCAGGATGAAACAGACCGAGGCGATGAGATAGGCGATGGCGCTGAGATTGGCGGTCACGGCTAGCTCTTCTTCTTATACATTTGCAGCATGCGCGCGGTGACCGCGAAGCCGCCGAAGATATTGACCGAGGCGAGCGCAATGGCGATCAGCCCGATGGTCTTGGAAAAGCTCGCATCGGCCGGGCCGGCGGCGATCAGCGCGCCGACGATGATGACGCTGGAGATCGCGTTGGTCACCGACATGAGCGGCGTATGCAGGGCCGGCGTAACGCTCCACACCACGAAATAGCCGACGAACACCGCCAGCACGAAGATGGTGCAGCGAAAGATCAGCGGATCGATTGCAGCGGCGGCTATGGGTTCCATGGGGGGTTCTCCAGGTTCTCTCTCTATTCGTCTGTAAAGCGGGGATGGACGACCTTGCCGTCACGGGTGAGCAGCATGCCGGTGATGATCTCGTCTTCCCAGTCGATGGCCAGATTGCCGCTCTCCTGATCGACCATCAGGGTGAGCACGTTCAGCAGGTTGCGGGCGTAGAGCGACGAGGTGTCGGCGGCCAAGGACGACGGCAGATCGCCGCGCCCCAGGATGGTGACGCCATGGGCGATGACCTCGCCCTCGCCGTCGCTCAGCTCGCAGTTGCCGCCGGACGCCACCGCCATATCGACGATCACCGAGCCGCGCTTCATGTCCGCCACCATATCGGCGGTGATCAGCACCGGCGCCGGGCGGCCCGGGATCAGCGCCGTGGTGATGACGATGTCCTGCTTCTTGAGAGTCTCATGCACCAGCTCGCCCTGGCGGCGCTTGTAATCGTCGCTCATTTCCTTGGCGTAGCCGCCGGCCGCATCGCCGCTCTCCTCGCTCTCCACCTCGATGAAGCTGGCGCCCAGGCTCTCGACCTCCTGGCGCGCCGCCGTGCGCACATCAAACGCCGAGACGATAGCGCCGAGCCTGCGCGCCGTGGCGATAGCCTGTAAACCGGCCACCCCGGCGCCGAGCACCAGCACCCGGGCCGGCGCGATAGTGCCCGCCGCCGTCATCATCATCGGGAAGATGCGGGTGTAATGGGCGGCGGCGTCGATCACCGCCTTGTAGCCGGCGAGATTGCTTTGCGACGACAGGGCGTCCATGGCCTGGGCGCGGCTGATGCGCGGCATGAGTTCCATGGAAAAAGCGTTGATCCCTTGCTGGGCATAATGATCGAGCTGGGCGCGGTCATCGCCCGGCGACAGCATGCCGATCAGCGAAGCACCCGACTTCATGGCGGCAATCTCGTCCCCGCCTTCCGCCTCCGTCAGGGGGCGACGCACCCGCACCACCACATCCGATCCGCCATAGACCGAGGCCGCATCCGGAGCGATAGACGCCCCCGCCTCGACAAAGGCATCATCGGTGATCATCGCGCCATCGCCGGCGCCGGTCTCAACCAGCAGCTCGACACCCATGGCGACAAGCTTCTTCACCATGTCAGGCGAACCCGCAACCCGGGCCTCGCCATGACGCCTCTCCTTGGAAATACCGACCTTCATTGCCGACCTCAAATCATCTCAATCGCGCCAACCCAGCGCGGCGGCACAACATGCCGCACCAGCGAGCATTTGCCAAGGCGGGATGGAGGGAATGTGGGGATTATTTTGAGCGGGGTGGGGGAATTAGCCATCCGAAGCAACGGGAGATGTGGCCTTGCAAGTCCTGACCCCACCAGTCAAATAATTAAGTAAGGTGTCCCCGTAATTGCCCGTAATTGTGTCCCCGGAATTCACTATCCGACCTTAACCGCTCTCTGGCCAACGCAGTCTCAACTCACCGTGATGGGCCCTAGGCGACCCGTTTTAGCCCATCGGCGAGGATTGAAACCATGGATTCTATGTGGGATTTCTCGGCGATGAGTGGTGGCGAGAGGGCGACGATGTCGCCGGTGACGCGAATCAGCAGGCCCTTCTCGAAGCAATCCACGAACAGCTCATAAGCGCGGGCGCCCGGCGCATCCGGCCTGGAGGCAAGCTCGATGCCACCGATCATACCGAGATTGCGAACGTCGATAACATGGGGCTGGTTCTTCAGCTCATGGAGGCAATCGGCCCAAAAATCATTGAGCTCCGCCCCCCGGGTGAGGAGGCCCTCCTCTTCATAAATATCGAGCGTGGCGATACCGACCGCACAGGCGACCGGGTTTCCGGAATAGGTGTAGCCATGGAAAAGTTCGATCTGGTTCTCCGACCCCACCATCAGCGTGTCGTGAATTTTGCGGCTGGAAAACACAGCCCCCAACGGCACGACGCCATTCGTAATTCCCTTGGCCAGGGTCATGAGATCGGGGGTCACACCGAAATAATCGACCGCGAAGGGCGTCCCCAGCCGTCCAAAGCCGGTGATCACCTCGTCGAAAATCAGCAGAATGCCATGGCGGTCGGCGATCGCGCGCAACCGCTCCAAATAGCCTTTCGGCGGAATCAGCACACCAGTCGAGCCGGCCACCGGTTCCACGATGACAGCGGCAATGGTTTCCGCGCCATGCAGCCCGACCAGATGTTCAAGATCATCGGCAAGATCGGCGCCGTGCTCCGGCTGTCCCCTGGAGAACGCATTTTTTCCC
The DNA here is from genome assembly GCA_046582565.1 of Alphaproteobacteria bacterium. Taxonomy (GTDB): domain Bacteria; phylum Pseudomonadota; class Alphaproteobacteria; order JAAXGF01; family JAAXGF01; genus JAYGED01. The sequence goes on from JAYGED010000104.1 coordinate 13,724, forward strand.
AGATCATGGGTGTGGCGCAGGTGATCACTGCCGGGGAGCAGCGGGAATGCCCGCCGGTTATTGACAATGCCGCCAACTGAAATGCCGCCAAACCCGGAGCCGTGATAGCCGCGCTCACGGCCAATCAGCCGCGTTCTTGTGCCCTGGCCGATGGCGCGCTGATAGGCAATGGCGATTTTGAGCGCGGAATCGACCGCCTCGGATCCGGAATTGGTGAAGAAAATACGATCAAGGGCGCCATCGGGGCCACCCGGCGCAATGGAGGCAAGCCGATCGGCAAATTCGAAGGCAACCGGATGGCCCATCTGGAATGAGGGCGCGTAATCGAGCGTCGTCATTTGCCTCTCGACCGCTTCAATAATCCGGCGTCTGCCGTGACCGGCGTTGACGCACCAAAGCCCAGCAGTTCCATCGAGGATTTTGCGGTCATCGACGCTGGTGTAGTGCATGCCTTGTGCTGAAACGAGGAGACGCGGCGCCGCTTTGAATTGACGATTTGCCGTGTAGGGCATCCAGAAACTGTCGAGAGGGGCTGCGTTCGTTTGCCTAGTGAGAGCCATTGTATTCTCCTCCTGTAGCGGATAGGAAGGCATGTTCACCAAAGCAAAACAATCCCTTTTCTACCTCCCACTAACATATTGTTATTTATATATTTATGTACTAATAATTATTATATTAAGAACAACATAAACAGTTGGAGTTTTAATTTATGACTATCGATGTCGGGCAGCGGCTGCACAGTGTGAGAATGCTGCACAAACTATCGCAACGGGCGTTGGCCAAACGCGCTGGTGTTACAAACTCTACAATTTCCTTGATCGAATCGAACAAGACCAACCCCTCGGTGGGCCAACTCAAACGCATTCTCGACGGCGTGCCGATTGGCCTGGCGGAATTCTTCTCCCTTGAGCCCCAGGGCTCCAAGAAGGCTTTCTATCGATCAGACGAGCTTGTCGAGATCGGCAAGGGGCCGGTTTCCTACCGGCAAGTCGGCGACAATCTGTTCGGCCGCACCTTGCAGATTCTCAAGGAGCGATATGAGCCGAACGCCAGCACCGGGCGCATACCGCTGGTCCATGACGGCGAAGAAGGCGGCATTGTTCTGGCCGGTAACCTCGAAGTCACCGTGGGCAATGACCGGCGTATCCTGGGGCCGGGCGATGCCTATTATTTCGAGAGCCGCCGGCCGCACAGATTTCGCTGTGTCGGGCCCGTGGCCTGCGAAGTCGTCAGCGCCTGCTCGCCGCCATCGTTCTAATAATTATTCACCCAACCAACGCGCCCTTAGCGCCGCATGGTTCGCGCGGAACCACTGCAGGGGGATGATGGTCATGGCGTTTAGGATGCGGCCGTCATCGAGCATGGCGAAGGCTTCCTCCACATCGACCACCAACACGCGGATGTCCTCGCCCTCGGATTTGAGGCCGTGGATGCCGCCTGCGTTCGCGGCGTCGATGCGCCCGCAGAAGATGAACATGGATTCAGTCATGGCGCCGGGCGAGACCAGATAGTGGAACAAGGGCTCGATCTCGCCGATTTCCAGGCCGGCTTCTTCCAGGGCCTCGCGGCGCACGACCTGTTCCGGCGTCTCGCCGTCTTCGATGATGCCGGCGATGATCTCGATGATCCAGGGGGAGGTCTCGGCCTCGTCGAACCAGGGCGCGGCCAGCGCGCCGTAGGCGCCCGGGCGGAACTGTTCGATCAGCACCAGCTTATCCAGGTCAGGATCATACAGCAGGCAGGCGGCGGCATGGCCGCGCTCGAACACTTCGCGCGATAGCTCCGGCCCCATGGCGCCGTCAAACTGGCGGTGTTTCAGGCGGTAGCGGTCGATTTTGAAATAGCCGCGAAAGGCTTCTTCCTTCTCGATGATCTCCACATCATCCGCTTTCATGGCGCCCTTCCTATTTGCCAAGCTCGACGGGCCGACGATGGCGTTGCGCTGAGTTTGTTCCCGGGCACGGTTCGGGCCCGCTGGCGGGCCGTGGATGACGCTTTATTCATGTCGCGCGCCTCCAACAGAATGACCGAAAGCTGTCAGTCCTGGGTTACATAGGCAAGGATCTGCACCACCTGCTCCGGGGTTGCCGCGACCGCTTGGGCTGCGGCGTCGATGTCCTTGAGGGCGTGGTTGATATCGCCTTCATGCAGCGTGATGATCGGCGTTCCCTGGGCCACCGCGTAGCCGGCCTCGAATGCGGCGTTCCATTGCTTGTATTTATCGCCGAAGCGCACCACCACCAGATCGGCCTGATCGAGCATGGCGCGAATGCGGATGGCGTTGATACTGGCCGCCTTATGGTCGCGCCAGAAGCTGTCCGACTCGGGGCCAAGAATTTTTTCGCCGCAAGAATCGCTGGCGTCATGGTCGGTGATCGGCGAGCTGATTTCCACCGGCAGCTTGGCAGCTTTCACGCCGTCCTGGATGCGCTCCCGCCAATCGCTGTGAATTTCGCCGGACAGATAGACCGACCAAATTTGTGAGCCCATGGAACTTTATCCTTTGTGATCGGGCCGGACGATCAACGCGTCGGCACCGGCACGTCGCCGGAATAATCGTAGAAGCCGCGGCCCGATTTGCGGCCCAGCCAGCCCGCTTCGACATATTTCACCAGCAATGGACAGGGCCGGTATTTGGTGTCGGCGAGGCCCTCATAGAGCACCTGCATAACCGCCAGACAGATATCGAGGCCGATGAAATCGGCGAGCTCGAGTGGCCCCATAGGATGATTGGCGCCGAGCCGCATGGCGGAATCGATGGATTCGACCGAGCCAACGCCCTCATACAGAGTATAGACCGCCTCGTTGATCATCGGCAGCAGCACCCGGTTGACGATGAAGGCGGGGAAATCTTCGGCATTGACCGGGATTTTGTTGAGCTTGAGGGTGAGCTCGTGGATCACCGTATAGGTCTCTTCGTCGGTGGCGAGGCCCCTGATCAGCTCGACCAGCTTCATAACCGGGACCGGATTCATGAAATGCATGCCCATGAACTTGCCCGGCCGGTCGGTGTTTGCGGCGAGCTTGGTCACCGAAATCGACGAGGTGTTGGTAGCGAGAATACCCTCGGGCTTGAGCACCGCGCAGATCTTATCGAAGATCGCGCGCTTGTCCTCGGCCTTCTCGGTAACCGATTCGATAACCAGATCGCAATCGGCGAGCGCCGGGTAATCGTCAATCAGGACCAGCCGGTCGAGCACCGCCTGGCGCTCGGCCTCGGTCATCTTGTCGCGGGCGACGCGCCTCTCGAGTTTTTCGGCGATGGATTTCTTGGCCGCCTCGGCACGCTCTGTGGAAACATCGAGGATCAAGGTCTCTATGCCCGCCATTGCGCAAACATGAGCAATGCCTGTGCCCATCTGGCCGGTACCGATGATGGCGATTTTATCGATCATGAAATTACCGCCTTTATATTTTGGGTCATGATTCGAGCGCCGCTTTGAGGTCCGGCAGGATGGTGAACAGATCGCCGACAACACCGTAGTCCGCGACCTGGAAGATGGGCGCTTCCTCATCCTTGTTGATGGCGACGATGACCTTGGAATCCTTCATGCCGGCGAGATGCTGGATGGCGCCGGAAATGCCGACCGCGATATAGAGATCGGGGGCGACGATCTTGCCGGTCTGGCCGACCTGGTATTCGTTGGTCACATAGCCCGCATCCACCGCGGCGCGCGAGGCGCCCACGGCGGCCCCCAACAGATCGGCGATCTCTTCCAGAAGATGGAAATTCTCGCCTGACTGCATGCCGCGACCGCCGGAAATGACGATGCGCGCGCTGGTCAGTTCCGGGCGCTCGGAACTCGACAGCTCCTGGCCATCGAACTGCGACAGGCCCGGGCCCGCCTCGCCCGCCGCCGTCTCGACCAGGCCGGCGCCGCCGCTCTCATCGGCCGCGGCAAAGGCCGTGCTGCGCACGGTGACGAATTTGATGGCGTCGCTCGATTGCACCGTCGCCATGGCGTTGCCCGCATAGATCGGGCGAACGAAGGTGTCGGCGCTTTCGACCGATACGATATCGGAGATCTGGGCGACATCGAGAAGCGCCGCGGCGCGCGGCATGATGTTTTTCGCCTGGGCGTTATGGGCGGCGATCACATGGCTGTAATCAGCAGCGATTCGGGCGAGTAACGGCGCCATATTTTCGGCCAGCTGATGGCCATAAGCGCTGTCGTCGACATGGATCGCCTTGGTGACCCCGGCGATTTTCGAAGCGGCCTCGGCGACAGCAGCGCAATTCTCGCCGGCGACCAGAACATGGATGTCGGCATCGAGTTCGGCGGCAACCGTCACCGCATGAAGGGTGGCGGGGTTGAGTTCCGCATTGTCGTGATCGGCAAGTACAAGAACGGACATCTAGATCACTCCCGCTTCATCGCGTAATTTGGATATCAATTCATTGGCATCGGCGACGATGATCCCGGCCTGGCGCTTTTCCGGCTCGACCACTTTGATCAGGGTGAGACGGGGCGTGACATCAACCCCGAGCTCATCGGGAGTCTTGATGTCGATGGGCTTTTTCTTCGCCTTCATGATGTTGGGCAACGACGCATAGCGCGGCTCGTTAAGACGAAGATCGGTGGTCATGATGATCGGCATGGTCAGAGTGACCGTCTCTAAGCCGCTGTCGACCTCGCGGGTGCAGGTCGCGCGGCCGTCGGCGATTTCGATCTTCGAGGTGAACGCCCCCTGGGCCCAGCCTAGCAGACCGGCCAGCATCTGCCCGGTCTGGTTCCAATCGTCGTCGATCGCCTGTTTGCCGAGAATAACCAGATCGGGCTTTTCCTCGGCCGCCACGGCGGCGATCAGCTTGGCCACCGCCAGGGGCTGCAATTCGACGTCGGTCTCGACCAGGATGCCGCGATCGGCGCCCATGGCGAGCGCCGTTCGGATGGTTTCCTGACATTGGGTGGCACCCAAGGATATGGCGACGACCTCGGCGGCAACACCGGCTTCCCTGAGGCGGATAGCCTCTTCGACGCCGATCTCATCGAACGGGTTCATGGACATCTTGACGTTGGTGGTCTCAACGCCAGTCTGATCCGCTTTCACGCGCACTTTGACATAGGCGTCAATCACACGCTTGACGGCAACGAGAACTTTCATGGAATATCAGCTCCGCACAGGCTTTAAGGACAGTGAAATGACCGTACCCAGCGGGTTTCGGGGGTCATTTCGCAGGTGCACAATAATCGTACAAATCCCCCCTTGTCAACGCGGCTTCGATGCAATTTAGCGGTTCTCGCCGGGGCTCCAGAGAACGTCCCCGGCGCCGCCGTCATTGGCCTGGCGCGACAGCACGAAGAGATGGTCGGAAAGCCGGTTTATATAGAGGATGGAGAGTGGGTTGATCGGCTCGGCCTCGGCCAGGGCGGTCATCTCACGCTCGGCGCGGCGGGTTATGGTGCGCGCCATATGGAGCGCTGCCGCCAGCGCCGTACCGCCCGGCAGGACAAAGGAATTGAGGGGATCGAGGTCGCCGTTGATTTGATCGATCTCGCGCTCCAGGCGGTCGATCTGGCCCTGGCTGATACGCAGGGCGCTGTCATCGTCGGCTCCGGGCCGGCACAGATCGGCGCCCAGGTCGAAAAGGTCGTTTTGGATGCGCCGCAGCATTTCAGCCGCCTCGCCACTAGCCTCAAGGTGGGCAACGCCAATCGACGCGTTCGCCTCGTCGACCGCGCCATAGGCCGCGACCCGGCGATCATGCTTGGCCACCCGGGCGCCGTTGCCCAGCGAAGTCTCGCCTCTGTCACCACCGCGGGTGTATATGCGCGTCAGTTTTACCATGTCACTCGCCCCCGGCCCGGTTGATCAAATAGAGGGTAAACATTAAACCCACTGCCAGGGCCTGCATAGCGATCAGCGCCCGCATCAGCTTGTTGCCGTATTTCTCATTAAATTCGCCGCCGCGCATCATGGCGATGATACCGGCCAACAACACGGCGAAGGTGGCAATCAAGGCAACAATAACGAATGATTCGAGCATTCCGACTGATTAGCACGGAGAGGATTGAGGATACAGCGTCGCGGGCGCTGTACGAGGACTGGAGATTGACGTAAATTCAACCGATGTTTGATTCTTCTCCCACCCGGTCAGGGCCGCTGCCCATTTGGCCTTATTATTTCACCGCCGTGGTTTCCGCCGTGGCAGGCTTGGCGATGGTTTGGATTTGGTCTCCCGAATACTTCCCCGCCAAGGCCGATCTGGTGGAGATCAGTGGCGACATCGCCTCGGTCCGGATCAAGGACGACTTCTCCGGCACCTCGGCGGGAGCGTTACTAACCGGCTTCACGTCGGTCTATTTCACCTTCGACAATCACGACGGCCAATATTTCTACCCCTCGACCCAGCCTGATTTTCGCCTGGTGCGCGATTACACCGCCGTCAATATCGACGTCTTGATCGAGCGCAGCAAGATTGGTGGGACTGAACCCTTTCGCATCTGGCAAATCAAAGAGAACAATCCCAACAATATGCTAGAGATCGCAACCTACGTCCCCTACGAGGCGATCATCACCCGGCTGAGCACTATCGGCAGCTCCATGGTGAACACCGGGCGATGGCTGTTGGTCCTGGCCGGCGGCCTTATTCTGTTCGGCCGGGCCATGCAAATTCGCAACAAGCGTCGTTTCAGCCGCCTTTAATCAGCCGATTGACCCCGCTGACCACCGCCGAAATCGAGGCGGCGGTAATGTTGCGGTGGCGGCCGACGCCGAACAGTCTGACCTCGCCGCTGACCAGATCAAGATAAGCCACCGCCTCGGCATCGGCGCCCTCGCCGACCGCATGCTCGTGATAGTCGGCGACGCGCAGAGCGATGCCCGCGTGGCGGCCCAGGGCGTCAACGAAGGCATCGATAGGGCCGCTGCCGCGCCCGCCGATCTCGATCTCGCGCCCCGCCTCCTCGATGGTCGCCAGCAGGTCGCGTAGTTCAGAATCCGCATCGACGGCGCTGGTGCTATAGCCCTTGAGCCGGTAGGGCCCCGATTGATCGAGATATTCCTCGGTAAAAAAGCGCCAGATATCTTTCGACGCCAGCTCCTTACCCGAATCGTCGGCAGCGTCCTGCACGACGCCGCTGAATTCGATCTGCAGACGGCGCGGCAGCTCCAGACCATAATCGGACTCCAGCACATAGGCGACGCCGCCCTTGCCCGATTGGCTGTTGATGCGGATCACCGCTTCGTAACCCCGGCCCAGATCGGCCGGATCGATGGGCAGATAGGGAACCGCCCAGAGCGGATCGTTCGATCCTTTGGCCGCGGCGAAGCCCTTCTTGATGGCGTCCTGGTGGGAGCCCGAGAAGGCGGTAAACACCAGATCGCCGCCGTAGGGGTGGCGCGGATGGACAGGCAGCTGATTGCAATGCTCGACGACCTTCTTGATGGCGTCGATATCCGAGAAATCGAGCTTCGGATCGACGCCCTGAGAATAGAGATTGAGCGCCAGGGTCACCAGGTCCACATTGCCGGTGCGCTCGCCGTTGCCAAACAGGGTGCCCTCGATGCGATCCGCCCCGGCCAGGATGCCAAGCTCGGCGGCGGCGATGCCGCTGCCCCGGTCGTTATGGGGATGCAGCGACAGGGTGATGCAATCACGATTGGCGAGATTGCGGTGCATCCATTCGATCTGATCGGCGTAGACATTGGGCGTCGCCATCTCGACCGTGGCGGGCAGGTTGATGATCACCGGCTTAGCGCGCGTTGGCTGCCAGACATCGACAACCGCATCGCAGATTTCCTTGGCGTAATCGAGTTCGGTGCCGGTGAAGCTCTCGGGTGAATATTCGAAGGCGATGTCGGTCTCATGAGCCGTTTTGGCCAGCTTGGCGATTAACAGCGCCGCATCAACGGCGATCTTGGTGATGCCGTCGCGGTCGAGGCCGAAGACCACCCGACGCTGCAGGGTCGAGGTGGAATTATAGAGATGAACGATAGCGCGGCGCGCGCCCTTGATGGACTCGAATGTCCGCTCGATGAGTTGGCTGCGCGCCTGGGTCAACACCTGGATGGTGACGTCGTCGGGGATCAGATTTTCCTCGATCAGCGAGCGCACAAAATCAAAATCGGTTTGCGAGGCCGCCGGAAAACCGACCTCGATCTCCTTGAAGCCGATGTCGATCAGTTTGTGGAACATGCGCTGTTTGCGCTCCGGCCCCATGGGCTCGATGAGCGCCTGATTGCCATCGCGCAGATCGACGCTGCACCACTGGGGCGGCGCGTCGATCACCCGGCTCGGCCAGCGCCGGTCGGGCAGATCGATAGGTTGAAACGGGGCGTATTTTCCTTTCGGGTCCATGCCCGGCACGGTGTTTTTAGTGGTCATTCGATTGTCTCCTTCGCGCCCAGGTCACGCAGGGCGTCGATTATCTATCCAAATTTTGAAGATAAGGCGGCACGCATACAGCCGCCGGGCAGCCGCGTCAGACCCGGCAACCGCGCATAAGTCGAAGATCAGACGAATGGATAGAAGGAGACATGACGGACAAACTCACAAAATGGCAAAGAGGCGCGCAGAATGCACGAACGCGGAAGGCCCGGTGTCGTTAGGACACCGGGCAGATAAGGAGGAGAACCTCTATCCGCTGCCAGTTTTGCGTCGTCATGGCCGCGACATTAGGCGAGCGCTTGGTCAGGGTCAAGGGCGCGCCGGGAAACCGTCACGAGAACATGGAGGCAATCTTGGCGGCGAGGGCGCGCCGTTTGAATGGTTTTTCGATCAATTGGGCGTTTTGTTCGATCTGCCCGAATTTCATCAAAGCGTCAGCCGAATAGCCTGATGCGTAGAATACAGGAAGCAGCGGCCGCCGACGCCGTGCTTCGAGGGAGAGCTCGGCGCCGTCCATGCCGCCCGGCATTTTGACGTCGGTGAGCAGCAAATCGATGGCGGGATATTTATCGAGAGCGTCGAGGGCTGATTTCCCGTCATGGGCATGATGAACCGTAAAGCCCATGCTGGTAAGCTGGGCGCCTACAACACGGGACACTTGCTCGTTATCATCGACAAACAAGATCGTTTTACCGCGGCTCTTAATGTGGCGTTCCGGATCCGGCTTCTCCTTATCAGAGATTTCCGCTGTCGACGCCGGAAGGTACAGGGTCACCGCCGTGCCGCGTCCTTGCTTGCTGCTGATCGCCACATTGCCGCCGGATTGCTTGGCAAATCCGAACACCATGCTGAGGCCGATACCGCTGCCTTCGCCGACTTCCTTGGTGGTGAAAAACGGCTCGAATGCTTGATCCAATACGTCTTTCGGCATGCCGACGCCGGTATCTCGCACAGCCAGGGATATGTACTCTCCCGACGTCAAATCATGATCACATTCGGCAGCTTCCTGATCAACGGTTACGCTATTGGTTTCGATAGATATCTCGCCGCCCCTGGGCATGGAGTCGCGTGCATTAACAACCAGATTGAGAAGCGCGTTCTCAAGCTGGCCGGAGTCAATGGAAACAGGCGCCAAATCGCCGCCGTAATCGACCTTGATAACGATATCATCGTCGAAGGTGCGCTCAAAAAGGCTGATCATTTTGCTGACCAGGCTGTTCGTATCGACAGTCATGGGCTTGAGTGGCTGATTACGCGCAAAAGCTAGCAATCGCTGGGTCAGCGTAGCCGCGTCATCGGTCGCGCCGAACGCCGCATCGAGATAGGTAGCGAGATCACCGTCGTCTTTGACTTCTTCTTTGATCAACTCCAGATTGCCCATGGCGATGGCGAGCAAATTATTGAAGTCGTGGGCGATGCCGCCGGTCAACTTACCCACGGCTTCCATCTTTTGGGCTTGATGGAGCTGGGCCTCGACCTGTTTCATGTCGGTGATATCAGTGGTCATGCTGCAAACTCCAAGCACAACGCCATCGTCGCCCTTGAGCGGGAACTTGGCGTTGAGCAAATAACGCGGCGATCCGTCGGGAAATTGCTCGACCACCTCCTGCTGCACCGGCAGACCGGTGCGCATAACCTCCTGGTCGGCGTTCATGTAAATTTTGGCTATATCAGCAGGCAGAAAAGTCGCGGTTGTCTGCCCAATGTAATCATCCAGCGTCATTCCATGAGCCGTCAAGATATTACGACTGACTGTCATGATTTTGCCGGTGGTGTCCTTGAGAACAATCTCAAGAGGGCTGTTTTCCAAAATTCCCTTAAGCCATGCGTCACGAGTTCGAACGGCTTCTTCCGCCCGTTTCACATCCGTTATATCCGTGCGAATGCCGACAACGCCGCCGTCCTCCGTTGACCTGACGCTGCACAGCACCCAGCGCCCGTCGCCGAGATGCTGTTCATAGGATCCATGAGCCGATTTGTATAAATCGGTATGCTGTTTCATAACCGCTTCGTAATTCTCTGCCGATCCCTGTATCGAGCCCGCGGCAAAAGCGACGCGGTTCAGCTCCTCGAAGCTAACGCCGGGCTCCAGAATGTCGGCGATGGATGGGTAGAAATCGCGGAACTAACTGTTGCAGAGAACCATCTTGTCTTCACTATCGTAGAGGACAAAACCGCCGGAGAAGCTTTCTATTGCGTCGAGCAATCTGGCCTGGCTACTGCGCAGCTCCTCCTTGGCCCGTTTGCGCTCGGTTATATCGGCTCGGATGCAGACGATGCCGCCCTCGCGCGTTCTGCGTTCGCTGGCCAGTATCCATCGACCATCGCTAAGCTGTAGCTCAACCGATTCTTGTCCGTCCCTACGATAATTTTCTAGACGCTCTTCAACCCAGTGTTCGATAGTTTCCATGTCATGCTTCACTTGGCCGCGCTCGCCAGCAATTCTGAGCAATTCTTCAAGTTTCGCGCCCGGCACCATTAAATCCGCGACCAGGGGGAACATTTCCCGGTAATTGTCATTGCAGGTGACGAGCCGTTCCTCGGAGTCGTACAAAACGAACGCTTCGGAGATACTTTCTATGGCGTCGGTGAGCATCGCCTGGCTGTCACGCAAGGCCTCCTCGGCCGTTTTGCGCTCGCTGATGTCGGTCCGAATACCGACAATCCCTCCGGCGCGTGTTCTGCGCTCGCCGGCGAGCACCCAACGGCCATCGCCAAGCTGTTGCTCAAACGGTTCTTGCCCGTCCGTGCGGTATGTTTGCAGGCGCTTTTCCACCCACTCCTCGACGCTCGCCATGTCATTTATAACCTGGCCTCGCTCACACGTAGCCCTGAGCAAATCCTCAAGTTTTGTGCCTGGCACCAATAAATCCGCGATTAAGGGAAACATTTTCCCGTAATTGTCATTACAAACGACGATTCTCTCCTCGGTGTCTTACAAAACGAACCCCTCGGATATGCTTTCTATGGCGTCGGCTAACATCGCCTGGCTGTCGCGCAACGCCTCCTCGGCTACCCTTTAGCTAGTAATATCCGTGGTTGTTCCCCGATAGCCCTGAAAAATCCCGTCTTCGTCGAATATGGCCTTGCC
>JAYGED010000238.1:0-13874 GCA_046582565.1 Alphaproteobacteria bacterium
TGCTGCCTGACAGCTAATTCCATTGGGCATATTGCGTAACTAAATCGAGTTTGTGACAAAGCCCTGCCAAGGGCTATATTGCAATTGGTGGGAGAGTCAATTCTCGGTGGTTTCGTGCCCCCGCAACCACTTAACCAGGGATCGGAACGAAAGCCGAAACCGGAGTACGAAATCGTAGAGATCGGGCCCCCGCAACCAAAAAGAACCTACCGTCGCTTCCATTGGAGGCGGCGGTTTTGTTTTGTTGGGTGAAGGCTGGGATCTGCGCCAGTGCACCGACCAGGATGCCAGTGCACCGACCAGGATAAATTCAGGTCTACCACGTTCTGTTACCACATGAATTTCAATATTCGGGTGGAGGTCTATCGCCGGAACCATACCGCTCATTGGGTTTATCTGTTTTGTCCAACAAGCGTATGGTTGACGAGAAGCGTATTGTATCGTTATTCGATGTCGGGTTTCGATATAGAGTTCAGGAGTACTCAATGTCTGATGTATCGCAGGCAGAATCATCGGCAGAAACCGCGGGGCGAACGCCGCCGCTAAAAGTCTTCCTCATATTCCTCCGTTTGGGGTGTACGTCTTTTGGCGGGCCGGTCGCTCATCTCGGCTATTTCCGAGATGAGTTTGTCGGCCGGCTTAAATGGATCGAGGAGCGCGCTTATGCTGATTTAGTGGCGCTCTGCCAGTTCCTGCCGGGGCCGGCGTCGAGTCAGGTCGGTATTGGCGTTGGCCTGTCGAGAGCCGGGCTATGGGGCGCGTTCGCCGCCTGGCTTGGTTTCACGCTGCCATCGGCGCTTATCCTGATTGCGTTCGGCTACGGTGTCGTCGCTTTCCAGGATGCCGTCAATCACGGTATCCTGCACGGCCTCAAAGTGGTCGCCGTCGCGGTTGTCGCCCAGGCGGTGTGGGGCATGGCCCGCAATCTGTGCCCGGATGCGAAGCGCGCCACCATGGCGGTGCTTGCGGCGATCGCTGTTCTCGCCGCCCCGACACCACTCATGCAGGTTGGTGTGATTGTCTGCGGCGGGCTGGTGGGGCTCGTCATTCTTAAAGCCGAGACATCGACCGAACATGTGTCGCTCGGCATCAATGTCAGCCGCCGCGTAGCGATTGCGTCATTGCTGTTATTCTTCGCCTTATTGGTCGGGTTGCCGATCCTCGCCGCCGCTTATCCCTCGCACATCCTTGCCCTGGTCGAGAGCTTCTATTCCTCCGGTTCGCTGGTGTTTGGCGGCGGTCACGTGGTCTTGCCGCTGTTGCAGTCCGAAGTCGTTCCACCGGGCTGGGTTTCGAACGATGCATTCCTCGCCGGGTACGGCGCGGCGCAAGCAGTTCCCGGCCCACTCTTCACGTTCGCGGCCTACGTTGGAACCGTGATGACGCCGTCGCCAAACGGGCTGGCCGGTGGGCTTATCGCTCTCGTGGCGATCTTCGTCCCGTCGTTTCTACTCGTTGTTGGCGCGCTCCCGTTCTGGGATGCGCTGCGGCAAATCAAGGCCATGCAGACGGCGCTTTTCGGTATCAACGCCGCTGTTGTCGGGCTTCTGCTCGCCGCCCTATACAATCCGGTGTGGACGAGCGCGATCCTGGTTCCCGCTGATTTCGGGCTGGCGATAGGAGCGTATACACTGCTAGTGTTCTGGAAAATGCCACCATGGCTGGTCGTCATACTAACGGCCCTCGGCGGCTGGTTGATCGCCGCTCTGCCCGCGATGTTCACGTGAGGTTGAACTGGCAATGCCTACAAACGTATTAAGTCGCGACCATGGACGATAAGGGTCTCTATGCTGGCCTGATGCGGCTTCACATTCTCCATCATGCTGCGGAACAGGAAGTCTGTGGCGTTTGGGTGATGCAGGAGCTGCGCCGCCACGGTTATGAGATCAGCCCGGGGACGCTCTATCCCATGCTTCACGGGTTGGAGCGAAAAGGCTACCTGCATTCCACCAAGGAACGCGTCGGGAAAACCATGCGCCGCCTCTACTCGATCACCTCCGAGGGTAAAACAGCCCTTGGCGAGGCCAAAGAAAAGGTGCGCGATCTCTATGGCGAGCTAATTTTGCCCTCCGCATGACCATCGATACGCATAACGCATACTTTAGGTACGTAAGAATCTGTTTAGACGCTTGGGCAGAGGGCCGGTCGTCCTTATCGCGCTTCACATCTCTCACCATACAGCTTTAAGGGGTTAGTCAATTGCAACTGGGAACCATCGAAAGTATCTGGCGTTATCCGGTCAAAAGCATGCGGGGCGAGGAAGTCCCACATATCTATACGGCCTTTACCGGATTGATGGGCGACCGGATTTATGGCGTGGTGGCCGCCGATGGCAGTCCCGGGCATCCGTGGCATACCGGGCGCAATCAGGAAGAGCTCATCCTCTACAATGCCCGCTACCAGTCGAGCGATGACCTGCTGCTGCCGAAGAATCTGGATGCCTCATATAATGAGTGGGCGCCCGGCATCGATCCGATCTATCCCGATGCGGATGCGTTCAAGGTGAGCATCGAGGCTCCCGACGGCAAGACCTACGATCATATCGAAGTCCCGGCCTTCATCGCGGACCTTGAAAAAATCTCCGGCCGGTCCCTGCGGATACACATGACCCAGAGGGGCCAATTCGACGCCCGTCCGGTGTCGCTTATCTCCCTGTCGACCGCTGCCAGGCTCGGCGAGGAACTTGGCATGCACATCGACAAGCGCCGCTTCAGGGCGAACTTCTATGTCGAGTGGGACAATCAGGACGATCCCTTCTACGAACAAACCCTTGTCGGCAAAACATTGAAAATCGGCGACCAGCTGGAACTGGCGATCGTCGAGCGCGATCCGCGCTGCACGATGATCACCCTCGACCCCGACACCGCAGACTCAACACCCAAGCTGTTGCAGCATCTCGCTCGAAACCATGACGGTAATGCCGGCGTGTTCGCTGCGGTCCTGCAAAGAGGCCGGGTCAACAAGGGTGATCCAATCATCCTGAAATGAACCAATTTGATTAAGAGGTTTATTGTGAATTTATTAGTGATATCAATATATTAATAACAGCCAATAGCTGTCGGGTGGCTTCAACCGACTACGCTTCTTTCACGCCTCGGATCGAAGGGACCGCTAAATGCAACTGGGAAAAATAGAAAGTATCTGGCGCTATCCGGTCAAAGGCATGCGGGGTGAGGAGATCCCACACGTCTACACCGGGTTCACCGGTTTGATGGGTGATCGCGTATATGGCGTGATCGCCGCCGACGGCCTTGAGGGGTTCCCGTGGCACACCGGACGCGACCAGGAAGAGTTCGTCCTCTACAACGCCAGCTACCAGTCGAGCGAGGCGCTGTTGGAGCCGGAGGATCTGGAACTCTTTGAAGGGCATGGAACCGGTATCACGCCAATCTACCCGGAGGCTGAAGCGTTCAAGGTGAGTGTCGAGACCAACGAGGGCAAGACCTACGATCATATCGAAGACCGGGCGTTTATCGCGGACCTGGAAAAAGTCACCGGCCGGACGCTCAGGGTTCATATGACCCAGAGGGGCCAGCATGACTGCCGTCCGGTATCGATTTTCTCGCTGTCTGCGGCTGCCAAGCTCGGCGAGGACCTTGGCATGCACATCGACAAGCGCCGCTTCAGGGCGAACTTCTATGTCGAGTGGGACAATCAGGACGACCCCTTCTTCGAATTCTCGCTTGTCGGCAAAACACTGAAAATCGGCGACCGGCTGGAAGTGGCGATTGTCGAGCGCGACCCGCGCTGCAAGATGATCACGCTCGACCCTGACACCGCCGAGGAAACACCCAAGCTGTTGCAGCATGTCGCCCGAAAACACGGCGGCGATGCCGGTGTGTTCGCGGCGGTCCTGCGGGATGGCCGGGTTAACCAGGGCGATGCGATTTTTCTGACGTGAACCATACCGGGCAGGATCAAAGCAGCGCCGGGCCCTCCTATCATCGCCTGACTGTACAGGCGGTGCGCGAGGAAACCCCCGAGGCGCGTAGCTTCGTGCTCGTCCCCGAGCGCGGCGATGAAACGCTCTATCGCTATACAGCCGGCCAGTTCCTGACCTTTCGAGTGCCTCACGATGAGGGTGAACTAATCCGCAGCTATTCGCTGTCGAGCGCGCCCTCCACCGAGCCGGACATGATGGTCTGCGTCAAGCGGGTGGCTGGCGGGCGCGGTTCAAACTGGTTCAACGATCACTTGATCGCCGGCGCGCACATCGAAGCAACACGGCCAGCCGGCCGCTTTGTGCTGCGCGGCAGTGATGCGCCGCTGCTGCTGATCGCCGGCGGCAGCGGCATTACGCCGTGCATTTCACTGGTCAAACAGGCGCTGGTCGAGACCGGCCGGCGGGTCAAGCTGCTGTATGCCAATCAGGATGCCGCCTCGGTGATCTACCGCGAGACCCTGGACAAGCTGGAAAGCCGTTTTGCCGGCCGCTTCACGTGCCGCCACTGGCTTGATGATGACCGCGGGTTTCTCACCGCCACCGACATTGCCGAGACGGCCCAAGGATGGGAGCAGGCCGACGGCTATATCTGCGGGCCCGACCCCTTGATGGACTTGGCCGAGAAAACCCTGGTCGGGCTGTTCGACACAGGGGCGACGGTTCTGACCGAGCGCTTCGTATCGCCGGACGATCCGATACGGAACAGGGACGCGGAAGCGCCGTCCGCGCCACCCTCGGACGCCCTGATCGAGAGCTTTCGCCTGACCCTCGATGGCGAAGACCATACCGTGCCGATCGCCGCCGGCGAGACGCTGCTGGATGCGGCGTTGGCGGCGGGGATCGACGCCCCCTGCTCCTGCACCGAAGGACATTGCGGCACCTGCATGTCGTGGCTGCGGAGCGGCGACGTCTCAATGTCCACCACCCAGGCCCTGTCAAAACGCAATATTGAACGCGGTTGGATCCTCGCCTGCCAGTCGCGGCCCTCGACCAGTGCCCCGATCTGGCTCGACTTTGACCTTTAGGCCACCTCGAAAACGGCCACTGTCCTCGACTCACCGACAGCTCAACCATGGACCTGTCCCGCCGGCACCACTGCTTTCATGTAAATTCCCTAACCGGCATTTGTCCGGGCTCTAAACTGTGACAATTCCCGTCGAAGGTCATTAATCCAGATCAGTTTGAGCGCCATTCTCTTTATTTATTTTGTTTCTCACTAGGCCTTAAGCGACTGCAGGAAGAGGGACAGGAGTTCCGACTGGGAGGTTACGCGTAGTTTTGCGTAGGCATTCTTGCGGTGGGTTTTCACCGTGCCGAGGGAGATGTCGAGATTGAAGCAGATCGATTCCGATGAGTGACCGTGCAGGATCATGCGCACAACCTCGCACTCGCGGTTGGTCACTATATCTTCGCCGAAGCTGGCGAAGGCATCATCGACCCGGCTGTCGGGCGGTGTCGACTTGGCGCCGCTGGCGCTCACCCAGTATTTTCTGAAGATTGCCCCGATGGCCGGCTCCACAGCAGCGATTTCGGACAGCTCGCCATCGCTGAAACCGCCGCTGGCGATGTGGCGGTAGATGCCGAGCTCGCCGACCTCGCCGTTCTCGAGGGCGAAGACGATGAGGGCCTCCTCCATGCCCTCGGGCCAGCCTTCGGTGATGAAGCCGATTTCTTCCGAGGCGAGCGGCAGCGCCCGGTAGGAATCGTAATAGTCGCCCTTGTAGAAGGCGTCGGGCGCCAGGTCCCGGATACGGTAGACGCCGGGGCCGATGCCTTTGAGGTAGGCCTGGTAGAAGGGGTTCAGCACATAGCTGCTCTCCACATAGGCCGCGATCCCCCGTTGCGCATCGGCGAGATGGAAATTGTCATATACGGCAAGCGGCCGCGACCGCCCCCGATAGATAAACATCGCCGCGAGGTCGAAGGCAACCAGTTGGTTGATCTGGTCTGTGAAGAGCTCGAGAAACCGCTCGCTCCCCAGGCCGTCGATGATCGCACCGAAGGCGCGGTACCAACCGGCGGTGACGTTCTTTTTGTCCGATGCGCTCCGTCTCATGCGTCTCGCCGCCCCCTCATACCCTGGTGGTATGTAGACCTTGCTCAACCCAGCTTATCCTATGGACAAGAATCAGGGGGAAAATTGGCTATGAGTGGACAGACCGCACTTGATATCGATTTTTGCCGGGGCCATTTCCCGGCACTCGATAGCGGCTGGGTGTTCATGGAAAATGCCGGGGGAACCATGGTCCCCAAACAGGTGATCGATCGTCTCGCCGACTTCACATCTAATTTTCAGGTCCAGCCCGGTGAAGGCTACGAGCCTTCCATGCGCGGCGCCGACCGCATTGCCGAAGGGCGAGAAGCCCTGGCCGCGCTGATTGGCGCCGATACAAACGAAATCATCATTGGGCCGTCGACCACGTCGAATGTCTATGTGTTGTCTTACGCCCTGCGGCCCCTGTTGTCGGCGGGCGACGAGATTATCGTCACCAACCAGGATCACGAGGCCAACAACGGCTCCTGGCGGGCGCTCGAATCACGCGGCATGGTAATCCGCGAATGGTGCATGAATAGCGACAGTGACGATCTCGAAATCAAGGATCTCAAGGCCCTGCTGAACGAGCGCACCAAGCTGGTCTGCTTCACCCATTGTTCGAACATC
Organism: Alphaproteobacteria bacterium; assembly: GCA_046582565.1. Lineage (GTDB taxonomy): Bacteria > Pseudomonadota > Alphaproteobacteria > JAAXGF01 > JAAXGF01 > JAYGED01. The sequence goes on from JAYGED010000238.1 coordinate 6,606, forward strand.
GTCGGCCTGGTCCATGACGTGGCGGCGATCACCGCCCTGGTCCATGAGGCGGGCGCTCTGGTCTGCGTCGACGGTGTCGCCTATGTTCCGCACCGCCGGGTCGATGTCCATGATCTCGATGTCGATTTCTATCTCTACAGCCCCTACAAGCTGCTCGGCCCCCATATGGGCGTGCTCTACGGCAAGCCCGAGCTGCTCTCCCTGTTGGCCAGCCAGAGCCATTATTTCCTCGACGAGGACGACTATCAGCGCAAGTTCTGCCCCGGCGGATACAACTATGAACTGACCGCCGCTGCCGCCGGTATCACGGAATATTTCGACGCGGTTCATTCGCATCATTTTCCCGGCGCCAACGTCGCGCGTTCCGAACGTATCGACGAAGTCATGGGTCTGTTCGCCGACCATGAAACCAAGCTGGCGCAGCCGATCGAGACATTCCTGCGCGCCCGCCCCGGCATCCATATGGCCGGGCAGGGCGCCGACAGCAGCCGCGAGAGGGTGGGGGTTATGTCGTTTTACGCCGAGGGGCGTAATTCAGGCGATATCATCCGCAATCTGCATGATCACAAGATCGGCGTCTATGCCGACGACTTCTATGCCGCGCGCTGCATCGACGCCCTGGGGGCGCGGGAGCGCGGCGGTGTCATCCGGCCATCGCTGGCCCATTACAATTCAACCGAAGACGTCACCCGTCTGCTCGATCAGCTCGACCAAATTCTATGATCGTTCGGCGGCATTATCAAACCAACAAGGAGGATTTACGATGCTTAAACTATCTTCATTAATAACGGCCATTTTGGCCATGGCGGTCGTTAGCACGGCGTCCGCTGAGACCCTGCGTGTCGGCATGGAATGCACCTATGCGCCGTTCAATTTCAAGAACACCGATGGCAAACTCATGGGCTATGACGTCGATGTCGCCAAGGGTGTCGCGGGCCTGATCGGCGCTGATCTGGAATTTGTCTGCCAGAAGTGGGACGGCATGATCCCGGCCCTCCTGGCCAAGAAGTTCGATCTGGTCATCGCCTCCATGTCGATCACGGACAAACGTCTGAAGAAAATGGACTTCTCCGACACGTACCGCATTTCGGTCGGCCGCCTGGTCGGTAAAAAAGATGCCGGTTGGAACCTTTTCGATAGTTCGGACAAGCCGATTCCCGCCAACTTCGAGGGTCTCAAGGTCGGCCTGGAGCGGGCAACGACATATTCCGATTGGTTCGAAAATGAACTCCCAGGGGCCACCGTGGTTCTCTACGATTCCAATGAGGCGCTTTATCTCGATCTGGTGAATGGCCGGACCGATATGATCATGACCAATCCCATGAAGGCCCACCTCCGCTTTCTCAGCAAGGAAGACGGCGCTGGTTTTGAGTTTGTCAGCCCGCAGGTCGATGAGAGAAAATACTTCGGCATTGGTGTCGGCATTGGCCTCCGCCAGGGCAATGGTGAATTGAAAGCCCGTCTGAATGCCGCCTTGAAGACCCTGACTGATGATGGCTGGCTGGAGAAATATGCTCTGCAGTATTTCCCCTTCGCAATCCATTAATATCAAATCGATGCTGGCCAATTAGGCCGCATTTCATGTCCGCGGTGGGGGCGCTGTATCGACCCCCACCGCGACTTTTTTACTGAAATTTTATCCCTCTTGTGATGAGGCTAAATCACGCTGTGAGAGCCGAATGGAGTGAGTGGTCGTGGACGCAATAGACGGTTGGTGGGACGATTTTTTCTGGGGCTCACTCGTTGTTGTTGAGCTTTTTGTCGTCGCCCTGTTTTTGACGGTCCTGTTTGGCCTGCTTGGCGCCGCGGCAAAGCTGTCGGGGAATGGGCTCGCCAAAACGATTGCCAACGCCTATACGATCGTCTTTCGCGGCACGCCTGAGATTCTGGTGCTGTTGCTGTTTTACTTCGGCTCGGCCATTGCCCTGACGGCGATTGCCCAGATTTTCGATCCCGAAATCAAGTTTGTCGATTTCCCGCCATTCTGGGCCGGGTCTTTTGCCATCGCACTGATTATCGGTTCCTACGCGACGGAGACCTTTCGCGGCGCTTTTCTCGGCGTCGATCCAGGCCAGGTCGAGGCCGCCCGGGCTCTTGGCCTATCGAACATCAAGACATTCATGTACGTGCGCATTCCAGCCATGTGGCGGCTAGCGCTGCCGCCGTTCGGCAATCACATGCTGTCGCTGATCAAGGATACAGCGCTGGTTGCCATCATCGGCCTGGAAGAGACCCTGTTTGTCGCCGAACAGGCAATTGGCTACACCGCAAAGCCGTTTACCATGTATATCCTGGTCGGCGTGATCTATCTGGGCTTTTCAACGATCATCACCTTGTCGGTCATGGTGCTTGAGAAGTATGCCAACAAGCATCTGGAGGTCGCGCGATGAGCTTCGATCTTGCCCTGATCGCGAACAGCATTCCCAAAATACTTCTGGGAATTGGCCTGACATTCGAGCTGTTGTTCCTGTCGCTGTTTTTGGGCACGGTGCTCGCCATTTCCTTGCTGCTCATGCGAATCAGCGGCCGCTGGTATCTCTCAGCCCCGACAATGGTCTACATCTATATCTTTCGCGGCACCCCCATACTGGTGCAGATATTCATCATCTACTACGGCCTGCCGCAACTGGAGTTTATCCGCGAGAGTTTTTTTTGGCCGATACTGCGAGAGCCCTTTGGCTGCGCCATTATTGCCCTGACGCTGAATACCGGCGCCTATGTGTCGGAAATTTTTCGCGGCGGCGTGCTCGGTGTGGACCGTGGCCTGAAAGAAGCGGGCGCAGCGCTGGGACTTTCGGTCACCCATCGATTTATCTACATAACATCCCCGATCGCCATCCGTTTGTGCCTGCCGGCCTATAGCAACGACGTCATCAGCCTGATGAAGAGCACCGCCCTGGCCAGCACCATCACGCTGCTTGATATGATGGGGATCGCCCGAACCATTGTGGCAGAGACTTATGCGCCCTATGAAATATTTCTATCGGTGATGGTCATCTATCTGATTATTACGTGGGTCATTCAGAGATTATTTGGCTGGATCGAGCGACGCATGAGCCGGCATGTAAGAAGCGAGGCATGAGATGAGCGATAGCAACCAGACAACCATCATCCAACTGGAGAATGTCGATAAATTCTTCGGCGATTTCCAGGCGCTGAAAAATATCAGCCTGTCGGTGAAAAAAGGCGAGAAGATTGTCGTTTGCGGCCCGTCCGGGTCCGGCAAGTCGACCCTGATCCGCTGTATCAACCGGCTCGAGGAACACAACAACGGCAAGATTGTCGTCAACGGCCATGAGCTTACCAGCGATGTGGCCGATATCGATGCGGTGCGCAGCGAAGTCGGCATGGTGTTTCAGAATTTCAATCTGTTTCCCCATCTGACGATCATCAAGAATCTCATGCTGGCGCCCAGGAAGGTGCGCAAAGTCTCGAAGTCCGAGGCCCATGACACGGCCATGAAGTATCTTGAGAGGGTGAAAATCCCGGAGCAGGCGGACAAGTACCCGAGCCAGCTTTCCGGCGGCCAGCAGCAGCGTGTGGCCATTGCCAGAGCGCTCTGCATGAACCCCGAGATCATGCTGTTTGATGAGCCGACCTCGGCGCTCGATCCGGAAATGATCAGCGAAGTGCTCGACGTGATGACGGATTTGGCGCGCGACGGCATGACCATGATTGTGGTGACCCACGAGATGGGCTTTGCGCGCTCGGTGGCCGACAATGTGATTTTCATGGATGAAGGTGAGATCGTCGAGTCGAACCCGCCGGAAGAATTTTTCAACAACCCGAAGAACGAGCGAACCAAGCTGTTCCTCTCACAAATCCTCTCCCATTAGGACCCTATGAAAGACTTTCAGGCTTTTGCCGAAGCGCTGGCTGACGCCAGCCGCGCCATGCTCATCGAAGCGGCCCGCAAGTCGTTCACGGGCGAGATGAAATCTGACGGCAGCCCAGTGACGGTGATCGATCAGGCGGTTGAGAAGCGCCTTCGTGAAATGATCAGCGCCGCCTATCCTGACCATGGCATCGTCGGCGAAGAACATGGCGAGACGAACCCCGACAAAGGCTATGTCTGGGTTCTCGATCCGATCGACGGAACCCTGCCGTTTCTCGCCGGCATTCCGGTCTATGGCACCTTGATCGCCTTGCTCCAGGACGGGGTGCCGCAGCTCGGCCTGATCGATATGCCGCCGACCGGCGAGCGTTGGATCGGGTGCGCTGGATCGCCGACCACCCACAACGGCGCGCCGGTCCGGGTGCGGGCTTGCGACTCTCTCTCTCAGGCAATGCTGTCGACCAGCAACATCGATTACTATGTCGAGCAGGACTTAACGGCGTTTGAGCGATTAAAGGCGGCGACCCGTTTGAATGTCTACGGCGGCAGCTGCATGGCCTATGCCCAGATCGCCTCGGGGCGCATCGATGTCGGTGTCGATGTCACCTTCGATGTCTTCGATTATCTCGCCCTGGTGCCGATTATCGAAGGCGCTGGCGGAATTATCACCGACTGGCGGGGCGAGCCCCTGACCCTGGCGTCCGGCGACCGCCTGATCGCCGCCGGCGATGCGCGTATCCATGACGCCGCTGTGCAGATCCTGGCGGGGTAACAGAGGCCGCTACTCCCTGTAGGCTTGGCCGTCGCGGTAAAGCTCAAGGCGACTCTCGGCGGCCTCGACCGGATTGCCTGCCGCCCGCAGCAATTCAATCATGCGCTCCTGCGTGGCCACGGCGTCATCGAACCGGCCGGCAGCGGCGTATGAGGCGGCGAGGGTCTCGAGGGTCTCGGCGCCGTTGAACAGGGCTACCGCCTCAAGCGCCAAGCTAACCGCCTTGTTGGCGTTGTCTTGGCTGGCGGCGCCGGCCCGCACCAGACTCCAGGCCTGATTGTTCAACGCTTTGGCTAAGTGGAGCACCGCTTCGGCGTCATCGGGCGTCAGGCAGATCACCGTCTTCAAGTCGGAAATAGCCAGTTCGTATTGGCGCTTCGACAAGAATATCAGGGCGCGGTATTTGAACGCGGACGGATCGTTTGGTGCAAGACGAACCGCTTCACTAATATCAGAGAGCGCCAGTTCCGCATTTCCATCGCTCAATATCAACAGGCCCCGCGCCAGATACCCCCGCGCATCATTGGGGTCTATGCGAATCGCCAAGCCAAAGTCGGTGTAAGCCAGATGCCTGCTTCCGGTTGCGAGATACAGGGCGCCCCGGGCGAGCAGGGTCTCCACGAGGAAGGGTTTCATGGAGAGCGCCCGGCTGAAATCATCTATTGCCCGGGCACGGTCCCCCATCTCATTGAATTTGATTCCCCGATTGATATAGCTGTTCGCCTGCTCCTCGGTCGACAGATAACCAGACCGTATTGCCTTCGTGCAGAGTTGGATCGCCTCGATGCCGCTTGATCGCTCGCACTGCTTGGCGTCATCAACAGCACCGGCTCGCGCCAGACTGCTAATCACCGCGAAGGTGACAAGCGCAATGAAAAGCCTGATCATGACACTGACTCGTTTGGAGCTGGGACCCATTTGGCGCTGGGAGCCCCATCGTAGCAGATTTTCGGGGCCGGGTTACAGCTTAACCCCTTGCTAAGACGTGGCGAACTACAGTAGGGCACGGTAGTACATCAGCCACTAAACGCTCATCCCATGGAAAATTTATCAGACGTTTTTACCCAGTGGCGTCTCTCGTTGTTTCGGTTCCACGACTGGTTTGAAGAGCTGCGTTATACAACCCGGTATTTCCATCCCAAGACGTTCCTCTTCTTCGTGGTCCTGAACCTTGCATGCTTTTGGTGGGCGCTGCTGACGGCATATCCCGATTTGCTGACGGGGCCGGGAGCCGATGAATACAGCCTGATGGGGTTCCCCGTAGCGATTCTCGGCGCCCTGTTCGATAGCCTTTCGCTGCTGGTGACGATCTATATCGTCAAGCGGGCTCTGAACTCGCGGAGCAACCTGAGCTACCTGGGCTTTCTCTGCATCGATCTGTTGATCGCGCTGTTGGCGACGTTATGGGTGATGTTCGCCTTCATGGTTTCCGGCTGGCTGGTGAGCTTTGTCCTGGCCATACCGGAAACCTTCGAGGACCGCACGGTTCTCTATCAAGGGCGCGTAACGAGCATTTTCGACGACCCCTTCAGCGCCGACAATCTGAGAAACATTTATTTCGGGGTGATCATGGGTGCGTCCGCCCTATTGCCGACGCTGTTTCATTTGTTCCTCATGGGGAAATCGCTGTTCGGCTCGGTGGGCCGTCGGGCCGGTGTTTATCGCGCCTGAAAACATGTATCGGACGTGAATTGACTGAAGAATTGTTCTTTCAATTCCGTGCCTTGAATTCGCGCCCGCCTCTGTGTAAGTTTGTCGTTGAGAAATTTGCGTTTCATCAAATTTCGGGGAAGGGGTTGCTCAAGGCGATCTGTTGATACGAGTAAGGTCCATCAGAGATTATTTTGGACATCGGTTTGGGGGGTATACTTTTTGGCTGTCGCTTATGACAGAATCTTTCCCAAGACAATCAACGTTTTCGTTTAAACCCTCGAAGGGCGGCGTCAGGGGAAAGCAAACCGGTCAGCACAATCCCAGAATTGGTCGATCTCAGGGCGCAAGTTGACGCCACTCTGCCAAGGCGGCGGTGCGATTGAGCTTGAAGTTATCGCGGCTGTAGAGATGACATTCCTGATTAAAGTGATTGTGAACTGAAGAATGGATCGAGGCGAATTTCTGTAGTGACTTTGCGCTCCTGAATTTCGCCATCGCTCGCTCTTGTCGCCGGAACGGCTGATGTGAATTTTCGGCCCGATTGTTCAGCCAGCGGCCGGTCGCTTGCCGCGCCTCGTTGCCAATCTCTTTCATGGCTGCCCGGTAGGAGCGAAGGCGATCTGTCACGATGACTTCCGGACGGCCATATCGTTTCATTGCCTTCTTCAAAAACCTAAGCGCTGCCTTGCGATTCCGTCGTTTTGTGACGAAAACCTCAAGGACCTCACCCTCGTGATCGACGGCTCGCCAGAGGTAGTATGATTCGCCGTTGATACGGACGAAAACTTCGTCCAAATGCCAGCGCCATTGTATTTGAGCGCGCATTGATGCCGACGGCTTCTTTCTGATTTCCGCGGCGAACATCGGCCCGAACCTGTTCCACCAGGCACGTACCGTCTCGTGTCAGATCTCGATGCCCCGCTCATCGAGCAGATCTTCGACCTGCCGTCATGAAAGGGGGAAGCGGATATACATCATCACTGCAAGGCGGATAACCTCGGGCGAGGTT
>JAYGED010000239.1:0-2161 GCA_046582565.1 Alphaproteobacteria bacterium
TGGAACAACGGTTGATAAACCGTCGGACTTGGCGGAATATTCTTTCATCCTGACCGGGGCCGACGAACCGGACCAGCAGGCTCGGTTTCGCCAGCGCCATGGTTTGGGCAGGCATGTGGCCGGGCTTTCAGAGCATCTCGAAGAGGCTCGCCGCCTGACCGTCCTCGGGATAGGGCTTTGTTTTCTACCCCTGGCCTATGTTTCGCGTGATGTTGCCGATGGGAATTTACATCCGGTTTTGCAGCCCGGCGATGATCCGAAGTCGGATATTTTCGTTATCTCCAACCCCAAGGCGCCGGCCCATCGCGCCCGCACGCTCATGCTCGACTATTTCCGGCGTCATCAATCGACATAATTTTCTCCGGCCGATATATCATCAACATAATTGATGCTATTCATCAAATATTCCAGCCTATCACTCCATGAATAGAATGCTCCATACTCACCCAAATAAAGGGTGTGTAAAATGCCCGCAGGGGAGGCTACGTCTTGTAATGGATTCCAGTTCAGGTTCGTCCGGTCGGGGGAATGGGCAGAGGCGGCGCGGTGTGTCGAACGTGCCCAGGGAGCGGTTTTTTGAGCTGCTGTCGCCGGCGACAGGTCGGCAAGCTGTCTGGCTGGGCATGCTGGGAGCGGCTCTATTTTTGGGCGCCTGGGAACTCGGTAATTACTTGACTCCGGAATCGGGTCGCAGGTTCTTGCCGTCGGTGGAAGAGGTCTTGGCTCGACTGATCTATCTCTATACGGAAAAGGGCTTCCTTACCGACGTTGTGCAAAGCTGCATACGTATTTTCGGCAGTTTCTTCGTCGCCTCATTGATCGCCGTTCCCCTGGGAATTCTCATGGGGTGCTTCGGGAAATTCAAAGCCCTGGTCAACCCGACTGTTTCCGGTTGGCGCTATCTCCCGGCGGCGTCATTTATACCCCTTCTGCTGGTCTGGTTCGGGCCTTCGGAAACCGCGAAAATGGCCCTGCTGTTTCTGGGTGTTGTCTTCTTTCTCGTCGCCATGGTGCTCGACAATACCGAGGCGGTGCAAAGGGAATACATCGAAGCAGCCTTGACCATGGGGGCGAGCCGCACGCGCGTGGTGCTGGAAGTCGTCGTGCCGGCTGCCTTTCCGGCTATTATTGATTCCATGCGTACTATGATCGCGGTTGGATGGACCTATCTGGTGATCGCCGAAATCGTTGGCGCAGAAGACGGCATCGGTGCCGTGATGATGCGTGCGGGGCGCTTCCTTCATGTCGATACGATTATGGCGGGTATCTTCATGATCGGCATTCTCGGCGTGATGACCGATCTGATGTTTCGTGGATTACAACGCCTTCTGTTTCCCTGGAACGTGAAGCGCAGGGCGTGATCATGGCCGAGCAAAACACAGAACACAGCGGCCCTGCCGCCGTATCCGCGACGAACATTGTAAAGCAGTATGTCGATGGAGCATTTACGGCGATCGACAACATCTCCATGACTCTCAACGAAGGCGAGATCGTGGCTTTCATCGGCCCGTCTGGCTGTGGGAAAACCACGATGCTGCGGTTGATTTCCGGTCTCGAGCAGCCCACGTCGGGCGATCTTTCCACATTCGGCGAGACCATCGAGGGGCCGGGGCCCGACCGGGGCATGATCTTTCAGGCCTATACGTCTTTCCCCTGGCTAACGGCGAAGAAAAATATCGAATACGGCATGAAGATCATGGGGATATCCAAGGCCGAGCGCTCTGCCAAGGCGGATGACATGCTTCGCCTCGTACATCTTGAAAAATTCGCCGACAGTTACCCCAACAACCTGTCCGGCGGCATGAAACAGCGTGTCGCGATTGGCAGGACCCTGGCGCAAAACCCGAAAATTCTCCTGATGGATGAGCCCTTCGGCGCGTTGGACGCGCAGGTTCGCTGGGAGATGCAGGAAATGATGATCGAGGTGATTGAACGGGAAAAGAAGACTGTCGTCCTGGTCACCCATGACATTGAGGAATCAATTTATCTCGCGGACCGGATCATTTTTTTCACCCGCCAGCCGGGTCGGATAAAAGCCGATATTCCGATGGAATTTAAGCAAGGCAAACGGTTCCGCATGAAAGAAGAAATGATCGAACAGCCTGGATACGCGGATATGGAACGGCGGCTGTTCGCCATGATGCGTGAAGAAATTACCGAC
>JAYGED010000252.1:0-2286 GCA_046582565.1 Alphaproteobacteria bacterium
CAGATGAGATGAGCGAGGCGCATGGCGTCGGACCAGCCGATGGTCGGCCGGTTGAGTTCGCCCATGCGGGCCGCCGCCTGGATAATCATGGCGGTGTCCTCGATCATGGCGATCACCACTAGCTCGTTTGTTGTTGCGCCCCGGACCGGCGGATGGGCGAACAAATAACGGTAGAGGGCCGGGTTGTCCTCGGCGAAATCGAGATAGGCGCAACAGCGCCGGATCAGGCGGCCCGCGTTGCTTGAGGGGTTGAGATTGGCCAGGCTCGGGTAATCCCGATTGTTGTCCGCGTCATTGATCCAGCTATGCAGGCGATCGGTCTCGCGAAGCTGGACGGCGCTGATAATTTCGTCGACGCCGCCGGGGAAATAGCGGTTGAGCGCCCCCGGCGTGCAGCCCAGGGCGCGCGACAGGGCGCGCAGCGTACAGTCCTTGGCGTCGGTGTCGACAATGAGCCTCTCCGCCGTGTCAATAATCGACTCGACCGTCAGAGGGGGATGTGAAGACTTGACCATGACCGCTATGATCATCCGCGAAATGCTAAAAAAACATTAACATTTATGAAGATTCCAGAATTTTACTATGTGCATGAAGGGAATAGCGGGAAATGACAACCATTGTGGTCCAGGGTGCTGCCAGCGCCGATGATGTTCCGGGACTCGCGGCGATCGCCGGAGGGCAGGTTGGGCTGCGTTACACTATGACCGTCGATGAATTGCGCGCCGCCCTGCCCGGCGCCGATGTGCTGCTGGGCTGGGATTTTGCCGCCGGGGGTCTTGAAGAAGTCTGGGATGCGGCCGGCGATCTGCGCTGGATTCAATGGTGCGGCGCCGGCGTCAACGCGGCGTTGTTTCCCGGCCTGGCGCAAAGCGATGTGGTCCTCACCAACGCCCGCGGTGTTTTCGACCGCGCCATGGCCGAATATGTTCTCGGCCTGATTATCGCCTTCGCCAAGCGTTTCCATGAGAGCAACGATTTACAAATCCGCAGCGAGTGGCGTCACCGATTGAGCGACAATGTTGAAGGAGCAAAGCTTCTGGTGGTCGGTGTCGGCAGCATTGGCCGCGAGATCGCCAGAATCTCACGTGCCGTCGGCATGCAGGTCGATGGCGTCGGGCGGACAGCGCGCGCCGGCGATCAGGATTTCGACAAGATTCACGGCCAGGATGGCTTGATCGAATGCCTGGGAAATGCCGATTACGTGGTTCTGATCACCCCGCTCACCGACGAGACGCAAGGCATGTTCGGGGCCAAACAATTCGCTGCCATGAAGCCCTCGGCGCGGTTTATCAACTTGGGGCGCGGCCAGCTTATCCATGAGGCTGAGTTGGTCGCAGGCCTCGATGCGGGCCACCTTGCCGCCGCCGCCCTCGATGTTTTCGAGACCGAGCCGCTGCCCGCCGAGAGCCCTCTATGGCGCCATCCGGGGATTATCGTCACGCCCCATAACTCGGGGGATTTCGTCGGTAATGAGGCGGCGCTCTCCGCGCTGTTTCTGGACAATTTCCGGCGTTATCAGGCGGGTGAGCCGTTGCGCAATCTGGTCGATAAGGCCCTCGGTTTCGCAGCCCCCTAAGCCTTGGTATAGTTGCGGAACTTCCGGTCCTCTGGAGCGAACGCCATGGAACTGCCAGCCCATTACGATTCCGCCGCCGCCGGCCGCTGGAATTACGATCCCGATCAGCGCGCCGTGTTCGAGGCGGCGATGGACGCTCGCTCATCACTTGATATTTCCCTGGCCAGCGACGATCGTTTTTCCGTTGAGCTGGTCGGCATCGATATGCAGAAGGACTTCTGCTACCCCGAGGGCAGCCTGTATGTGGCCGGGCGCGGCGGCGCCGGGGCGGTGGAAGACAGCGATCGCATCGCCCGGCTGATCTATGAAAATCTCGGGCGGATCAGCGCCATCACCACCACCATGGACACCCATTATCCCTTGCAGATCTTCTTCGCCGCCTTCTGGCGCGATGGCGACGGAGCGGCCCCGGCGCCCCATACCATCATCGCGCTGGAGGATGTGCAGGCCGGACGCTACTGTCCGGCGCCGGGCCTGGCCGCGGCCCTCGGCTTGCCCGATGACGAATGGCTGGCCAAGCAGTGCGAGTATTACTGCGCCGAGCTTGAGCGCGCCGGTAAATACCAGCTCTACATCTGGCCCGAGCACTGCTTGCTGGGTAGCGCCGGCCATATGATGGCCGGGGTGTACCACGAGGCGCGGCTGTTTCATGCCTATGCGCGCGACGCCGAGAACCGGGTCGAGATCAAGGGCGGCCATGCCCTGACCGA
>JAYGED010000286.1:0-8514 GCA_046582565.1 Alphaproteobacteria bacterium
TTGTGCTCAAGGAGCAGGGCAAGCTGGATGAGGCCGTCGCCAGCTATCACAAGGCCCTAGCCATCAAGCCCGATTACGCTGACGCGCACTACAATCTTGGCATTGTGCTCAAGGAGCAGGGCAAGCTGGATGAAGCCGTCGCCAGCTATCACAAGGCCCTAGCCATTAAGCCCGATTACGCCGAGGCGCATAGCAACCTTGGCGTTGTGCTCAAGGAGCAGGGCAAGCTGGATGAGGCCGTCGCCAGCTATCACAAGGCCCTAGCCATCAAGCCCGATTACGCTGACGCGCACAGCAATCTTGGCAATGCGTTCAAGGCGCTGGGCAAGCTGGATGAAGCCGTCGCCAGCTATCACAAGGCCCTAGCTATCAAGCCCGATTACGCCGAGGCGCATAGCAACCTTGGCGTTGTGCTCAAGGAGCAGGGAAAGCCAGATGAGGCCGTCGCCAGCTATCACAAGGCCCTAGCCATTAAGCCCGATTACGCCGAGGCGCATAGCAATCTTGGCGCTGCGCTCAAGGAGCAGGGCAAGCTGGATGAGGCCGTCGCCAGCTATCACAAGGCCCTAGCCATCAAGCCCGATTTGTCCGAGGCGTACTACGGTCTAGGAATGGTTTTGTTGATGGTGGGGCAGTATAAAAAGGGGCGCGAATACTTACGGAAAGGAAACGGCATGATTGAATTCAGAAATGACGGAAGTCGTCCATTTACGATTATTGGTGGGGGGAAAAGGGAGCAAATTGATGATTAATCGACTTACACTGAATGTCACCAAACACCCAAATTTTATCGGCTGTTGGATGCTGGAAAACACGTCTCTCTGCGATGGTCTGATTGAGTTTTTCGAACGCAACAAAGGCTCTCAGAGACCTGGCGTCGTATCGGACGGAAAACGCAACACATCAGTCAAAAATTCAACCGACCTCACTATTGTGCCGAGCGACCTGGAAGATGAAAAATTCCATGTCGTATCCACGTATATCGAGCATTTGAATGTTTGTTATTTGGATTACCTAGCACAATGGGGGTTTTTAAAAAGTTTTCTGCAGAAAGTGTATATCGGGCCGTTCAACATTCAAAAATACGATGAAGGTGGTCATTTCGGGGCATTGCACTCAGAACGGACATCATTGGTTCACTTGCATAGAATGCTCGTGTGGATGACGTATTTGAATGATGTGCCGGATAGCGGTGAAACGGAGTTTCCGATGTTAGGATTGAAAGTCAAACCCGAAAAGGGAAAAACCCTTATTTGGCCGGCGGAATGGACGCACGCTCATTTGGGCTCGGTAGTGAAGAAAGGCAACAAGTACATCATCACGGGGTGGATGCATTTTCCGGATGATGTGCTTGCGGAATATAAGGGCATGGTAGAATAGCAAGCCTTTTAATTTGAAATAGTCCCGTTCTGATCCGACATCGTCAATCGAAGGGTCGCGGGTTACCGGTTAAGCTATGCCCGAAAGCTGGCGACGGGGCTATCAGGCGGCGTGTTTGGTTATCTTGCTTCCGTCCTTGAACGGCACTCCTTCGACGAGTTCAGCGAGTTGATTTGACACATCCAGCTTCCGCCACTTTCGTTGGGCGCTCAAGATAAGTTTGAAGGTCGTGATGAGCGATGTCTTGCGGCGGATGCCGTCGAGGGCAGGAGAGCGCCTTTATCTTTTCATTATTTGCGCGGCGGGTAAGCGTCTTCGAGGGTTTTGGCGGATTTTTTCGGAGGGGCCTACACCCGTTGTCTATGCACAATCCGAAAACCATGGCACCCAGCCAGAAATTCCGCCGTCCGTGTACCTCACGTGTACCTAGATGAAAATATCGTCCACTAATAATGGACCGATAACCAAGTAACCCATTGAAAACACTGGTGCCGAAGGGGAGAACTTTTGTCTCTTGCAAAGCACATGGATTTTGGTCCTCCTAACAGCTAGTCTCCCAACGAAGGGGGATTAATTATGGAACGTCGTTTGGCCGCGAATCTGTCCGCCGATGTGGTCGGGTACTGACCACCGGTTATGGTGAATATCAGCCAACCGCTATGACCGACACCTTCGACTACATCATAATCGGCGCCGGATCTGCCGGCTGCGTCCTCGCCAACCGGATCTCTACTGACGTAAGGATCCGTGTATGCGTCCTCGAAGCAGGACCATCGGACTGGAACCCACTCATCCACATGCCCGTGGGCTATATGAAGCTGATGAAAAACCCGACCTACAATTGGCTCTACGAGGCCGAGGCGTCGGATTGGACCGGTGGGCGGAGGGTAGAAATTCCCAGAGGTAAGGCGCTGGGGGGATCGTCGTCGATCAATGGCTGCATATTTAACCGCGGCACGCCGGCGGATTTCGACCATTGGGCGCAAAGGGGCAACCTTGGTTGGAGCTACGCGGATGTGTTGCCCTATTTCAAGAGCCTCGAGACCTACACCGGTGAGGATCCGGATGACCGGCGTGGCCGCGACGGACCGTTGCTGGTGACACCTACCGATTGGCGCCATCCGCTGGTCGAGGCGTTTATGGACGGGGCAGAACTCCTGGGTATCCCTAAAATTCCGGACTACAACGGCAAGACACAGGAGGGAACGTCCTATACCCAACGAACCATTGTCGATGGACGGCGGCAAAGTGCGGCGAAGGCGTTTCTAACCCCGGTCAAACACCGACCAAATCTGGATGTCCGGACGGGCGCACACGTAACGGATCTCGTGTTTGAAGGAAGGCGCTGTGTCGGCGTGCGCTATGTCAAGGGCGGACGCGGTGGCAAGAGTGTGGAGTTGCGTGCCGGGCGTGAGGTGCTCCTCTGCGGCGGGGTCATCAACTCGCCGCAACTCCTACAACTGGCCGGGATTGGCCACCCGGATCATCTTTCGGAGGTCGGTATCGAGACCCGCCACGCGCTGCCTGGGGTGGGGGAGAACCTCCGTGACCACTTTACGCCGCGCTTCACCGCGCGGGTCAAGAATTCCGACACGTTGAACGAGCGAGTGCATGGCTTGCGCCTGATGGCAGAAGCGGTGAAATGGGCGTTCAAACGGCCCTCGGTTCTGGGGATCGCCTCGACGGTTTGCTATGCCTTCGCGCGCTCCGACCCGGTGCTGGAGGTGAATGATCTGCAGATCACCTTTATGCCCGCGAGCTACAAGGAAGGGCATCAGAGCAAGTTGGATGAAAAACCTGGCATGACCATCGCTGCCTGGCAACAACGGCCGGACAGCATGGGCACAGTGCGGGTTCGTTCTGCCGACCCCTTCGACAAGCCGGTGATTGATGCCAACTATCTCGGCGAGGAGAGCGATCAGCGTGTCCTCTTGGCGGGGCTAAAGATGGCGCGTGAGCTTTTGCGCACCAAGCCAATGGAGCCCTATTTCGATGGTGAAATCTATCCGGGAGACGGGGTTGTGACCGATGATGAGTTACTCGATACCGCCCGCCAGCGCGGCACGACCGTTTTCCATATGATGGGCACTTGCCGGATGGGGCCGGAGGTCGACCCGACTTCGGTCGTCGACCACGAACTCTGCGTGCGTGGGATCAAGGGACTGCGCGTTGTTGATGCCTCGATAATGCCAACCATGCCGTCCGCCAATACCAACGCGGCGACTCTGATGATCGCCGAGAAAGCCGCGGCGATTATCGGGGCGGCGTAATGTTTCACACGATCAATGTCCGAATGGAGTCAACATGCGACGTTTTTTGCTACCCTGAATTTCGTCCGCTTTCCTACCAACACCAGACATCATCTCGCGAAAGGTCCGCTTTCCGCCCAAAAGCGGACTCTATTTGGCGGCGCTTAGAAGGTTTCTTCCTAGCCATATGCGGACATTGAGGTCGCGCTATTGGACTCAAGTGACCCCCTTCCGGAGACTGCAACCAACAACAAACACCAAACGGGAGGCACACGGGTGACAAGCAGCGTTTTCTTTCTCTACGCCGCGTTCTAGGGTGCCGCGCTTCTCGCCGTCCTTGCCTTACGCCAGCGCCTGGAGCTGCTCATGCGGGCTCATCTCGTGGCGCCGATGTTCAACAACAGTCCCAACAAAATCACGCGCATTCTTTACGGCTTCGTCGCCTGTCTGCTTGTCGTTCTGGTCGTGGAGAGCGTCCTTATCGGCATGAACTGGTTGAAGATCGAAGCGATCCTCACCAACCTCACCAGCATCTGAGGCGGGCCCGGGCGCTGGCGATAGGGCGCTAAAGTTGATTGCCAGCGGTGTCTGCTTTGGGTCATTAACGGAAGTTTTTAGACCACCTCCAGAATGTCCGATTTCGGGGGTGAAGCGGAAGTAAATCACCCATCGCCATAATGTCCGCTAATAGCCAACAACGGACATTCGTCGGCACCTTGGATACCTCGAATCAGGGCATCGGATGGCCACGGGTGGGATGCAGTTCTCTTGGCGGTGGAACGGTGGTACGATTTCCACGGTTTTGGAAGTCATCTGGGGAATGTTGGTAGGAGCAGCAGGCATGGAAAGCCACGTCGTCCCGGCGGCCGAGGGCCGCGCGTTCCACGTCGGTGAGGGTGGCCGTATCCGCATCGTCACGCCCAAGGGCCGCCAAGCGGCCGATTTCTTTGCCTTTTGCGCCGGCGACGTCGGAGAGTGGCTGTCGCCCATGCACACCTGGGCCTGGTCTTTATCGGTCAAGCCCCGGCCCGGCGACACCTTGCTGAGCCGCTTTCGCCAGCCCATGCTCGATTTCGTCGAAGACGGGGCGGGTGGCATGCACGATATGATGCTTGCGGCCTGCGACCAGGCGCGCTACGCGCAATTCGGTTTTGACGGCTACCACCGGAGCTGCTCGGAGAACCTCAAGATCGCCATGCGCGGCCTGAATCACGAGCTGCCGGTCATCCCCCAACCCATAAATTTTTTCACCAACACTCACATCGACGAGGAGGGCCGTCTGACTTCGCCGCCCAACCAGGTGCCGGCGGGCGGCTATGTCGATCTCAAGGCCCGCGCCGACCTCATCTGCGTCGTCTCATCCTGCCCCTTCGACCTTGAACGCGAGGGCTGGTCCATCAACGACCCCGGTGGCCCCACCGAACTCATCGTCGAGCTGCGCTAGCAGATCATTAGATTAACCACCGAGATACAGAGACACGAAGACACACGATAACCCACCGTTGACGCCGCCGTCATCGTCATTCAATGGGCTTTATCTCTGGGTGGGAACGAGTGTAACAGCGCATTCGGCAAGGTCTCTTCCGCTGGGTGTTTTTCCGTACACTTCATTCTGCACGATGTCCGTTACGGGTCAAAAGCAGACCTTTTCCGACCACCCTCAGAATGTCCGCTTTCGGGGGTAAAGCGGACCTAATTCACTCATCGCCATAATGTCCGCTAATAGCCATAAGCGGACAATAAGAATTGGGGAAGCTACGCGTCCACCAATCGACTATCATGGGCCGACGATGTCGACTGCATAATCGGTTCAGTAACGATGAGATCACCATGAACTACAATACGACCGAGACCCGATCCCGTTGGGGCATCGACAACGACTACGGCGTCCTGCGTGACGTACTCCTGGGGCGGCCCGAGTATTTCCGCTGGATTGACGCCGGCCCGATCACCCAGCGCACTCTCAAGAACGCCGAGAAGATGGGGGTCTCGTTCGATCTTCAGGAGGCCATGGCCCAGCACGCCGAGATGGTGCGCATCTATGAAGACGCCGGCGTCAACTGCCATTTCCTCGAGGCCGACGAGGTCCTGCACCGCAATTTCTTCGCTCGCGATTCAAGCGCAATGACGCCCTGGGGGGCGATCATCTGCCATATGCAGCTCAAGTCGCGCCGCGCCGATTATGCCACGGTCATCCAATTCTACCAGAGCATGGGCATTCCCATCTGGAAGTACGCCACCGCCGGCCATTTCGAAGGCGGCGACTTCGTCATTCTCGAGCCCGGCCGGGTGCTCATCGGCTACAGCGGCGAGCGTTCCGAGGAAGAGGGCGCCATGCAGGTGGCGGGCTGGATGGAAGAGCAGGGTTGGGAAGCCATGGTAGCGCCGATCCCGGCCCACTTCGTTCACATGGACGGCATGGTGGTGCCCCTGGCGCCCAAGTTGCTAGTCGCCTGTGTTGATGCTTTGGAGGACTGGCTGGTCGATTGGCTGCGCGAGCGCGATTTTGATTTCGTCGATGTCGGCTATGGCGAGGCCAAGGCGCTCGGCGTCAATCTGGTGTCTCTCGGCAACAAGAAGGTGCTGTCCATGAAGGGCGGCGTAAAGCTGAACCAGAAGCTTCGTGATCTCGGGTTCGAGGTCTATGACCCGGATATGTCCATGTTCACCCTGGGCGGCGGCGGTGTTCATTGCCTCAGTCAGTCACTCTGCCGCAATTCGGAATAGGGGCGTTCAGATCACCCTGTCGGGCGGCGTTTCACCGGCGAAGAAAACCAGGGTGTTGTCCACCATCTTCATGCCCTTGGCGGGGCTATTCTACGTCTAAATTTCGTCAATCGCTCGGAACCGGTATCCTACTCATACCGCCCGCGGCACGTCACCAACGTCCGTTGTGGGTCTATTTTGTTGAAAAACTAATTTGAGGGCTTCAAATTCTAGGCTTTTAGATGCCGATGAAATTTAGTTTCAATAATTTCAATTATTTAGAAATACTTCAAATTAGTATTGCTGTTCGATTTGAGCCTGAAATGACATTTTCAGGAGTATTTCAACAAAATAGGTCATGTGTGGACGGCTCCCTGTTGGCAAGGGTTATTTTGAGGTCTATGCAAGCTGGTCGGGTGCAGTCATGTGTCCGGCCTGTTGATGCGGCATACATGGCCGCTGGCCCTAATGCGATCCGCTGGATCGGGTCCCAATCAGAAGCACGCGCTTGATGCGCCCTGACCCAAACGGGTTTTCCCGATCCTCGGTTCGACCAATTTTGCATTACCTCACGTTCACCTTGCCAATAACGTTGCCTTTCCTTTTTAGTGGTTGCAACAACAAACGTTGTTACATTGCGATGCCGGCGGCGGGAGCCGTCCACAGCATCAGAAGCGGACATTTTGCGACTATCCCCAGAATGTCCGCTTTCGGGGGTAAAGCAGACGTAAATCACTAGGCAAGTGAATGTCCGCCAATAGCCAGGAACGGAAGCTATTGCAGCTTTCCAAGTTGATGCTTTTGGGCAAACGTCTAGTTAGGGGCCTTCGTCTGGAAACGTTAAGACCATCTCATCAGTTTCTTGAAATCCAAACCCCTTATATATCGTTCGCGCAGCATCGGAGGCCAGAAGACGAACCATTCCAACACCTTCTTTTTTCAACCAATCGAGAACATGACTGTTAAGCGTTGTAGCGAGGTCTTGTCTTCTTGCCGACGGCAATGTGTAGACATCGCCGACGAAACCATATCGTGGATTGTTGAAATAGCGGTACGGTATATCTGATTTAATAAAACCACCCGCCATCGAAACGATAGTGCCACCATGGGTGGCTAGAAAATGTTTTGCTTCTAAAGACTCATAGAGCTTTTGGTAATCGGAAAGAACCAACGGCTTAAAGTTTGACGCAAGGAGATGGCCTAATCCCATCTCCTCAAACATTGCCAGTTTGAGCTCAACGATCCGCGGCAAATGAACTGCCTGAGCTTCAAGAATTTCCATGTCTTTCAACCTAACTATGCTCGAAATAAAGGCCATATAATCCCTTTGTGATATGGGGGTAATACGCCCTGATTAAAGCTATCTCTGCATCGAATTGCATGGCACTTCGAATGTCCGCTATGGGTCAAAAGCAGACATTTAGCGACCACCCTCAGAATGTCCGCTTTCGGGTGCAAAGCGGACATTATTCCTACCGGCGGCGCACAACTCATAGGGGGATAACCGGAACCAGTCAACCGCCTGCTCGTCGTCCTGCTCAACGCCCTGCCCCATCCAATAATATGAGGCCAGTAAAGATTGTGCTGCTGCGTTATCTTGCTTCGCCGCTAGCTGGAGCCATTGAGCCGATTTATCGTAGTCCTGTTCAACGCCCTCGCCGAGTGCGTATGAAGTGGCCAGCAGATATTGTGCGTTTGCGTGACCTTGCTTCGCCGCTAGTCGGATCCAGTGAACCGACTGTTCGTCATCCTGCTCAACGCCTTCTCCAGATTTGTATGAAAGGGCCAGCGCATATTGGGAGTCAGCGTTACCTTGCGACGCCGCTACCCCCCCCGCACAGCAGAATAGGGGTATGCCCCCCCGAAAAAGTCGGGCAAAACCTCTAGAGGCGCTAACCCGCCGCGTAAATTATGAAAAAAATACTCCACCCCTGAACAGCAACTCCCATCGGGTTTGCGACCTACCCTGAATCTCAATTTAGGCTGAATGAAGGGCTTGGGCGGTTCGAATAGCAGTCAGAGCTTTCCCAGATTGGCCAATGTCCGCTTATATGAGGCGCTTGCTGTCAAGGTGGTTTTAGTCTACGTCGCATGGCGGTCTCTTTTGTTGGTTACACCTTTGTGTCCAGGGCGGGTCTTGCGATGAGTTCCATGTCTCGTGCGAGGATCGCATCAACTT
>JAYGED010000294.1:0-12441 GCA_046582565.1 Alphaproteobacteria bacterium
AACGCGCTTCGAGAAACATGCCCTCAACTACCTCGCCATGATAAAGTTGGCATCTATACGGATATGGCTACGCGTTAATGAGTCCATGACCTAGTTAACGGAATGCAGGGTCTAAGCCCGTTTGGCGACTTCACGACCACTCTCGCCCCCACGCCCCCCAGTCACATTAACCTTTTAACAAGACATCTCAGGCTACAGTGCCTCATTGAAGGACATCCCCCTGTTCCTCGATATTTATGACCTCCCTGAATTGGCTCTGCACCTTCCCGGCAGGGCCTTTTCTTTTGATCTCTGGTTAGTTTGGTGCGGGCGAGATTGCGGCCCCTGTGTGGATGCCGTCCCAATCCGTCTATTTTGCCTCAAATTACTTCCGCTTTACCCCCGAAAGCGGACATTCAGGGACAGGTCGCAAAACGTCCGTTAATGACCCAAAGCGGAAGTTTTGCGATTTGATCAATGAGGCTTCTCACCGTCATCTAATGCGTTCGACGGCACTGTCAGACAAACGCGCACCGGTCTGCGAAACTCCATAATCTGTAGATCTCAGGCCGCAAGTTGACGCCAATCTGCCAAGGCGCACCAGGTGGATGAGATCGGGCGAAGTCTTGAAGTATCGGAATGAATTTCTCACCCACAGACGCTACGAAACGTGCCTCACTGCCTCAAGCCGATTTGCTCAGACACCGCCCAAAACCGTTTTCGCCTATGACTAAACCGGAAGTATATCAACGTTGCTCGTGTGATCTTGTTCCTTTGAAGCCACAATCACCGAAACACCCAGGTTCCGAATTGCACCGATCCTACTTTCATCCTGGCAATCCGTTATCAGCACATCAACCCTGGATGCCGGAAAGGCCGTCATGCGATCACGTCTCCCAATCTTTTGTGCCGTCGCCAGTACCACCGTTTTCGCCGCCTTATTGCTCATAATGCGTGCGATCTTCGCGTCGGCTTCATAGGAAAACATCAATCCTTCAATTGCGGAGAATCCTTCGGCGGCCATGAATGCCGTATCAGCATTGATTGCCGACAACATATGTTCGACAAAATCACCGACGGTCCCGAGTGTTCTATGCCGTACCAGACCACCGGCAAGATAGGCGCTTATTCTTGGGTTTTGCGACAGCGCAGTTGCGATGTTTACACCGGGTGTCGCCACGGTCAGTGACATGTCTGATGCCACCAGTTCACGGGCAAGCGCCATCACCGTCGATCCATCGTTCATGAACAGTGTTTGATCGGGCTCAATCAGTTCTATGGCGGCATGCGCTATTAACCATTTTGCCTCACGATCTGTTTGTTCACGTAACAAAAATTCTTGATCGGCGCCACGGGGTGCCGTGATTACGGCGCCGCCGTGTGTTCGTCGGACCGAACCGTCATCTTCGAGGATAGTCAAATCACGTCGGATCGTCGCGACAGACACGCCGAGATCGAGAGCCAAGGCTTCAACCGCCACCATGCCATCCAAGAGAAGTTGCCGTTGAATGGCGAGGCGGCGCGCCGATGGGTTTCGAATTTTCTTGGTCATAGGGATCTTATAGCATGTGTGAAACAATCAGTCATTTACTAAAACGATCATAAACTATAAAAAAATGATTGTTATTTGTCGTTATGGTCGTTATGATGGCCTGCGTGTTTATAAATAGTTTGGCTTGACGAGTCATTTTGTGCAAACGGGCAAACACGGGGGAGGAAAGAAATTTTTATGAGTAATCGAGATTTGGCGGCTGGCGCCGTCACGTTGGGACTGGTGGTATCTGCTGCGCGTAACAGATGACTGCCCGAGCCTGCCGCACATCGGAGGTAGGTCAAGGTGCCGCAAGTGAACTCTAACCCTCGGGTCGTTGTCATTGGTGGCGGAGCGACCGGGTGTGGTGTTGCCCGTGACTTGATTTTGCGTGGATTCATGGTCACCCTCGTCGAGTTCGGCGATCTGGGTTCCGGCACCACCAGCCGTTTTCACGGCATGCTGCAAAGCGGCGCACGCTATGCCGTCAGCGATACGAATTATGCTGCTGAATGCATGCGCGAACGCCGGATCATCGCGCGCCTTGCTCCTGAAGCCGTTGAGCGGACCGGGGGCCTGTTTGTGTCACTACCAGACGACCCACCGGGGTTCAGCGACGAATTTCTCGCCGGCTGTCAGAATGCCGATATCACGATCAACGAGTTGGACCCTGACCAGGTCATGGCGGAGGAGCCGAATTTAAGCCGCCATATCGTCAGGGCCTTCGCCGTTCCCGACGCAACGGTCCATTCTTGGATGCTGGTGAACTTACTGGCCGATGACGTGCGCCGTCGCGGTGGAGAGATACTGGCGCGCCACCAGGTCACGGAAATCGACGTCTTCGGAGGACGGGTGCGAAGTGTTCTTGCCGAGGGCAGCGGAGGACAACGGCGAATCGATGCGGATGTGGTGGTCAATGCAGCGGGGGCCTGGTCGGGGCGCATCGCATCCTTGGTTGGTGAAGCCGTGGAGCTTGAGTTGACCAAGGGATCGATCATCGTTTTTTCCCATCGATTGGTATCGCGCGCGATCAATCGCTGTCGGCCGCCGACCAGCAACGACATCATGGTTCCGACCGGAACCGTCAGTCTGTTCGGCACCACATCGGAGGTCGTCGATAACCCCGATACGACCCATGTCCGCCCCGATGAAATCCAGGAACTGCTCGACAATGCCGAGCCGTTGATTCCCGGTATCCGCGGCTATCGCGCCTTTCGCGCCTGGGCCGGGGTGCGGCCTCTGTGCAAGCCGGACAACTGGACATCGGACCAACCGTTACCAAGGCGCCATTTGGTCACCGATCATGCCGACAATGGCATCGAGGGGTTTTTCACCGTATGCGGCGGATCGCTGACGACACATCGCGCCATGGCCGAGGATCTTGGCGATCATGTTTGCCGGCGTTTTCGCATAAACGCGCACAGCGAAACGGCGACCACGCCATTGACCGTCTGCGCCGCGAAGCCGAACTGGCGGCCTGCGGAAAACTTCCAGCGTATCGAACGGGATCGGGCGTTCACGGCGCCTGTCTGTGAGTGCGAATCGGTGGATGGCGCCGAGGTGATAGAACTCATCCGCTCTTCTGGCATTCAACATCTTCATGATCTTCGCCGCCGCTTGCGGATCGGCTTCGGTCCCTGCCAGGGAACCTATTGCAGTAGTCGGGTTGCGTCATTGATCGCGGAACATAATCCGGATTACCAGGCGGAGGATGATCTCGGTAGATTTTGGACCGAACGCCTTAAAGGGACGATGAGAACGGCCTGGGGGCAGCAGGCACGACAGACCCTGCTGAGTGACGCGATCTATCGGGAAACCCTGGGCATTCGGCTCACCCGGGACATCCTTCCAGTGGAGGATCATCGATGAAATCCGATGCCCTCATTGTAGGCGCTGAATTGGACGGCTTGATTGCGGCAACACGCCTGCTCGATCATGGCCACTCGGTTCGCATGCTGTCGACAGGCGTTGGCTCGCTACATTACGCACCAGGCGGGATACATGTTCTCGGCTACGCGCCGGATGGTAACGGACAACCCCTATCATCGCCGTTCGATGCCCTATCGCACCTCAATGAAAACCATCCCTACCAAAAGATCGGCGTCGGGAAGGCTCGCGCCGCCCTTGATTGGTTTTTCGGGGGTGCTGGACCCTGGGCCCAATGCTTGCGCTCGGATGGCAACAATGCCTCGGCTGTCTCGCCCGCCGGGCTCGACGCTCCCGCCTACGGCGTTGCCTGGCGCCAGGCGACCTTCGAGTGCCTGTATGGCAAGCAGGCCGCCATTGTCCGCGTGCGGCATCATCGGGACTTTCCGGCAGAGTTGCTGGCGCTTGAGCTTGGCAAGAAAGGCGTGGATGCGTCCATCGTCGACATCGACGCACCCGGGTTAGTCGTGGAGAACGCGGGGCTGGCCAGAGCGTTTGACGCGCTTGAAGATAGTGACATCTATTTCAGCGGCCTTAAGAGCCAAATTCCGGACGGAACGGAGGTTGTTCTGTTCCCCGCAGTTTTGGGCCTTTCGGAACACAGCCGGATCTTGGCCGCGCTCGAACGAGCATTGGCCATACCGTGTCTCGAGGTTCCCACACTGCCGCCCAGCATCCCCGGAATGCGCCTTCAATCTGCCTTCGAACACGCGCTCAATGATCGCGGGGTTATCATCCACACCGGCGTTCATATCGAGCGCCCCTGCATCGCGGGTGGCCGCTTCGTATCACTTGTTGACGACAGGGGCCGAAGCCATGACGCATCGGTCATCGTCATTTCAACCGGCGGCATCCTCATGGGGGGTCTCGACGTTGATTCCCATGGCGCGGTCCACGAAACGACGCTGGGTTTGGATGTCTACCAAAGCGAGCCATTGAACGCTCTTTCGGTGGATCGATCCTTGAGCGCCCTGCATGTGGCAGGGGTTGCAACCGATGGCGATCTGCGCCCGCTCAGCGACGGCTCCACTGCGTACGAGAATGTTTTTGTCACCGGGCGTACGCTCGCGCATTGGAACCCGGCGGAGGAAAGCTCGGCGGAGGGCGTGTCGATTGCGACTGGCTGGGTGGCGGCCGAGGCCGCCCACGCGTATCTCGGAGCAACGGGAGATGGATAGTGGTGTTTTTGTCGGCATCGATCATGGCGGCACGACGACAACGGCATTGGTGTTTGATCCCGAGGGCGGCAAGCGTTCAGCGCACTCCGCTCCGATGCCGAAGACCACGCCACGGATCGGCTGTGTCGAACACGCCCCCGAGGATTTCCTGACCACGAGTATTGCTGCCGCGGCCGGCGCCTTGGCGGATGCCAATCTATCGTGGAGTGACGTTAAGGGGATCGGTTTTGCCAACCAGGGTGAAACCAGCATGGCCTGGTCGAGCGAAACCGGTATGGCCATCGGCCCCGCTCTGTCGTGGGAGGACAGACGAACCGGCGAGATCTGCGCGGCATTGGAAAACCAGGGCGTTGGCGGTTTGGTGCGTGAACGCACCGGCGTATTTCTCAATCCATACTTCTCGGCGTCAAAATTCCGCTGGCTGATCGACAATCTTCCCGAGGTATCCACTGCCCGCGACAACGGCACACTGCGCCTCGGCGGAACCGATTCCTATGTAATCGATAGGCTGACAGGCGGCGACGTACACGCAGCAGACGCCGGCACGGCCTCGCGGACCGCGCTGTTCAATCTTCGCGATGTCTGTTGGGATCACGATTTGCTCGACGCATTCGCGTTGGCCGAACATCAACTGCCAGAAATACGTCCGAGCAGTGGTGATTTCGGCACCGCGAACCATCCTGAATTCGACGGCGCTACCATTCCGATTACGGCTGATTTGGTCGATGCTCATGCAGCGCTGTTCGCACAGGGATGCAAGGACAACACGACTGTTAAAGCGACTTATGGCACTGGTGCATTCATCGAAGTCAATACCGGCGCATCGCCGGTGGAAGCCGACGGCAATCTACCGGTATTCATTGCCTGGGAGATTGATGGCCGCGTCGACTACACGGTCGAGGGCGGCGTGTTCTCCGTTGGATCGGCTATTGATTGGGCCGTTCGTTCGGGCCTGTTTTCGTCTGCCGCGGCGTCCTCCGAATTGGCGGAAGGTATTGCGAATTGCGGCGGCGTGACGATGGTGCCGAGCTTTACCGGATTGGCGGCGCCCCACTGGGAAACCGGTGCGCGCGCCTGCTTGTTCGGCCTTGGCCTGGATACCGAGCCCGGTCACATCGCACGCGCCTTGCTGGATGGTATTGCCTTCCAGTGCGCCGACATCATCCATGCCTTGAATGCCAAGGTGGGCGGAAGCATCAGCGAAGTCCGCGCCGATGGTGGTCCGACCCGCAATCGCTATCTCATGCAGTGCCAGGCAGACCTTCTCGGCATGCCGGTAGCGGTTTCGCTGGAGCCGGACATGACGGCGCTGGGGGCGGCCTATCTGGCGGCCATAGGCGCTGGGTATATGAGTGCCGATGAAGCCGGCGCCATAACCGTGGACGCTATCGCCTACGAGCCGTCCATGGGGTCTGACGAAAGAGAGTCCCTGTGGGCTGAGTGGCGCAAGGCCGTCGACGATGTATGCCAGCGGGCGAGGCGGTAGTCATGTTGCACCAAGCAATCGCTGATAGCCCGATAACCAAGCATGGCGATAACGCGCAGGGCCGCAACGCCGTATTACGATCCATGGATCTATGCACCAAGTGCGGCGTTTGTCACGCCCATTGTCCTGTCGCGGCTGTGACGGGTGCCTTTCCCGGGCCTAAGTATGTTGGCCCCCAGGCTCAGCGATTTCGCGTTATCGAGCCGTCCTCCGAATCCTCTCCATTCCTTTGCAGCGGATGTGGCGTATGTTCCAGCGTTTGCCCGAACGAGGTGGCTATCACCGATATCATCACGGTGGCAAAGGCCGATGCGGTGGCCCACGGGGCCGATTTCAGCATCGGGCAACGCCTGTTAAACCGGCCGGAACTGGTTGGTAAACTAGGTGGTGTCTTTCCATGGATCACGAACGCGGTGTTGAACAGCAATGTTCTGCGCCGCCTTGCGGAAAGCGCCTTCGGCATCCACCGGAACGCACCGCTACCCGAGGTTCGCGGCCCGCTATTCGAACGCTGGTTTTCGAAACTAACACAGCCAAACGGGCCGGTGATTTCCTATTTT
The DNA here is from genome assembly GCA_046582565.1 of Alphaproteobacteria bacterium. Classification (GTDB taxonomy): domain Bacteria; phylum Pseudomonadota; class Alphaproteobacteria; order JAAXGF01; family JAAXGF01; genus JAYGED01. The sequence continues at coordinate 6,661 of JAYGED010000294.1, forward strand.
TCCGGCTGCGCGATCACCAACTACGACCCCGATGTCGGGATAGCCATGGTGCGCCTGCTCAATCACTTGGGATACCGGGTGTACGTGCCGACCAACTTTTGCTGCTCGCTGCCCATGTTATCGAGCGGTGAATGGAATCCTGCCCGTAGCCGGGCGCGCCGCCTCATCGAGGCGCTTCATCCGTCGGCTCAAGCGAACCACCCGATCGTCTCCACATCAACCAGTTGCAGCCTGACTCTGCGCTCCAAATATGCCGCCTATCTGGACATGACGGACGACCAATCGCTCGGCGTCGCCGATGCCATGGTCGATGCTTGCGAGTTTTTACTCGAGAACCACCGGGACGACATCGGCAAAGCCTTAAAGCCGTTGCCGTTGCGCGTTCTATACCACGGCCCCTGTCAGTTGCGCGGCCACCGCATGGGACAGCCGGCGGTCGAACTCCTGGGGTTGATTCCAGGTATCGAGCTTGAACTCTCCAAGGCTGATTGCTGCGGTATCGGCGGCACCTACGGCTACGGCCGGGACAAGCACGAAATTGCCATGGCGATCGGCAAGACCCTGGTCGATCAGATCAAGGGGCTCAAGCCCGACCTGGTGGTCTGCGATAGCGAGACCTGCCGCTGGAACATTGAGGCGCAAACCTCGGTATCGAGCGTCCATCCGGTTCAATTGCTGATGCGCGCCATGGATGGCGGACCCTGATGGGGTGTCGGATGACTTAGTGGGATTCCATCCGCACTTCCTGGCATGTAGTTGTGCGAAACAATCATCTACGCCCTAAAAACGATCAAAAACAGATAATAACATGATTGACTCGTGAAATAAAAATCAATACGATATATTTGCCTTTATCATTCTACGAAGACCTCAACAGGGAGAATGTTTCACTATGATGAATAGAATTTTGAAAAAGAGCACGGTTCGTTGGGCCGCTGGCGCTATTGCTGGCGTGTTTGTCGCCGTTGCTGGTTTCGCCGCTGCTGGTTCTGCCCAGGCGGCGACTGAGTTAACAGTCTACACGGCGATTGAAGCCGATGATTTGAAGCGCTACGCCGAGGTGTTCAACGAGTCCTACCCGGATATCGAAATCAAATGGGTGCGCGATTCCACGGGTATCGTCACGGCAAAACTGCTGGCCGAAAAAAACAACCCACAGGCTGATATCGTCTGGGGTCTGGCGGCAACCAGCCTGATGTTGCTGAAAACAGAAGGCATGTCTCATCCATACGCCCCTGCTGGCGTCGAAGTCCTCGATAAGAATTTCGTCGATTCAGCCAACCCGCCCCATTGGGTCGGCCTGGACGCCTGGATTGCCTCAGTTTGCGTCAACACGATCGAGCTCGAGAATAATGGTCTTCCCATGCCGACGTCGTGGAAAGATTTGACCAAGCCCGTCTATAAGGGCCACGTGGTGATGCCGAACCCGAATTCGTCGGGCACCGGTTTCCTCGACGTTGCCAGTTGGTTGCAGTTGTTCGGCGAGGATGGTGGATGGCAGTTCATGGATGATCTGCACAAGAACATCGCCTGGTATACCCACTCCGGTTCCAAGCCTTGCCGTCAGGCCGCCGCCGGTGAGGCCACGATCGGCGTTTCCTTCATGTTTAGGGGCGCCAAGCTGATGGCCAAGGGGGCGCCGATTGTTATCGTTTTGCCCAGCGAAGGCGTTGGTTGGGATATGGAAGCAGCGATGATCATGAAAGGCACCAAAAACTTGGATGCCGCCAAAAAGCTCATGGACTTTTCCGTGACCAAGGAAGCCAACGTTATGTATAACGTCAACTATGCTGTCATAGCCTATCCCGGCATCGCCAAGCCGGTTGAGTACATGCCGGCAGGCCTTCTCGACGCCATGATCGATAATGACTTCGAGTTTGCCGCCAACAATCGCAAGCGCATTCTCAAAGAATGGCAGTCGCGCTACGATACCAAGTCCGAGCCGAAGAGCTAGCCTCTCAAACCCGTTACAGACGGACCGGCCACCCGCGCTCCTGGTCAGCGCGGGTGGCTGGATTTTTTTAACGCACGCCTTGTGATAGAGTATTGGACAGGAAGAGTAAGGAATGGCGATGGACGCGAACGGCGCGCCTTATCTTAAAATCCGTAACCTGACCAAGAACTTCGGCACCTTCACCGCGCTCAAGGACATTTCGCTCGACGTCAATATGAGCGAGTTCATCTGCTTCCTGGGCCCCTCGGGCTGCGGCAAGACGACGCTGCTGCGCGCCATCGCCGGCCTCGACATTCAAACCGCCGGCACGATCGAACAGGACGGCCGCGACATCTCAGCCCTGCCGCCGTCCGAGCGGGATTTTGGCATCGTCTTCCAGTCCTATGCGCTGTTTCCCAACCTTACGGTCTATAAGAACGTCGCCTACGGTCTCGAAAACCGCAAGATGCCGGCCGACCGGATCAAGGCGCGGGTCGCCGAACTGCTCGACCTGGTCAGCTTGGCGCGCCACGCCGACAAATACCCGGCCCAGCTATCGGGTGGCGAACAGCAGCGCGTCGCCTTGTCCCGCGCCATAGCCACCTCGCCGGGTCTGCTGCTGCTCGACGAACCGCTCAGCGCGCTCGACGCCAAGGTGCGGGTGTTTCTGCGCCAGGAGATCAAGGATTTGCAACGCCGCCTCGGAGTCACCACCATCATGGTGACCCACGACCAGGAAGAGGCGCTGACCATGGCCGATCGCATTGTCGTCATGGATCATGGGGTAATCGAGCAGGTCGGCACGCCGGAAGAAATCTACGGCGCACCCGCCACCTTGTTCGTCGCCGATTTCATCGGCACCATGAATTTCATAACCGGGTCGGTCGAGTCCGAAGACGCGGTCAGGCTTGGCAACACCGTCCTTCGCTGCCGGACCGACGGTCTTGCCGCCGGCGCGCCGGTCACCGTCGCCATCCGGCCGGAAGACATCGACGCCGAGGATATCGACGCCGCCGATGACGACAATCTGGTCGAGGTCGAGATCACCCATATGGAATTCCTCGGCTCGTTCTATCGCGTGACACTCGGCGGCTTGGCCTTCGTCGAGCAGGATGTGCGCGCCGATTTTTCCATCAACCTGGTGCGCCGCAAGGATGTCACGTCGGGCGCGAAGCTGCTGGTGCGCTTCCCGGCGCGCTACATCCGGATTTACCCCGGTGAGTGATCCCAGGTGAGTGAGCGATGAGCGACGCCGCCATCCCTGCATCGCCCGCGCCCCGAATCAAGGCCAAGATCAGCCGCGACGACTGGATCATGCGCGGCTGCATGGGCGTAATCGGCATTTTCCTGACCATGGCCGTGCTGCTGCCGCTCTACACCATGATGTCGAAGAGCGTTGAGAACAGTGCCGGCGACTTCATCGGACTGGCCAATTATCTGGAATATTTCTCGACCCCCGCCTTGTTCCTGTCGGCCGTCAACAGCCTCTATATTTCGATCTTCGGCACATTCCTGGTGTTGGGCGCCGCCTTCGTCTACGCCTATGCGCTGACCCGCACCTGCATGCCGTTCAAGACCTTCTTCAGGCTGGTGGCGGCGATTCCCTTGCTGACGCCGTCGCTGCTGGCCGGCATTTCGCTGGTCTATTGGTTCGGCAAGCAGGGCGCGGCCAAGGAGTTGCTGTTCGGCGAATTGATCTACGGCCCCATCGGCATCGTCATTGGCTCGAGCTATTGGGTGTTTCCCCATGCCCTGATGATCGTCATCACGGCCTTGTCGATCGCCGACGCGAGGCTCTACGAAGCGGCGATCGCACTCAGAACGCGCCCGGTCAAAATCTTCTTCACGGTTACCCTACCGGGGTGCAAGTACGGCCTGATCAGCGCCGGCTTCGTGGTATTCACCCTGATCTTCACCGATTTCGGCGTGCCCAAGGTGATCGGCGGCAATTTCAACATGCTGGCCACCGACATCTACAAGCAGGTCATCGGCCAACAGAATTTCCAGATGGGGGCGGTGGTCTCGATCATCCTGCTGATCCCGGCGGTGATCGCCTTCTCGGTCGACCGCATGGTGCAGAAAAAGCAGGTCGCGCAGCTGTCGGCCCGCGCCGTCCCCTTTCAGCCCAAGCCGGACCGCCGCCGCGACATGGCCATGCTCGCCTTCTGCTCGCTGGTCGCCTTCCTCATCCTGTGCATGATCGGCATGGCACAATACGCCGCCCTGATCAAATTCTGGCCCTATAATCTGGAACTGACCCTGGGTAATTACGATTTTGACCTGGCCAACGGCGGCGGCTGGGAATCCTATTTCAACTCCATCCGCATGAGTCTATATACGGCGGTGGTGGGCACCATAATCATTTTCTTCGGCGCTTATCTGGTCGAGAAAGGGCGTGGCTTCACCGTGGGACGCAACGCCTTTCACGCGGTCGCCATGATGCCGCTCGCGGTGCCCGGCATGGCGCTCGGGCTGGCCTATATTTTCTTCTTCAACAACCCCTCGAACCCATTCAACTTCCTCTATGGCACCATGGGCATCCTGGTGCTGGTGACGGTCACCCATTTCTATACGGTGAGCCATCTGACGGCGGTTACCGCGCTCAAGCAGATCGATCCGGAGTTCGAGTCCGTCGCGGCATCGCTGAAGGCGCCGTTCTACCGCACTTTCGGGCGGATCACCGTGCCGATCTGCCTGCCGGCGATCCTCGACATCTCCATGTATCTGTTCCTCAACGCCATGACCACGGTCTCGGCGGTGGTGTTTCTCTATTCCTCGGATACGACACTGGCTTCGGTTGCGATGCTGAATATGGACGATCAGGGAGAACTCCCCTTCGCCGCCGCCATGGCGATGATGATCGCCTACACCTGCGCCGGCGCCCGAATCCTCCACATCCTGCTGACCCGAGGCATCACCCGCAGCACCCAGGCCTGGCGGGTGCGCTAGAGGCGGGGGGGGGCCGTCTGTCAACTTAACTTGAGTTTTGGTAGTGCGTCAGTTTGAATTTGGCTCAGCCAATTTCCACCGACCCAATTCCGTCAGCCGATAGCGCCCGTCAGATTGCGCCTCTACTCAGCCATGATCCTCGCATTCTTCAGCATCACCTAGCCTGGATTATTCATGACGTTCCGTGAAATGTGCCCAAATACTCCAATTCATTCCCTACTGGATTGCGTTCAGGATCACCGGATTCAATTCCATGCGCCAATGCGCCCCGACTACTCGATACCGTCATAGTCGTATCAAGCACGTAATGGCCAGGGGGTTCTGTAGTAGGTTATCCGTTCGGAAAAGACGCCTTCGTCGCTTGTCTTGATGATAGCTGACCCAATGACATCGATGCCAGTCAATTGCCACCAGTACCATTCCAGCAAGATGCCAGCTTCGTCCATTACGACCTTGTCAGTGATATCGAACTCGAATGTACCTCCCAACCTTTGTGCTCTCTCGACCCACACTGGCATGTATCGTACTAAGTCCACCTTAGTGATCGGTGCCGGGTCCGCCGGGTCATCAAAGACAAAATTCTCAGTAGTTGACGATAATAACTTACCGGCATCCATTGAATTCCAGCCTTCGATGTATCGGGCACGATGCTGCGCGCGCTTTGACATTGTTATCGCTCCAACTGATATTGACAGCCAAAGCATATCTTAATTTGCTAAGAAATCTGGCAACCCTTCTCCGTTAACAGCTTAGTGACTAATGTCCGCTTATATGAGGCGCTTGCTGTCAAGGTGGTTTTAGTCTACGTCGCATGGCGGTCTCTTTTGTTGGTTACACCTTTGTGTCCAGGGCGGGTCTTGCGATGAGTTCCATGTCTCGTGCGAGGATCGCATCAACTT
>JAYGED010000302.1:0-44270 GCA_046582565.1 Alphaproteobacteria bacterium
CGACGCTCTTCCGATCTCGCCCGTTTGGCAAACGCTCGTCTCTATAGAGAAGGCCTTCGAGAGGAATAATCAGCATGACAGATCAGACAAAATCCAGTCCTCGGCCTTCGCTCTTCGCCAGAAAAGGCGAAGCTGAACCCACAGCTGCTGTCGCTCACATGAGTTTGGAACAGTTGCAAAACCAGCCCCCGTGCCGGTCGCAATGGGACGAATGCCAGGGCGATGGAGGTTTCACCGATAGGCGAGTCCGCAGAGTGCCGGATCGCAATGATCGGCAAATCTCTCCCCCACGAAGCGGGCTTGCAGTAGGTCGGCGGCATACGCCTTGTGCCGTAGCCAAGGAAAAACCCGCTGTCCGGGAGGAAACCGTGGAAATCTGGCAGCCGAAAACCATGATATCACCCTTATCCTCTCTGATCGTTCGGCAGCGGGACATCGTCACTCGGCCTGTGTCATGGGGATCTGAGCAGGCCCCCCTGTCACGGCGGCGCGCCGGAGCAGATTCAGTGGCAAAACCGTCTCGGAAATTTATCTCAGCGGATGCGCCCGCAGAGCGCGCGGTGCGATCGTCGTCAAATTTCAAACCGAGAAAACTGCGCAAACAGGCCACGGTCCGGCTAGAGATCGATCAATTTCTGAAAGTAAAAGCGTTGGCGGATCGCGGCGGAAAATCCCGTCAAAGTGTGATGGCGGCGGCCATTGCGGTCTATTTAAATAAGATCATTTGAGACAGGCAAGAAAATTGCCTGCCGTGACCTTCTCTGCTGTGGCCCCGTACAGACGGACGTGGATTCCCGGTTGAACCGGAGTCGCCAGATCGCCAGACCAGCCTATGTAAAGGAGCTAAAAGATGCGGGAAATATTCCAAACTGTACCCGTCGGATTTCAATGGCCCGATAAGGCCGTTATTTCCACGCTTATCGATATATTCAACCATGCTGAGGGCGGTCGCTGCGTGTTGGTAATGGATGAACTCAGAAGCGTGGATTGCTATGGCCTGGAAATGCTGGTCCTGATGAGTGACATGGCACAGGCTAGGGGCATGACGATGGTCCTTCGCCAGCCTCAGGACCAAGTTAAGAAAAAGCTTGTCCAGACCGAGCTAAGCAAGATGATCCCCATAGAAACTTAGTCGGCAAGAGCGGAAGTCATCATGACTCACGACCTAGAGTAGCCGCTCCGGCGCTAGATCGGGTCTTCTCGTTTGGCGTCGACAAGCTGCATGCGCCATCCGTCCGGGTCGCGCAAATTGATGGTCGTGCGACCGGTTTCTTTGACATAGTTCGGATCGTCGGCATCGATTTTCGTTTGTTTCAGCGTTTCGTTGGCCGCCGTCACGTCATCAACCCGAAAGGCGATGTGGTTGACGCCGATGACCTCTTCGCCGCTGGCCTGATGGATTTCAAAAATCGGCTGATTTTCGCCAGGCGCCTGTAGCTCCGCGGATTCACCGTGGTGGCTGGTGTGCGTCAACACTTTCATTCCGAGTGTCTTCAGGAATTCGATGTATTTGTCGAAGTCCCGGACAATCAATTCGATATGATCAATTCCGCGAATCATGAGATTTTCTCTGTTTGTTATGGGCCTGTTGGGCCGACTGTAGCGTATTTTGGATCGCTATAGCGAGCCGTCGCAACATCCGTTCATAGCCAAGAAGAGACATCGACTACGACCTCGACTACGATTGCCTGAGGTGCGCTGGCGGTCATCCCAAGGTCCTCAGCTCGACGACCCCGCCTTGTGGGCCGCAATCTTCTCCTTCAGCTCGGTATATTCCTCGCAACCGAAGAAGCACAGCTTGTCCAGTATATTGAGATGCTCTTTGGCCTTGGCGACATTACCGCTTTCGAGATAGGCCTCGCCAATGTATTCGTGGGCGCCAATGTGGTCGGGGTTGATGATGAGCGCCAGGTTGTAGTGCTTGAAGGCCATCTCGAAATTGCCCGCTTTGCGGTGGGCATAGCCGAGCCAGTTTTCGGCGTCGGCGTCCTTTGCGTCCGCAGCCACCACATTGTCCATGAGGACAATTGCCTGGGTCCAGTTCTCGGCCTTGATTGCCTTTATTCCCGCCGTGTAGTCGGGGTTCACCCAGGCGTTGATACGGCTGCTGGAGCTGCTGCCGCTAGAGCCGCCGCCGCCAGCGCTACCGCCGCTGGAGCCGCCGCTTGAGCCTCCGCTGGATCCGCCGCTAGCGCCGCCGGCCGCCAGGGCGGGCAGGGGGTTCAGGTTAAAACCCATCAGGATCAGTAGCACGATAAGCGTAATTCCGGTCTTTCGCATAGTTGCTTCCTCATTCCATCCGAAAATTCCACTTGGAAACAAGAACTGATGTGGCCTCATCCTTCCCGAGAATTCCATGCAAGCCGTATTGAACCACTGCAGAGCCTGCGCGGAATGTTTTTTCACATCCGGCGGCAAGGCTGTTAAAGGCAATGCGATCTTGAGCGATGAATCAGCCGAGAATTCCCAAATGACTCCCCCCACTCGGCAAAAATGATAGCAAAATGGCCCGCCGGCCGCGAATCCGCCCCCGCACGAGCTCGATAGGCAATGGTCAGTTTTGGATCACCTGGCAGACATACTGGTATTGTCCCTTCATCCCTCCATCGATGATATGAGTGATCTGTCGACCGAATAAGGAAAAGCCTGCGTGAAAAGCGATGTCATCCTGGAGCGCCTGCTGGCGCTGCACCCCAAACTGATCGATTTATCCCTCGGCCGCATCGAGGGGCTGCTGGCGGCCCTGGGTAATCCCGAGCGCCGCACGCCGCCTGTGGTCCATGTCACCGGCACCAACGGCAAGGGCTCGACCATCGCCTTCATGGGCGCCGCCCTGGAGGCCGCCGGCTACCAGGTTCATGCCTATACCTCGCCGCATCTTACGCGCTTTCACGAGCGTATCCGCCTGGGCGGCGCGCTCATCGAGGAAGATCATCTCAGCGATCTTCTCGAGGAATGCGAGGCCGCCAACCAGGGCCGGCCGATCACCTATTTCGAGATCACCACCGCCGCCGCCTTCCTTGGGTTTTCGCGCACCCCCGCCGACATTCTGCTGCTCGAGAACGGCCTCGGCGGCAGGCTCGATGCGACCAATGTGGTTGCTCGCCCGGCGCTCACCGTGATCACGCCGGTGTCCATCGACCATACCCAATATCTCGGCGAGGGGCTCGCCGCCATCGCCTTTGAGAAGGCCGGCATTCTCAAGCCGGGGGTGGCCGGGGTGATCGGGCCGCAACCGGCCGAGGCCGCCGCGCCAATCATCGAGCGTGCCGCTAAACTGGAGGCGCCGCTGATCCGCCACGGGGTCGATTTCAATGCCCGTGCGGCGAACGGTGGGCTGCTGTTCAGCGCCGGCACTGAGACCCTGGCGCTTCCCCGGCCGGCGCTTTACGGCGATTATCAGATCGACAACGCGGGCCTGGCGGTGGCCGCCTTGCGGGCCCTCAAGGGGTTCGACATCGGCGAGGCGCATATGGCCCGGGGAATGACCGGCGCCAGCTGGCCGGCGCGCCTGCAACGGCTGGCGCACGGCCCCCTGGTCGATCGTTTGCCTGGGGCGGGCTGGGAACTCTGGATCGATGCCGGCCATAACCCCCACGCCGGACGCGCCCTGGCGCAAATGGCGGCGGCGGACTGGGGAGATCGGCCGCTGCATCTGATTACCGCCATGCTCAACAGCAAGGATCCCGGCGGCTATCTCTCGCCGCTCGCGGATGTCGCCGAGGATGCCCGCTGTGTCGCCATTGCCGGCGAGGCGGCGAGCTTAAGCGCCGATGAAATGGCGCGGGCCGCCGCGCAATCCGGCCTCAAGGCTTCAACTGCCGCCAGCCTGGACGATGCTCTTGATGATATCGTGGCGACCGCGAAGGCCCCTGCCCGTATCCTGATTTGCGGCTCGCACTATCTGGTCGGCGCTCTGCTGGCCGACAACGGCTGATCCACCTAATAGACCGCTTCCAGTTCGGAAGCGTTCTTGTTGTCGCCGCGAACCTGGTTCACCGCGGCTTCCAGGTCTTCCAGATATTGCTCGCGCACTGGCTTGTGAAGCATCGACATCATGGCGTGCATGCCTTTGGGGTTTTTGGTCAGGCCCGGCAACCAGCCATGCTCGCTGAACTGTTCGGCAACCGAAAATATATCCAACTCACGAGCCCCGAAATTGATAATCGTCGCGTCGGGTCTGGCCAGCATATACAAGCCATCGATCGCTTCGATGCCGCGAACGTATTTGTCTGTCATTTCACCCAATCTCTTGGCGATGGCCGTATAGCCGGAAACGCCCAGATGATTGAGGACAGCCCATGAGCCGGCAACGGCGCCGCCGGAGCGGGTGCCCGCCAGGGTCGCCGTCGTGAACAGGCCATTGGGCCAGTCTTCAAACTTGAAGGTGACGCGCTCGAGATCGTCGGCGTGGCGAAGAAACAGGGTTGAGACCGGTTTCGGGCAAAATCCGAATTTATGCAAATCAGCGGAAATCGAGCGCACGCCACTATGGTTGAAATCAAACGCCGGCACCGAACGCCCGGCGGCTTGCAAAAAGGGAATGATGTATCCGCCCACGCAGGCATCCACATGGAGCCAGATATCGCGCCGCATTGAAAGCGCGCTCAATTCAACGATGGCATCGACGACGCCGTGTGGAAAGCAGGGAGCGGAACCCACCAGCATGATGGTCTGCTCGTCGATCAAAGCCTCCATCGCGGCACAATCTGCGCGCTGATCCGGGCGCATCTTGGCACGGCGAATTTCGATGTCCATGAGGCCTCCCGCTTTATTGAAGGCGGGATGCGCGGAATAGGCCGTCACGATGTTGTGGGGCTTGTCCTGGGGGTGCTTGCCGCGGGCAAAATCACGCGCCGCTTTGACCGCGAGGATGATGCTCTCGCTGCCGCCGGTGCTGAGGATTCCCCCGGCACCTTCTGGCGCATTGAACAAACTGAGACCAAAATCGATAAGCTCGTCTTCCATTTGTTTCAGGCCGAAGAAGGCGCGTTTGCCGCCCAAGGCATTTTCGCTGAAAAACTTCATGAAGCCGCGCTTGCCAATCTCGTAAGCGTCGTCCGTGGCATGGAAAACGTACAGCGGCGTGCGCCCCCCGCTCCAGTCGATGTCGTCTTTGGCCATCTCATCCATGGCCGCCTCGATTTCTTCCCATGAGGCTCCACCGCGAGGAAAGTCCGCGCGGCCGGCTATCGTTGGTTTAGGGGGCATTACTTATAGGGGTCAGCGGCGTCGCGCAGGCCGTCGCCGAAGAAATTGAAGGCGATGATGATGACGATCACCGGCACTACGGGCAGGATCAGCCACGGATAGAGCGCCACCACATTGATGTTCTGGGCCTCGTTGAGCAGCACCCCCCAGCTGGTGATCGGCGGGCGCAGGCCGAGGCCGAGGAAGCTGAGCGCGGTCTCGCCGAGGATCATGGCGGGGATCGACAGGGTCGCCGAGGCGATCAGATGGCTCATGAATCCGGGCAGCAGGTGGCGGGCGATGATGCGTCTGGGCCTCGCCCCCATGAGCTGGGCGGCTGCGCAATAATCCTCTTCGCGCAGGGCCAACAGCTTCGAGCGCACGGCGCGCGCGAGGCTGGTCCAATCGAGCATCGCCAGCAGGCCGGTGATGCCGAAATAGATCAGGATCGGCGACCAATTAACCGGCAATATGGCGGACAGCGCCATCCACAGGGGGATTTCCGGGAACGACCGGATGATCTCGATAACGCGCTGGATGACATTGTCGATGAAGCCGCCGAAATAGCCGGCGATGCCGCCGATGATGATGCCCAGGGTGAAGCTGATCGTGATGCCGATCAGGCCGATGGTCAGGGAAATGCGCGCTCCGTAGAGGATGCGCGACAGCATGTCGCGGCCCAGGCGGTCGGTGCCCAGCAGGAACAGGGTGCCGCCCTTGGACGGGCAGATGAGATGGAAATCGCCCTCGATCAGCCCCCAGAACTTATAGGGCTCGCCCGAGCAGAAGAAGCGGATGGGATAAACCTTCTTGGGATTTTCGCCGTATTCGCGCTTCAGGTTCTCCATGTTCAGGGAGTATTTCCAGCCGTAGACGAAGGGCCCGACGAATTTGCCCTTGTCGAACAGATGCACCGACTGCGGCGGGGCGTAGATATAGCGCGCATGACGTTCGTGCAGGTCGTAGGGCGCGATGATCTCGCTGATCACCGTGGAGCCGTACATCACCAGCAGCACGAAACCGAAGATCACCGCGAGACGGTGGCGTTTGAGCTTCCACCACATGAGCTGCCATTGGGACGCCATGTAATAGCGTTCCTGCTCCGGCGTGAGCGTATCCACCGAATAGGGGTTGAACGGCGCCTTGGAGACGAAATGCTCGATGCCGGACCGCATGGAATCGCTCATGGTATCTTTGGGGGTGTCGGTCATCGCGTGGTGTTCCCCTGCAGGCGGATTCGCGGATCGAGCGCCGCCAGGGCCAAATCCGACAGCAGCACGCCGACCACGGTGAGCGTGGCCAGGAACATCAGGAACGAGCCCGCCAGATACATATCCTGGCTGCGCAGGGAATCCAGCATCATCGGCCCGGTGGTCGGCAGGGACAGCACCACCGCCACCACCGCCTCGCCTGACACAATGGCCGGCAGCAGAGAGCCGATGTCGGCGAAGAAGAAGTTGAGCGCCATGCGGAAGGGATACTTCAACAAAAGCTTGAGCGGCGGCAGACCCTTGGCGCGCCCGGTGGTGACATATTGCTTCTCAAGCTCGTCGAGCAGGTTGGCGCGCAGGCGGCGGATGGTGCCGGCGGTGCCCGCCGTGCCGATGACGATGATCGGTATCCAGAGATGCTCAAGCACCGATAACAGTTTATCGATGCTCCAGGGCTCGCCGATGAAGCGGGCGTCCATCAGCCCGCCGATCGAGGTTCCGAACACCACATTGGCGAAATAAAGCAGCACCAGGGCGAGCAGGAAATTCGGCGTTGCCAGGCCGATGAAGCCGATGAAGGTGAGGCCGTAATCGCCCCAGCTATATTGGTGGGTTGCCGAATAGAGGCCGATGGGGAAAGCCACCAGCCAGGTGAATACCATCGTCGTATAGGACACCAGAAAGGTCAGCCACAGCCGATCGCCGACCACATCGGCCACCGGCAGGCGGTATTCGAAGGAAAAGCCGAAATCGCCGTGGGTCATGCCCAAAAGCCAGGTCGCATACTGCTCGATCAGCGGCTTGTCGAAGCCGTAGTTCTGGCGCAGGAATTCGATCTTGGATTCGTCGACCGACTGACCTTCGCTCTGGAGCTCGGCGATATAGCTTTCGAGATAATCGCCCGGCGGCAACTGAATGATCGCGAACACGATGATGCTAATGGCCAGCAGCGTCGGAATCATGATCAACAGGCGGTGGATGATATAGCGTAGCATCCCGGGTTAATCCTCGAACCTGATCATTGCGCCGCTCACTGTGCGACGCTCCGCCGCGCTTCGGTGAACCAGAAACTATCGGGCTTGTAGATGCCAAAATAGGAACTCGGCTCCCAGCTATAGATGCCGACCTCGGGCAGATTGCGCAGCTGGTTGTTGATGATGACCGGCTGCGGTACGGCGTTGAGCACGCCTATGCTGTACATCTGCTCGCTGTGGATTTTGAGCATCTCGCTCCAGATGCGCCCGCGCTCATCGTCATCCGCCGCCACCCGCCAGGCGGCGTTGAGTTCGGCGAGCCGAATGGCCTGCGGCATGTCGGCTTCCAGCCCGGCTGAGCCCGCGGTCTCGTGGAACTGACCCCATTTCGGCCATTGCAGTTGGGTTTGCTCGGTGGGCGCCAGTTCGGCCGGGCTCATGGCGGCGGTCGATACGCCGTTGGTGATGCCATACCACACTGACATCATGGCCTCGCCCGAATAGACCCGGTTGCGGAACACTTCCCGCTGGGACGGCTTGGTGAACAGGGCGATGCCTATATCCCGCCAGTTGTCCTGAATGAGTTCCAGGATATCGGTCTCCTCGGTGCTCTCGCCGGCGGTATCGACGATGACTTCGATCGGCTCGCCGTTGGGCAGCAGGCGGATGTCGTCATCGTCGCGCTCCGTCAGCCCGATTTCATCGAGCAGGGCGTTCGCCTGGTCGGGATCAAAGGACGCCCAAGCGGTTTGATAGGACTCTTCATACAGCGGGCTCTCTGCCAGCACCGTATTGTTGCCCTCCCGCGCCAGGCCGAAATAAATCACCTGGTTGATCTGGGTGCGGTCGATGGCCAGCGAGAGGGCCCGGCGGAAGCGCACATCGCGTGTTAGTGCGCGCCATACCGGATCGGTCACGTTGAGGTTGGGATAGAGCGCAAACTGCGAGCCGTTGACGGTGTTCCACAGCCGCGTGGCGTAATCGTGTTTATCCTCATTTTCCTTGAGGAAGGTGTAGTTGTCGAAGCGGATATAGCGGGCCTGCAGGTCGGACTCTCCGAACGCCGCCTTGGCCGCAATCAGCTTGTTGTTGGCGATATCGACGACCAGCCGGTCGATATAGGGCAGCTGGAGGCCCGCCGAATCCATGCGGTGATAATAGGGATTTCGTAGAAAGACGTAGCGCTCCGAGGGCGGCCGGGTGATGTTCATCCAGGGCTGCAGGGTGGGCAGGTCGGGATTGTCGAAACGGTATTGGTGATCGCGGCGCTGATGGAGCCCCGCCCAGCCCTTGGCCTTGGCCTCGGCCGCCACGGCTTCGAGTGTTTCCTTATCATTGTACCGGGCGTGGAATTGTTTGAGGTAGTGGGCGGGGCGATATATATAGAGGGGCCGCGCGCCGGCCAGGGCAGGCAGGAAGAACGGATTGGGGTTCGACCAGCTATAGCGCACCGTGATCTCGTCGATAAATTCAACCCTGGGGGCTTCACCGTCGATCAACAAAACCTTCGGCACGCCAAAGGGCGAAATGGTTTCGTTGTTGACCACATCTTCCCAGTAATAGCGGAAATCTTCCGATGTGAAGGGCGCGCCGTCGGACCATTTATGGCCTTTGCGTAAGGTCAATGTGAAGATGCGGCCCTCCTCAATGTCGACACGCTCAAGCATGTCGGGGACCAGCAGCAAATCTCTGTTGTAGCCGATTAGGCGGGCATAGCCGTAGACCGTCATCATGCGGATGTCTTTTTGCTTGGCCATGAGCATCCTGAGATCGCCGCCATAGGCGCCCAGCTCACGCTCGCCTTCGAAGATCGCCATCGCCGGGGTCTCGGGCAGGCGTTCAGCCACGGGAGCAAGCTCACCGGCGGCGACCTTGTCGGCCAGGAAGGGCGGCTCGACCAACTCGATGGCTCTTGCGGGGGCCATTGCGGAGGCGCTCAAGACGAGCGCCACGATTCCGCCGAAGATGGCGCGCATCGCATTCATGACAGAATCTCCTTCATATCGGTCCCGACCGCCGCGCGGACAAAATGATTCTCAGTCACTTCGATCAGCGCCGTGTCGACGTCCGGGGTGACGGTAAAGGGCACCGGCCAGGCTGCCGGGTTAGGGTTTTTATGTTTCATCACATAGTCGAAATCCAGGCGGCGGGCGGGATCGGGATAGGGTACGGCGGCGAGCAGCGTCTTGGTGTAGGGGTGCAGCGGATTATGGAACAACTCACCGGGCTGCGCCAGTTCGACCAGCCGGCCCGCGCACATGACGGCGATGCGGTCGGCCATGTAATCGACCACCGCCAGGTTATGCGAGACGAACAGATAGGTCAGCCCGAGTTTCGATTGCAGGTCCTTGAACAGGTTGAGGATTTGCGCCTGAATGGAGACGTCGAGGGACGACACGGGCTCATCGCAAATCAACAAATCGGGCCTGAGCGCCAAGGCCCTGGCGATACCCAGCCTTTGGCGCTGGCCGCCCGAGAAACTGTGCGGGTAGCGCCTGAGATAGCGGATATCGAGGCCCACAAGACCCATCAGTTCGCGGACCTGATCGATGCGTTCTTCATGGTTGCCGATGTTGTGGATGATCAGGGGCTCGCTGATGATGTCGAATGCCGTCATGCGCGGGTTGAGCGAGCCGAAGGGATCCTGGAAGATGAACTGCACCTTGCGGCGAAAAGCGAGCAGAGCGTTGGGATCAAGCGCTAACACGTCAATGTCGTGGCCGTTGTCGCGATAGATCACTTCGCCTGAGTCCGCCGTTAGCGCGCGCATCAACAGCTTGCCGGTGGTTGTCTTGCCGCAACCTGATTCACCGACCAGGCCGAGGCACTCACCGCGTTTGATGTCGAAACTGACATCCTCGACCGCTCTGAACTGCCTCGCCGGACCCGAGCTGAACAGGCCCTGGCCACGCAAAGAGAACGCCTTGCTTAAGTTGCGCACCGATACCAACGGCGTATTGCTGTCGGCCGCATTCTCGGTGCGGGGCCGGTCGCGCGTGCTCAGGATTTTGGCCGAGCTGGTGTCGATTTCGCGAATCGGCACCAAACGCTCATCCGCTTTCATATCGAAGCGCGGAATCGCAGCCAGGAGCGCCTTGAGATAGGGATGCTCGGCGCGGCTGAAGATGTCGTCGAGGGAGCCGCTTTCCATTACCTTGCCGTGATACATCACCACCACTTCCTCGGCGACGTTGGCAACCACGCCGAGGTCATGGGTGATCATCAACACGGCCATGCCAAGATCGTTCTGGAGATCGGCAATCAGTTTGAGGATTTGCGCCTGGATGGTCACGTCGAGCGCCGTCGTCGGCTCGTCGGCGATGAGCAGGGCGGGACGGCAGATCAGGGCCATGGCGATCATCGCCCGTTGCCGCATGCCGCCGGACAATTCGAAGGGATACGCGCGATAGGTGCCGGGCGGGTCGGGAAAGCCGACAAGGCGCAGGGTCTCAATGGTCACCTCGCGACCCTCGGCCTTGCCTATTTCGCGGTGCAGATGCAGAGCTTCGCCGACCTGGTTGCCGACCGTATGCAGGGGCGACAGCGAGGTCATCGGTTCTTGGAAGATGATCGAGACGCGTCCACCGCGGATGGCCCGCATAGCCGGCCCGTCGCGTTTGAGCTTGACGATGTCGGTGGTGGCGCCGTTTTTCGCCGGATCGTGGAACAGTATTTCGCCGCCGCTGATCCGCGCTACCTTGGGAAGGATACCCATGATCGTCTGGGCGATGGTCGATTTTCCCGATCCCGATTCGCCGACCACGGCCACGGTGGAGCCTTTGCGTATGGAGAAGGACACGCCATCGACGGCGGTGATGAAGGAGCCGTGAACGTCAAAGCCGACCGATAGGTTGTTAATTGTCAGGATATCGCTCATGGGGCGTCTATATCCCCAACTTCGTCGATATTCCCGGGTTCGTCGATCTTCATGGCCTGGAGGTTGGTCAGGGTGCCTACTTCAAGGGTGATCCCCTTAGCGCGGGCCACGGCAAGAGCGTGGCGCACGATGTCGTCGAATCCCTCCAGTGTCGAATCCATCGTCACGACGCTTCCATTACCTTGCATTTTAAGCAGCATCCAACCATCCAACTTATCGCGCCGGGTCGTGTAATATCGCACCGACATACCGTCCAGGTCTCGCCACTGGATAGCCCGGCCAACAGGGCCTGCAATCCGTATTCCCCCGGCGGAAAGCTCAACATGTGTCTGATAGCGGAGAACAGTGCGAAACCCGAATAGTAGAAATAATGCGCCGAGACCTGCCAGGATGTAATCCATAACGGAACCGACATTAAAAACTGCTAAAGGCCCGAAAGTCATGGCCAGGCCGGCCAGGGCGCGGAGGCCGTCGGCAATCACCGAGCCCCGGGGATAGTGGTGGATCGTGGCGGTGGGGAGTTCCGCCTGGGTCACGTCCCTGATCCGCGCTCAAAGGCGTCGCCGGCGGAAAGCCAGCGCGCGGCGCCATGGCGGCTGGTTGCGGCGATGAATTCCTCAATAAATTGCCAACTCGCCTCGTCATGGGCCAGGTGATGGCTCATCAGGCCGGTCGGCTCGGTGGCGTCGATAGCCGCGCTCCGGCGCCCCTGGAGATGATCCAGGGCGAGGCCGAGCGCGCGATCCTCACCAACAAAGCCCCGGCTGCCCCGCCAATCGATGATATCTATATGGCAATTGACCTGGGCCAGGCCCTCCGCCGGATTGGCATGGGTGCGGGGCCCATAGGTCGATAATCCGCTCAGGCCGGCGCCGGCGAGCTGTGCTAACAGGGGCTCGGCCAGGCGATTCCAGGGTGGCGCCAAGATCGGTGCGAAGCAATCATCGAACATCGCCTCAAGCCGGCGCCGGCCGATTACCAGCTCGTCAAGCGCATCATGGCCGTCGCGGTTGTCAGCCAGCTCGGCCTTGCGCTCGCCCTCTACGGCGTGATTTTGGTGGGCGTAGCCGTGCTGGATCACGGTCGCGGTGTCCTGGGCGAGGATCGCTCCGGCGGCCTCCTGATGAACCGTCTTGGGGATCACGGCAAGGGCCAGTGGTATGGAGCCCAGGGACGTACAAAGCCCGAGCAGCCGATCGAGGGCGGGATCCGGCCGGGCGGCGTCATCGTCGCGCCACCACAGAGTCGCGATCCGCCCTGCATCGGACCAGTGGTCGAGTTCTTCTGTGAGGTCATGCCACGTAGTCATCGGCCCATTCCGCTATTAATTCCGCGCCGCGCCGGGCGCCGTCCAAGGCAATACCATGGTCCGGCGGTGGCGGCCCGGCAAGGGCATGGCGCACCGCGTCGGCGAGGTTTTGCGGCGTCAAATTATCCTCTAGGCAGCATTGCGCCAAGCCACATTGCTCAAGTTTTTTCGCGCGCAGGGTCTGTTCGGTCTCGCCGGGTGAGGCGAAAGGCACCAGCACGGCCCGGCAACCCGCCTGCAAAACATCAACAACCGTGTTGTAGCCCGCCTGAGAGACCGAGACGGCGCAGTTTCGAAGCAGCGCGGGAAAATCGGACCTGGCGCGCTCCACGACCATAGTCTTTGGTGCCTGGGCAGCCAGGGCGGCGAAGGCTGTTTCGGGGAGATTGCCGCCAGCGAGCAGGCGCCACCGCTGGTCCCCAGCCAAGGCCTGGGCTTCGCAGGCGGTTCGCAGCAGCCTTTCGCCGACCGCCCCACCGCCCGCCGAGACGATGATTTCGCCCTGGCCCAGATCACTCTCAAGGGTTGGTTCGCCCGACGCGACATAGCCGCCATAGACAATCTTGTCTTCGATTTGCGCGGCGGCGGGAAAGCTTTCGCCGAAACCGATGAAACCGGGGTCGCCATGGACCAGTACATGATCGAAATGCTCGCGCGCCCAGGCGGCCGCTTCCTCGGTGCGCACCGGCTTGCGCGTGGTCAGCACGTCGCGCACCGAGCTTACTCTCACTGCGTTGGTCTGGCGGGCCGCCGCCAGCAGGGCGAGCAGCTCGAAGGCCAACTGTCGGCGGCCAAAGGGGAAGGTCTCGGTAACCAGCACATGGGGCCGGATGCGGGCAAACAGATCGAGGCTGGCGGTGCTTCGCGCGGCGCGCCATTCATCGTCGATCTCCTGGCTGCGATCATCGAGAAGCCGGGTAAAGCCGGAGTCGGCGGCGCGCAAGCCGGGAAGCTGCACCAGCGCCGCATGTCCCGTATCGAGATGATCGATGGTGGCGCCGCCACTTGCCACGGTGACCTCAAGGCCCAGCCCGGCGCAGGCCTTGGCGAGGGCCGCGCCGCGCCGCAGATGGCCGATACCGAGCAGATGCTGGACATGGATCAGCACGCGCCGGGTCATGTCTCGGGGCGCCCGGCGAGGGGTAGATTAAGCCGCTCGACAGCGACCTGCCCATCGGGCGCGACCGTGAAGAAATGGGCGGTGGCCCGCGCCAGCTTTACCGGCGGCTTGCCGGTCATGTCCCAGCCCATGGCAAGAGCGAAGATCGCTCGGATGACGCCCTTGTGGGTCAGGGCCAGGGTTGGACGCCGGCGTGCCCCGATTTCGGCCAGCCAGGGGGCGACACGGGCCTGGACATCGCTGGGGCTTTCGCCGCCCGGGGGGCGGAAATCGAGACCGCGCGCCTCGTTCTCGGCCATGGCGTCGCCCAGCTCGCTTCGCAGATCGTTGAGTCGGCGGCCCTCCCAGTGGCCCCAATCCATCTCGATGAGGCGCGGCTCGATGGTCGGCTCGGGCCCACCGAGCAGACCCGCCGTCTCGCGCGCCCGGACCAACGGACTCGACACCCAATCGGCGGAAGTACTTTCAGGCGGCGCGGACCAACCCCGGACGGCGGCGCGCCCGGCGGCGCTCAAGGGCTCATCAATTCGGCCCTGCATGCGGCCGTCTTCGTTGTAGGCCGTCGGGCCATGCCGAATCAGCATCAGCCGGGTCATGACGCCGCCATCGCCAAGGCTGTTTTGAGGGTGGCGGCGGCGCTATCGAGGCTGTGATCAGCCGCCACCGCGACCGCCGCCGCGGCGCCGAGGCGGGCGCGCAGCCCGGCATCATCAAGGAGCCGCCCCAAGGCCCCGGCGAAGTCATCGCCCTCGGCAACCAGCAGGCCGGTCTCGCCATGGCGCACGATTCCCGGCACGCCGCGCACCCGGCCGGCGACCACCGCCAGACCCGACGCCTGGGCTTCCAGCAGGGCCATGCCATAGGCTTCGTTGACCGCCGGCCAGACATACAGGTCGGCCTCGCCATAGAAGGCGGGCAGGCGATCCTCGGGCTGTTCGCCGGCGAAGCTGACGCGGCCCTGGGCAAAACCGCCGAACGCGGCTTCAACCGCGCCGCGCGCCGGCCCGTCGCCGACCAGGGTGAGGTGCCATTCACGCTCAGCCAACCGGGCCAGGGCGTCGGCCAGGGCACTATAAGAGGCGAGCTTGTCGCCTTCGCGCATCATGGCGACGGCGAGCAGGCGGCAGGGCGCCGCACCCTGGAATGCCCTCTCGTTCCGGTAGGGTGCTGGGTCAAGAAAGGGCTTCAGGGCAATTAGCCGGTCGGGGTTCTGCAGCAGGGGCAGGATCGCGCCGTCGTCATCGTCATTGAGGGACAAGACAACGCCGGCGCGGCGGATGGCCGAGACGCAGGCGGCCTGACCCTCTGCCCAGGGACCCACCGCCTGTTTCGAGGTGACCGAGGCTTCGGCAACCAGATAGGGGATTTGAAGCGCCTCGCAGACCGCCGGCCCGATCCAGTCGGGCGCCTTGTAATAGAGGTGGTATGTGAGCCATGCCGTCGGCCGCTGGTCTGCCGGCAGGGCTTCATAGCGCGCCACCAGCGCCGCCGCCTCAGCCCTTCCGGATGCGCGAATCCCGGCCTGGCGGGCGGCATCGCCGGCGCCGTCATAGCTGCGCAGGCGCGAGGCGATATGCGGCGCATGGCCGGCAGCCTCGAGCGCCGCCAACAGCAGCCTCGCCATGCGCCGGTCGCCCGATGGCGTTTCGTGATCGGGCGGTTTGAGGGGGGCGTAGAAAGCGATGTTCATGATGGTGGAGATACCGCCTGGAATCGGGCCATCAGCATGTCGATGCCCCGATCCATGGCAAAATCGGCGCGCAGCCGGGCCTCGCCAGCGGCCCCCAGACGATCGCGCAAAGCGGGGTCGGTGATCAACTCAGCGAGGGCGGCGGCGAGGGCCTCGGGTTCTCCCGGCGGCGTCAAGCGGCCATGGACGCCGTCATCGATCAACTCGGGAATACCCGAGACCCGCGTCGACAGCACCGGGAGCGTGCAGCTCATGGCCTCCATCAGCACATTGGGCAGGCCATCGCGGTCGCCGTCGGCGGCGATCCGGCAGGGCAGCACGAAAATATCGGCGGCGCGGTAGTGCTCGAGAACCGCATCGAAGGCTAGAGCGCCGCGCCAGTCGATGCGCGCCTGCAGGTCGGCGGCGTTGGCCTGGGATTTCAGCGCCCCGAGCAGCGGCCCGCCCCCGACATGCACAAAGCGCCAGTCGAGTTCCGGGGGCAGGGCGGCGAGGGCGGCCAGCAGGTCGTCATAGCCTTTCTTCTCGACAGCGCGGCCGACCGACAGAATGGTCACCGGACCGTTATTTGACGCTTTCTTGTGGCAGGGAAAGCGCGCCAGATCGAGGCCGTGATAGGCCATATCGACACGCCCGGCGGGGGCCAGGGCCGCGAGATGATCGCGGTTGAACGCCGTGCAGGTGACTGCCCAGGCGCAATCGGCGAGCTTTTCTTCTTTCTCCCATTGCGGCGAGGTCCAGATGTCCTTGGCGTGGGCCGAACAGCTCCAGGGCAGGCCGGTGATCAGGCCAGTATAGCGCGCCACCGAAGCCGGCGTATGCAGGAAATGGGCGTGCAGATGAGTCACCTCGCGACCAGTTTCGGCGGCCAGCACCAGGGCCTGGCCGAACCGTCTGATGCGGTTGGCCGATCGGTCGCGCGCCAGATCGCCCAGCCAGACCCGCCAGGCGCGGCTGTAGCCCGCCATGCGCAGGCTGGCGCGCCAGCCGCGCCACACCCTCAGAGGTTCCTGCCAGAGGTATTCGGGCAGGTAGGCGACGGGCGCCTTGATTTCATCGTGAATTGGGTGGCTATGAGGGTCAGTCGGGTGCCTGAGCGAGACGATGTTGATGGCCAAGCCACGCGCCTCAAGTGCTTTGATTTCCTGAGCGATGAATGTTTCGGAAAGCCGTGGATAGCCCTTCAGGATGAATGTGACCGTGCCCTGCACGTTATCCTCTAGGCGGTTTTACGGGCACCGGCGATTTTGACGTCGCGTGGAGGCGGGCCGAGTAGACGCGGCGCGACCATTCGATTGACATTGAGGAAGCCATCGAGGAGGCCCGGGATGGAAGCCGTGGACGGCGGAGGTTGGCTGGGCAATTGGCGAAGCGCCGCCGCCATGATTTCCGGGTTGCGTTCGCCGTTGTCGCGCAGCATGGTCACCAGACCCAACTCTTCCGCGCGCCGGGCGCGGACCAGCTGCTCCATGCGCGGGATTTCGCGCGGGATGATGAGACCCGGTTTGTCGAACGACAGCAATTCGCAATAGGTATTGTAGCCGCCCATGGCGACGATGCCGGCGGCGGACGCCATCAGGGGTTCGAGATGGGTGTCGAAGATGATCGCCTTGACCCGAGGCAGGGCGTTGACCCGCAAATGAAACTGAGCCTGAATTTCGGGCTGCATGAAGGGGCCGAACACCAGAAGCGCGTTCAGTGGCGGCGGCGAGCCGCATTCATAGGCCCTGAGCACCCAATCGATCATGCCGTCACCGTCACCGCCGCCGCCGGGGGTGACCAGCAGGTACGGCTCTTCCATGGGTTCGGTAATCGGCAAGAGAGGTGGGATCAACGGAATCGAACGCGGCAGATAGCCGGTGAAAGTAACCTTGTCGCGAACCGACTGGGGCATGCCCACATCGGCCAAAGGATCCCAGATATCCGGCAGGCCGTATATCCAGATATCGTCGTAGAGATCTTTCAAAGCGGGAAGCACGTTCTTGCGCCGCCATTCCGGCAGCAACAGGCTCGGGTCGTCGAGCACGTCGCGCAGGCCGAGCACAAGCTGGGCGCCCCGCTCCTTGAGAAGCACCAGGGTGTCGTGAATCTCGCCATGCAGGCCGAGAGGTTCCTTATCGACGATGAAGATGTCGGGATTGAAAATTTCGGCGGTGTGCTTAATGATCGACGCCCGCATGGCCAGGGTTTCGGCGATGTCAATATGCAGATTGAGCGGCGTATACTTACCGCTGCGCAGTTTGATAACACCGGGAACGCGGACAAAATCGACCCGGGCGCGGAAATCGAAGGAGCCGATGATCGGCGAGCCGGTCAGGATTATCACCGACAGATTCTTGTATTCTTCGACCAGGGCGTGAGCGATGGCGCGGCAGCGCCGCAAATGGCCCAGCCCGAACGTGTCGTGGCTATAGATCAGGATACGTCGATCTTTTGATACTCGGCTCATGACTACCCCCACCTTCCCCGCTTTGATAGCGAAGCTCTCAAATACTCGGCCCCTCTTATACAACCACCGCCATGACGCCGCGATGTTCGTAGCTCGAAAGACGACCAAAAACTTCTTGATGACCCCCCAGGAGGCCATATTGATAATGTCATCAAATACTTGCTTGGTCGGACTATTGCACAGGGGGATTTCAGACGAAAGCCCGATTTCTCACTTTCCTCGGCGAGCCAGTGAGTGTTTACCCTACAAAGAAGCTGGGCTAAGGTTCGCATCTGTATCTGGGGAATGGGGGCTCATCAAGCGGGCAAAGCCTGCGCGAGCGTGGCATCGGCACCATGGAATCAAGTGTTTTCAAATTCATCGTCCGCTATAGCATGCGGCAGCAGATCACGGTGCTGATAATTACGTCGCTTTCTCTGCCGTTTTATTACCTGTCTCTCGAAATCCCCAAAAAGATTATCAACCGCGCTGTGGGCGTCGGCGAAAATGATTTGGAGCATGGAGCCCTGGGGCCCCATATCCAACCTTTCGATTTCTTCGGCATTACACTTTTTGAACTCGACCGTCTGCCGTTGCTTTTTGCCTTTTGCGGGCTCTATTTTGCCCTCGTGTTGATTAACGGTGGCTTCAAATATTATATTAATGTTTTCAAAGGCTTGATTGGCGAACGCATGTTGCGGCGTCTGCGTTATCAGCTTTTTTCGCGCATTTTGAGGTTTCCGCTACCGCATTTTCGCAAGGTCTCTCAGGGTGAGTTGATTCCCATGATCACCGCCGAGGTTGAACCGCTCGGCGGATTTATCGGCGATGCCTTCACCTTGCCGCTCTATCAGGGCGGGCTGTTGGTCACGGCACTGATCTTCATCATGGTGCAGGATTGGATGCTGGGGCTCATGGCGTTGGTGTTCTACCCGGTTCAGGGCTTCGTCATTCCCAAGCTGCAACGCCGGGTTAACATGCTGGGCAAAGCGCGGGTTCGCGCAGTTCGCAAGCTGGCTGAGCGAATCGGCGAGACGGTTTCGGGCGCCCAGGAAATTCACGCCAACGACACAGCACGATTTGAACTTGCCGATTTTTCTTACCGGCTGGGAAATATTTTCCACATCCGTTTCGACATCTATCGCAAAAAATTCTTCGTCAAATTCCTCAATAACTTCATCAATCAGTTGACCCCGCTGCTGTTTTTCTCGATTGGCGGCTATATGGTGATTCAGGGGGAATTGAGCATCGGTGCGCTGGTCGCCGTCATGGGCGCGCAAAAGGACATCGCCTCGCCGTGGCGGGAACTTCTCAATTTCTATCAGATCCAGAATGACGCCAAGATCAAGTATGAGCAGGTGGTCACTCAGTTCGAGCCCGCCGGTATGCGCGACGCCGAAGATCCCGAAGCCGAGGTCGACACCACCACGCCGATCAGCGGTGAGCTTAAGGTCACCAACCTCACTCTCACCGATGAAGACGTCAAACTGATTGATTCCGCGTCCTTTACGATCGCTCTCGATAAACGGATCGCCATCGTTGGGGCGGGCGGTAGCGGCAAGGAGGAAATCGCCCTGGTGCTCGGCCGCCTGCTCAAGCCTTCCTCGGGGCGCATCGATGTCGGCGGCAGGGACCTCCAGGAGCTTTCCGAATCGGTCACCGGGCGGCGCATCGCCTATACCGGGGCTACGCCCTTCTTCGTCTCCGCCAGCATTGGCGAAAACCTCATCTATGGGCTTAAGCATCGCGCGGCGGCCGCAGTTGACGGTGATGACAGCGAAGCCGATGCCGATCATCTCGCGGCGATCAAGGAAAACGTCTTGGCGGGCAACTCGGGCGATGATGTGTTCGCCGACTGGATCGACTATGAGGCAGCCGGTGTGGCCGACCTCGCCGAACTTACTGCGTCGGAAATCCGCGCTCTGGAGATCGCCGAGATGATCCCCGATGTCTATGAATTCGGCTTGCGCGGCGTTATCGACCCCAGTGCCAGGCCGGATATGGCGGAGCACATCCTCACTGCCCGCACCCAGATGCGAGAGCGGGTGGCGCAGCCCGATTGCGCCGGCCTGGTGGAGAGCTTCGACGTTAATGCCTATAACACCAACGCCACCGTGGCGGAAAACATGCTTTTTGGAACGCCGGTCGGCGATGCTTTCGATCTCGATCGAATGGCCGAAAACAGCCATGTGATGAAGGTGCTGGAGAGTTGCAATCTGGTCGAGCCGATGTTGCAGAGCGGCCATCAGGTCGCCCGCACCATGATAGAATTGTTCTCGGACTTGGATCCGGATCATGAATTTTTCGAACAGTTCAGCTTTATCAAGGCCGACGAGCTTGACGACTACAAGGCTTTTCTCGGCCGCGCCGATTACGACAATCTCGCCGCCCTCGAAGACGATGACCGCCTGCGCTTGCTGTCTCTGCCGTTCAAGCTGATTGTTGCGCGCCACCGGCTCGGCGTGATCGATGACCGCATGCAGGGGCTCATCCTCGAGGCGCGCACCGTCTTCGCCCGCGACTTGCCGGAAGAGCTTGCGGAGTCTATCGAATTCTTCGATGCGGAGCGCTACAACGCCGCCGCCTCGCTCCAGGACAATGTGCTGTTCGGCAAACTGGCCCATGGCCAGGCCCAGGCCGAGACTCGAGTCGGCGGGTTGATCTCTGAAGTCATCGAAAAGCTTGGCATATATAATACAGTTGTCGAGGTCGGGCTCGACTTCCAGGTTGGCATCGGCGGTACCCGCCTGTCGTCGGGCCAGCGTCAGAAGCTGGCCATTGCTCGCGCCGTGCTCAAGCGTCCCGATGTATTCATCCTGGCAGAGGCGACATCAGCGCTCGACGGCGCCAGTCAAACCAAGATTACCAGCAATCTTCTCGCGGAGTTCGAGGGTCGCGGGCTGATTTGGATTCTGCACAGGGCAAGCCAGGCCAGTCAGTTTGACCATGTTCTTGTCATGCGGGGCGGCAAAATCGTCGGCGCCGGCGACTATGAAGAGCTCAACAAACCCGATAGCCATTTCAATGAATTGTTGGCGGCGGAATAAGCTGTTGATGACGGAGGACTTGTTATGACCCTGGAGGAAGACGTCGAGCTGCTGCGGAATATTCCGCTGTTCGCCAAGATCGAACCCAGCAAGCTCAAACTGCTCGCCTTCACCAGCGAGCGGCTGACCTTTAACCCCGGCGACAGCCTGTTCAAGCAGGGCGATGAGGGCGACGCCCTCTATATAATCATGGAAGGCGAGGCCGATGTTTTGGTCGACACGCCGGGCGGGCAGATCACCGTGGCGACCATGGGCGTGAATGATTTCGTCGGCGATATCGCGGTGTTGTGCGATGTGCCGCGAACCGCCACGGTGACGGCGACAAGCAAACTCACCACCATGCGCGTCACCAAGGATTTGTTCTTCCAGCTGGTCTGTCAGTTTCCGCAAATCGCAATCGAGATCATGCGCGTCCTGGCGCATCGGCTCGACATTACCACGCGCAAACTTCAAGACGTGGTGAGCAAGACCTCAGACGCGTAATTCCTTGCGCATATAGACCCGGGCGTAGCCGCGAACCACCCGGCGGTCGGTCTCCTCATAGCCCAGGGCGAGATAGAGGGCGATGCTATCGGACATTGTCTCGTGGCTATAGAGATCGAGCGTTTCATGGCCCAGGCGGCCCGCCTCATCCTCGGCATAAGAGATCAGGCGGCGCCCCAGGCCCCGGCCCTGAAGGTCAGGGTGGATCGCCACATTGTCGAGCAGCAGGCTGCCGTCTTCCTGATCGATCAATACTAAGGCGCCGGCAATCTCCTCCGTTCGCGCGAGCACAAACACCCGGTGGCGGGCGATAACCTGCGCGTAATCGTCGAGCATGGGGCCTGGCAGTTTGCCCATGCGCGCCACATAGATTGCGTAGGCGGCGCTGACGCAAGCGGCGATGCCCTCCGCATCGCCAGGCCGGGCCGGGCGGATGCTGTAATCTTCGCCAGTCATATAAACAGGGTCAGGCAGAGAGTGTGAGAGTCACCGGCACATGGTCCGAGGGACGCTCCCAGCCGCGCGCCGGCCGCAGGGTCTCGACGGATTTGAGGGCGTCTTCGAGCGCCGGGGTGACCCAGATATGGTCGAGGCGCCGGCCACGGTCGGCGGTCTCCCAATCGCGGGCGCGATAGCTCCACCAGCTATAGAGCGTCTCCTCGGGCGGGGTGAAGACGCGCGCCGTGTCGATCCAACCGTGGGATGCGGCCAGGGCGGCCAGGGCCTCGACCTCGACGGGGGTGTGGCTGACCACTTTGAGCAGCGCCTTATGGGACCAGACATCGGTCTCCAGCGGTGCAATATTCAGATCGCCGACCAGCACCAGCTTGTTGGCGGGGGCGGATCGGGCGGCAAACCAGTTGATCATTTCGCCCAGGAACTGGAGCTTGTGGGCAAACTTGTCGTTGAGCGCCGTATCGGGTACATCGCCGCCGGCTGGGACGTAGAAATTATTGACCTCGACGCCGTTTTCCAGGGTCGCCCAGACATGGCGGCAGTCAGTCTTGCCGCACCAGTCGCGCACGCCCGAGTCGACGAAAGGCAGGCGCGAGAGAATGGCGACGCCGTTGTAGCTCTTCATGCCGCTGATTATGGAATGGCTGTAGCCGAGCGCCGCAAAGGCGTCGAGCGGGAAGCTGTCGTTGACCACCTTGGTTTCCTGCAGGCACAGTAGATCCGGCTGGTGCGCTTCAACCAGGGCGGCGATGCCGTCGAGGCGAATGCGAACGGAATTAACGTTCCAGGTGGAGATGGTGGTGGTGGCGGCAGTCATGGGCGAGGCAGATTAGGGGCCACCCCGCCCCGCTGTCAATTCGAACTATGGCGCGCGTCCCTGGGCTGCATAATGAGGCCGGGAATATGCGCACAATTGATGAACAAACCATATGGCTTTCCGGCCTTTTCGGGCTACTCTCGCGCCATGAAAATTCTCGTCGTGCAGCATCAGAATCTGGGCGGCCCCGAAATTTTCGGTGCGGCCCTCGAAGCGCTTGGGGTCTGTCTCGATATCCGCAATGATCAGGCCGGTGACGCCCTGCCCGATGATGGCAGTGATCACGACGCGCTTCTGGTTCTCGGTGGCTCCATGAATGCCCTGGAAGGGGAGGCTTATCCTTATTTGCCGCAATCTGTGGCGTTGATCCGGTTATTCCATGATCAGGCCAAGCCGGTGCTCGGCATCTGCCTCGGCGCCCAGCTCATCGCCCGGGCCTTCGGCGGCCGTGTTTATGTTCTCAATGCGCCCGAATTCGGCTTTGTTGAGGTCGCCTTGAACGGCACGGCTGATCCGATACTCGAAGTCCTCGGGCCGCCGCTACCGGTCATGCAATGGCATTACGACAGCTTCGATTTGCCCAAGCAGGCCGAGCTGTTGGCGACCAGCGAGACTTGCCGCAACCAGGCATTCCGCATGGGCCCGACGACCCATGGCCTGCAGTTTCATTTCGAGGTCAGTAGCGCCCAGGTGGAGAGCTGGCTGGCTTCGTCCAGTGAGATGCCCGACGACGCCCTCCATGAAGATTTCCAAAGCCGTATCGGCGGCGAACTTGAAGGCTATATGGACGACTCCCTCGACTTCTGCCGGAACATCGCCGCCCGTTGGGTCCTGATGATCGCTGCCCGCCTAGCAGCCTAGCTCCCCATCGCCGCCGCCGTCTCGTCCAGGCTCTGGGCGATGGCCGCTACCAGCTCGTCGATTTCGGCCTTGGTGATGATCAGGGGCGGTGACATGACGATCACATCGCGCGTCGCGCGCACGATGACGCCCTGGGCCATGCAGGCATCGCGGCACAGGATGCCGGCGGTGCCCTCCGGGTCGAAGGATTTATGGGTCGCCTTATCCTCGACCAGCTCGATCCCGGCGATCAACCCGACGCCGCGCACTTCGCCGACCAGGGGATGACTGGCAAGCTCGCGCAGGCGCGCCTGGAGATAGGGCCCGATGTCCTCGCCCACGGTCTCGACGATTTTTTCATCGCGCATGATGCGCACGTTCTCCAGGGCCACCGCTGCCGCCACCGGATGGCCGGAATAGGTGAAGCCGTGGATGAATTCGCCGCCCTCTTCGAAGAGCGGCCCGGCGACTCGGTCATGGACCATCACGCCTGAGATGGGCAGATAGCCCGACGACAGGCCCTTGGCCAGGGTCATGAAATCGGGCTCGATGCCGTAGGTGTCGCTACCGAACCAATTGCCGGTGCGCCCGAAGCCGCAGATCACCTCGTCGGCGATCAGCAGGATGTCATGGGCGCGGCAGATGCGCTGAATTTCGGGCCAGTAATTGTCCGGCGGCACGATCAGTCCGCCAGCGCCCATGATCGGCTCGCCGATGAAAGCCGCGACATTCTCGGCCCCAAGCTCCTCGATCTTGGTCTCAAGGGCGCGCGCCGTCGCCAGGCCGACCTCTTCAGGCGTCAGACCATGGCCGTATTTGTACCAATAGGGCGCCGCTGTATGGGCGAACTTCTCCAGGGGCAGATCGAACGGTTTCTGCATGGCCGGCAGGCCGCTCAAGGAAGCCGCCGCCATGGTCACCCCGTGATAGGCAAAGTCCCGGCTGATGATGGTCTTCTTGGTGGGCTTGCCCTGGAGGTTCCAGTAGTAGCGCACCATCTTGACAATGGTGTCGTTGGCCTCGGAGCCCGAATTGGCGAAGAACACCTGGTTGAAGCCTTCCGGCGTGACCTCGGCGAGCATAGCGGATAGCTCAATCGCCGGCGGCGTCGCCGATTGGAAGAAGGTGTTGTAATAGGGCACCTCCTCAAGCTGGCGGCTGGCGGCCTCGATCAATTCGCGGCGGCCATAGCCCAGATTGACGCACCACAGGCCGGCCATGCCGTCGAGCAGGCGGTTGCCTTCGGAATCCCACAGATAGACCCCGTCGGCGCGGGTAATGATGCGCACCCCCTGTTCGGCCAGAGCCTTGTTGTCTGTAAAGGGATGGAGATGGTGGTTGCG
Organism: Alphaproteobacteria bacterium; assembly: GCA_046582565.1. Taxonomy (GTDB): domain Bacteria; phylum Pseudomonadota; class Alphaproteobacteria; order JAAXGF01; family JAAXGF01; genus JAYGED01. The sequence continues at coordinate 24,786 of JAYGED010000302.1, forward strand.
GTCTGAATCCCGCCATGCGGCGGTGGCATTGCTGGTCATTTGATTTCACCCTGAATGAGAGATGGTAAGTTACGGCGTAGACGTGAGGAGCCGTTTTCCTAGGGGGTGAAATCGATGCGAGCGCAGAGCACCAGAAGCTCGTTGAGGAGCGTTTTGCTGGTCTTGTGGCATCTCTTCTTGTGCATAGCCCGATCAGGCTATCACGCGAATGGCTCTCAGGCCACCCGCTCGCTGCGCGGCCCCCGCGCCGCCGCCCGCGCCCGCACGGCGTCGCCGAAGGCTTCGAACATTGCCAGGGAGAGGGGGTTTTCATGCACCCGCCACTCCGGGTGCCACTGCACGGCCAGGGTGAAGGCGCTGGCGTTTGCCACCCGCAGGGCTTCGACGATGCCGTCGGGCGCCGTCGCCTCGGCGATCAGCCCCGGGGCCAGGCGGTCGACGCCCTGGGAATGCAGCGAGTTGACCATGGCCTCGGGCCCGCCAGCCAGACCCGCCAGCAGGCCGCCTTCGGCCAGGGCGATCTTATGGGCCGGGCCGTATTGCTCGTCGCGCGGCTTTTCCTTGTCTTCCCGGTGATCCATCATCTCGGGCACGTCCTGGATGCGCTGATGCAGGGTGCCGCCGTAAGCCACGTTGACCTCCTGGATGCCGCGGCAGACCGCGAACAGAGGCAGGCCCGCATCAACGGCCGTGTGAATCAGCGGCAGGGTCAGGAAATCGCGCTGCTCGTCGTGCAGGGTGCCGGGCTCGCTGTCGGGGCCATCGTAGCGGTGCGGCATGACGTTCGACGGGCTGCCGGTGAGGAACAGCCCATCGAGGCGCTCAACCACCGCGTCCAGATCAAAACGGTCACTGAGGGGCGCGAGATCGCGGCCTTCACCGAACGCCGGGATCAGCAGCGGCAAGGCGCCCGACGCATGGGCGATGGCGTTGATATATTTCTCGCCGACCGCGTGGAACGGGTGAATGCCGATCTCGCGGACATCGGCGGGAACGCCGACCAGGGGAAGGGGGCCACTGAATACCATGGTCTTTTGGCTATCATGGTCGGTTCTGTGCGGCAAGCCTGTTGAGGTGTATAAGCAGCTATGCGCGATTTCATCATGGCCAACGAACCAACGATCCGCCTTTCCGTCTTCCTCGGGGTCTTCGCATGCGTAGCGATTGCCGAGGCGCTGGCGCCACGGCGACAACGCAGCCATTCGCGGCTTGCCCGCTGGCCCAGTAATCTCGGCATTGTGGCGGTCAACACCCTGGTGGCGCGCCTGATCTTCCCAACCGCCGCGGTGGGCCTGGCCCTGCTCGGCGAGGCCCGCGGCTGGGGGCTGCTCAATCTCATCGAATTGCCGTTCTGGCTGTCGGTGATCATCGCCGTGGTGGTGATGGATTTCGTGATCTATCTCCAGCATGTGATGGTCCATGCTGTGCCGGCTCTGTGGCGGCTGCACCGCATGCACCATGCGGACACCGACTTCGACGTAACCACCGGGGCGCGCTTTCATCCCATCGAGATTGTTATTTCCATGGTCCTCAAGCTGGCCACCGTCGCCGCATTGGGACCACCGGCCCTGGGCGTGTTGATCTTCGAAGTGCTGCTCAACGCCACCGCCATGTTCAACCACGGCAATTGGAAACTCCCCCTTGGGCTCGATAAGGGCTTGCGCCTTATCGTCGTCACCCCCGACATGCACCGGGTGCATCATTCCAACATAGCCGCCGAGACCAACAGCAATTTCGGTTTCAACCTGCCCTGGTGGGATCGCCTGTTCGGCACCTACACCGACCAGCCCGCCGCCGGCCATGAGGCCATGACCATCGGCATCGAGCAGTTCCGCGAGCCCGCCGAGCTGCGCCTGGACAAGCTGCTGATCCAGCCCTTCCGGGGCGAAGTCGGCGACTATCCGATTAACCGGCGATAGACGCTTATTCCCCCAGCTCCTGGCGGTGCGCCGTCACCATTTCGGCCATGCTTCCGAAGTGGAAATCGATGCGGTAGTCGCCTGACGGCGGTACGGTCGCGCCATAACCGGCCTGATCCTTGCGGCGATCGATCCAGGCGGTCGCCAGGCCATAGGCCGTCGCCTGCACATGGTCATGGAACAGGCTCTGGGCGGTATGCAGGATGTCGTCTTTACCGAGGCCGAAGTCGGCCTGCAGATGATCGAGCAGATAGTCGAAATTGCGGGGGTCGGGCTTGTAGCTGCCGACATCCTGGGCCGTATAGATAGCGTCCCACTCAAAATCGAGCCTTCGGCTGCTGCCCTTATAGCTCTCCCGATCGCAGTTGGTCAGGGTGATCATCTTGTAATGCTGTTTGAGATAGGCGAGAGAGGCCGGAGCATCGTCGAAGGCCGGCCAGTCTTTCACCGAGGCGCCAAAGATTTCGGCTTCCCCGGCGCTCGCCTCGACACCCCATTGCCTGGCCAGGGGGCCATAGACGGTTTGCAAAAGATCGCTGTAGACCATTGCCGGGGTCGCGGCCTCCTGGGCTGACTCGGCTGTCGCGAAGTCTTCCAGAGCCTTGTCGCGCGATAGCGCCGATCGGCTCAGCAGAGGCGCCAGAGCGGTGTGAATACCGCTCTCCCAATCGATCAGGGTGCCGTAGGTGTCGAAGGTGAGAATCTTGAAGTCTGTTAGTCGCTTGGTCATTGCCGCTTCTCCATCAGGCCCCGCTCGATGCGCGGGAAGTAATATCCCAGGGTCACGCCGCGCGCCACCATGAACAGGCTGAAGCCGAGCCAGATGCCGTGATTGCCCAACAACGGGCGGAAGATCTCGACAGAGACCAGATAGATGATGAGCGACAGTATCATGGCGTTGCGCATTTCCCGCGACAGCATGGCGCCGATGAAAATGCCGTCGAGTTGATAGCCCCAGACCGATATGAGCGGCGCCAAAACCATCCAGGGCAGCGCCTCGCGGGCAGCGATTCGGACCGCTTCCAGGGTGGTGATGCCGTCGATGATCAGCGTCCCGGAGGCGGCGTAAATCAGAGAGAAGCCGACGGCGAAGACCAGCGCCCAAATGGTCGACGCCCGGACAACGCCGCGATAGTCGGCTAATGAGCGTTCGCCGATGGCGCGGCCGACCAGGGCCTGGGCCGCATTGGCGAAGCCGTCAAGCGCGTAAGACATGAAGGTCACCATGTTGAACAGCACCGCATTGGCGGCCAGGATCACATCGCCCATGCGCGCACCCTGGATGGTGAGATAGGCAAAGGCGGTGATCAGGCACAGGGTGCGCAGGAAAATGTCGCGGTTGACGCTGATCATATGGCGCAGGCGCGCGGGCTCGAGGACGCGCCGCCAGTCGATGGCGGTCCTTCCGAGCTTTGCCAGGGCGCCGCGTATCATCATCAGCCCGAGCGCGAGACCGGCATATTCGGAAATCACCGTGGCGATGGCGACGCCTTCCACGGCCATCCCCGCCCCCATCACGAAGGCCAGATCGAGGATGATGTTGAGCAGATTGATAAATATCTGGATGATCACCCCGGCGCGGGCGTTCTGCATGCCGAGGAACCAGCCCAGCACCACATAGTTGGCGAGCGCCGCCGGAGCGCTCCAGATGCGGATGGTGAAATAGGCGCGGCTGTGGGCGTTGACCTCGGCGCTGGTTTCCATGAAGACCATGGCACCCTCGATGATCAGGCTCTGGGTGATCAGCAGGGCGAGCCCGATGATTAAGGCGATGACCATGGCGCGCCACAGGGTGTCGACCGCCTCGGCCGTGTCGTCGGCGCCATGGGCCTGGGCCGCGAAGCCGGTGGTGCCCATGCGCAGGAAACCGAACCCCCAATAGAGGAAATTGAAGATCAGCGAGCCGATGGCCACGGCGCCGAGGTAATAGACCTGGTCGAGATGGCCGACCACGGCGGTATCCACGGCGCCGAGCAGCGGGATGGTGATGTTGGCCAGCATGATCGGCCCGGCCAGCCGCCAGACCCGCCTGTTCCAGCTCGCCCCTTTCAATGGTTTACCTATCGGATTCGGGGAACGGCGGCGGCGCCTCGAACATCGCCGGATCGAGGGTCAGCCCGAATCGGGTGTCGAACAGAGTAACCCGGGTGGTCAGGCGCTGGGCATCGACCACCGACCACTGGCGAAGCTCCAGGGGATTGTCGGCGAACACCAGGGTCATCGATCCTTCGGCGGGGTTATTCAGGCGGGCGATGGTGATCTTGATCACGTTGGCCGCGGAGGTGATGTTTTTAACCGCCACATCTTCGCCGAAGCGCAGATCGTTACGCACCAGCAATTGGGCGTGGCTGCCGTTGAGCGGCGCCTGGCTGAGTTGCCCCAGTTCACGGTCGATATAGGTGATCCATTCGCCGTCGCTGATAATCTCGACCTGGAGCGGGGCGTCATACAGGATACGCAGGCGCCCGGGCCGGGAGATGGCGATCTCGCCTTCGCTGATGCTGTTGTCGTGATTAACCTGGAGAAAATTGGCGGCCAATGTGGTGATGCCGTTCAGATAGGCCTCGACGCGCCGCAGCAGGGCGTCCTCGGTTTCGGTGGTTTTGGTCTGGGTCTGGGCTTGAACCTGGGTTGCGCTGAGCAGCAGCACAATCAGAGCAGCGAGCTTGAGTTTCACGATAGCGAACCTCCGTCCGGTCGGGCGGAGTGGTCAGTCGACCCCTTCGCCGTCGATGTCGCGCGCCAGCACTTCGCGTTTGCCCACATGATTGGCGCGGCTGATGACGCCTTCCGTCTCCATACGCTCGATGATGCGGGCGGCGCGGTTATAGCCGATCTGAAGATGGCGTTGCACGAAACTAGTCGAGGCCTTGCGTTCGCGGCAGATCAGAGCGACTGCTTGATCATATAGGACATCCTCGTCGCTGCCGCCACCCGTGCCGCTGGTAACCCCCAGGATCGGCGTGGGATCGTTGTCTTTGGTGATCTGATCAAGATACTCAGGAGCCGCCTGCTCCTTGAGGAACTTGGCCACCCGCTCGACTTCGGCGTCGGATACGAAGGGGCCGTGAATCCTCTCGATGCGGCCGGCGGCGGTCATCAACAGCATATCGCCCTGGCCGAGAAGCTGCTCGGCGCCCTGCTCGCCGAGAATGGTGCGGCTGTCGATCTTCGAGGTCACCTGGAAGCTGATACGGGTCGGGAAGTTGGCCTTGATGGTGCCGGTGATGACATCGACCGAGGGGCGCTGGGTGGCGATGATGAGATGGATGCCGGCGGCGCGCGCCATCTGCGCCAATCGTTGCAGGGCGCCTTCGACCTCCTTGCCGGCAACCAGCATGAGGTCGGCCATCTCATCGATAACCACCACAATATAGGGCAGCGGCTCGGTGGGCAGCGCCTGTTGCTCATAGATCGGCTCGCCGGATTCCGCATCGAATCCGGTCTGCACCTGGCGCGACAGGGTCTCGCCTTTGGCAACCGCTTCCTTGAGGCGCTTGTTGTAGCCGGCCATGTTGCGCACGCCGAGCTGCGACATGGCGCGGTAGCGGTTCTCCATTTCGCGCACGGTCCATTTGAGCGCCACCACCGCCTTCGACGGATCGGTGACGACCGGGGCGAGAAGATGGGGAATGCCGTCATAGATCGACAGCTCGAGCATCTTCGGATCGATCATGATGAACTTGCAGCGATCCGGCGGCAGCCGGTAAAGCAGCGACAGGATCATGGTGTTGATGGCCACCGACTTGCCCGACCCGGTGGTCCCGGCGACCAGAAGATGAGGCATGCGGGCGAGATCGGTGATCACCGCGTCGCCGCCGATGTTTTTGCCGAGGGCCAGGGTCAGATCAACCGCCGTGCTCTCATAGGCGGGGGACGACAAAAGCTCACGCAAATAGACCATCTCGCGCTTGGCGTTGGGCAGCTCGATCCCGATAACCGTGCGTCCCGACACCACCGCAACGCGCACTGAGATGGCGCTCATGGAGCGGGCAATATCGTCGGCCAGGCTGATCACCCGCGAGGATTTGGTGCCCGGCGCCGGTTCCAGCTCATAGAGGGTGACCACCGGGCCGGGGCGCACCTTGACGATCTCGCCACGCACACCGAAATCATCGAGCACGGCTTCCAGTAGGCGGGCGTTCTGGGCCAGGGCGTCGTCGTTGCTGGCCTTGTTGTCGCCCTGATCGGGGGGCAGGGCCAGCATGGCGAGCGGTGGCAATTGGCATTCGCCCGGGGTCAGCAGATCAAGGGTCTCCTGGCGCGCGGCGGCGCGCTTGGCGTTGCGCTTCGTTACCAGGGCGGCGGTCGACGGTTTTTGGCGTTTTTCCGGCACCGGATCGCCGAGGCGGCTGCGGCCGTGCAGGGAAGGCTCGATACGGCCTGAAATTTCTTGGCCAGAACGGTCACGCTCGATTTTGGCCTCGCCGCGCCAGCCGCGAACCCGTTCCAACAGATGGAAGGGCAGGGCCATAAGGCCGCTCAAGCCATGGCCGAAGCCGCGCCATTCGGCGAGGCTCATGCCGATCACCGGCCACAGGGTTGCCAGGGTCAGGGCAGAGGCCAGGATGGCAATGTGGATCGCTGTTCCGCCAACCGGCGCGAGCCATGCCAGGGCCTGGGTGAAGACCATGAAGCCGGCCGCGCCGCCAAGGCCGGCGGCCAGCGGCCAGGAAGCGGGCGCCGGCAGGGCGGCAAAACCGGTCGCCGTGGCGATCAGGCAGAGCGGCAGCAAGCATATGCGGAGCCAGAGTTTGGGAAGCTGATGGCGGGTCGTGATCCGCCAGGACCAGGCGAGGATCGTCACCAACAGCAGCAGGGCGGCCAGGCCGAGAGACTGCAAGGCGAGGTCGGCGACCACCGCTCCTGCATAGCCCATGAGATTGGCGGTCTCGCCCCCGGCGGCGGTGTTGAACGAGGGATCCGCGGGATCGAAACTGATGAGTGCTAAGCCGAAAATTACCGCGGTGGCAGCCAATGCCCCACCGGTAAGTTCGATCAGCCGGCGCCTGATAAAGGCAACGGCGCTGGGCGGCAACAAGGCCTGTTCGGTGGTGGCGGTCGAGCGGCTGGCCATGAGCAAACCTCCCCGTAAAAACGAATCGATCCAAGAATGGACCGTGATATATAGCAAAAATATGCACAAAATCCTAGTGTTACGTCAGAGTCCTCGATTCGATTGTTAAGTAAGCGGCGAAGGGGTGGGTTTGGGAATCGGGGCCAGGGCTTGTTCGCAGGCGGCGGACAGGCGGAGCAAAGCTGCTTCGGTGAAGGGCCTGGCGAACAGCATGAGTCCGACAGGCAGGCCGTCGGCATTGCCACCGCAGGGCAGGGTGGTGGAGCAAACCCGAAGCACGTTGCCGAGGGTCGTATTGTGCAGGGCGCCGTTGTTGGCCGCGGCATAGGCATCGTCGTCGGCTTCCAAATCGGCAATCGGTGGCGGGGGTATCAGTGTGGTCGGCGCGACCAGCGCATCAACGCCCGCCAGCCGCGCGTGGAGCCGCGCCGACAGCCCGTCGAGGGCTCGCCGCATGGCCTCGTAGGCCGTCACGCTGACCTCGGATCCAGCCCAGAAGCGCTTGAGAACATTGTGATAAATCTTGTCAGCCTGGCTGTCGACCAGATCGTGCCAGCGGGCGTAGGCCTCGGCGGCGACGAGCGGTCCATGTTCGGCGAACAACGCCTCGACCTCGGCAAATTCGGGCACAGGCTCGCTCACCACATCGGCGCCGGCGTCGGCCAGACGGTCGATGGCGCTGCGCACCAATCCCTCAAGGGCCGGATCGATACCGTCCCACACCACGGTGCTCGGCACCAAGAGGCGAGTGCCGGCGAGGGAGGCGCCGGTGAGGTCGGCGGGCCGCCGCGCCGCCAGCACGGCAAACAGGGCGTTGGCGTCGGCCACATCGCGGCACAGGGGCCCGGCGGTATCGAGGCTGGCGGCGAGGGGAATGACGCCGTCCATAGGCAGCAGCCCGGCCGTGGTCTTGAGTCCGACGAGCCCGTTCCAGGCCGCCGGAATGCGTACCGATCCGCCGGTGTCGCTGCCGATAGCGGCGGCCGCCAGGCCGCGCGCCACCGAGACCGCGGCGCCCGACGACGAGCCGCCGGGAACCCGCGCCACCTTGTCGTCATAGGCATTGGGCGGGGTGCCGTAATGGGGGTTGATACCGAGGCCCGAGAAGGCAAATTCGGTCAGATTGGTCTTGCCCAGGCAGATCAGCCCGGCACGGGTAGCGCGGGCAAGCAGGGCGGCGTCGGCGTCGGGAATAAGCCCTGCGAAGATCGGCGAGGCGGCGGTGGTCGGCACGCCGGCGCTGTCGAACAGGTCCTTCCAGGAAATCGGCACGCCGTCGAGCGGCCCCCGGCGCAGGCCCTTCTCGGCGCACAGGGCGGCGTCGGCGGCCTCGGCCCGGGCGCGCTCCGCGGTAACATGGAGATAGACTTTTTGTTCGCCGTTATGGGCTTCGATGCGGGCCAGAAAATGCTCGCACAAAGCCACTGGGTCGATGTCGCCTGCGGCGATGCCCGCGCCCAGGGCGCAGGCGGTCATTTCATGCCACTCTGTTGTCATGGGGCGCAGCCTATAGCCGCCAACGTCGTCGGGCAATGGCCCACGAGATTGAATTCCACCTCAGCGATATTTTTATGGCCCTCTTGAAAGGGCGTTCTATCAAGCTATATTTGCATTATGACGCAAATGAACAAACGTAATGATGCCGACACCTGCTGCCAACCCCTCGGCGATCTGCTTGAGCCGCGCCTGTTCAAGGCTTTGTGCGAGCCCTCCAGGCTTACCATCCTCGGCGCCTTGACCGAGGCGGAAAAGCCCTTGTCCGTGGGCGAGATCGCGGAACAATTGCCGATCGATATTTCGGTCGTATCGCGCCATCTCGCCATTCTCAAGGAAGCCGGCGTCGTCCATGCCGAGAAGCGCGGCAAAGCGGTCTATTACGCGGTGCGCTATACGCGCCTCGCCGATACCTTCCGCGCCATCGCCGGCGCTATCGAGCAATGCTGCCCGTCCCAGCTAAGCGAAACAAACCAAAAGGAAGACACCCCCCATGGCTGACAGCGACAAGATCCACGACGAAGTATCCTTCTTCTACGCCAAGGCCGTGGCCGGCGTCGCCGATCCGGGCGGCTGTTGCGGCGGCGCGTCTTCCTGCGGCATCGCCGAGCTCGCCGGTTATGACGCGGATACGGTTGACGATGTTCCTGACGACGCGGTGGCGAATTCCTTCGGCTGTGGCAACCCGGTTGCCTTCAGCGGGGTGAAAGCAGGCGATGTGGTGCTCGACCTGGGTTCGGGCGCGGGCATCGATATCATTATCGCCGGCCACAGGGTGGGGCCGGAAGGCCATGTCATCGGCGTCGACATGACCGGCGACATGATCACCCACGCCCGCGCCAACATCGCCGAGGCGGGGCTCGATCACGTCGAGGTCCGCGAAGGGCTGATCGAGGCGCTTCCCGTGGACGACGCCAGCGTCGACTGGGTGATCTCCAACTGCGTCATCAATCTCTCGCCCGACAAGCCGGCTGTGTTCGCCGAAATCGCCCGGGTGCTCAAGCCCGGCGGGCAGATGCTGGTCTCCGACATCGTCGTCGAGGCTCTGCCGGACTGGATACGCTCGAGCCAATATCTCTATTCGGCCTGCGTCGCCGGCGCTATCGACGAGACCGCCTATGTATCGGGCCTGGAAGCCGCCGGGCTCGCCGAGGTCGAGGTCCGCGACCGGCTGGTCTATGACGCCGCACAGGTCTGCGGCATGATCGCCTCGGAAGTCCCCACCGACGAACTCGCCGCATCCGGCGAGGATATGCTGCACAAGGTGGCGGCCGAGCTCGAAGGCAAAATCTGGAGCGCCAGCATCTACGCCCGCAAGCCGCTGGCTGTGTAGCTCGCTGGACAACAGCGTACCGAAGGTTGATCCTAAGGCCATGACGAAGCGGGAGCTTATTGATGCGGAGGTGCTGATCCATGGCGGCGGCATGGTTGGGCTCACGCTCGGCGTGGCCCTGGCCGGCGCCGGGGTCGAAACCGTGGTGCTCGATAAGGCCGATCCCGCCGGGTTGCTCACCGCCGAGCATGACGGGCGGGTATCGGCCATCACCCACGGCTCTCAGCAATTGCTCAACGCCATCGGCCTGTGGGATCCTATGGCGCCCCATGGCGAGCCGATCCTCGATATCCGCGTCACCGACGGGAATTCGCCGCTGTTCCTGCATTTCGATCATCGCGCCATCGGCGATGCGGCTTTCGGCCATATCGTCGAGAACCGCCATACCCGCCAGGCGCTCCATGCGGTTGCCGCGCGAACGGAGCGGCTTCATCTGATTGCACCCTGCGGATTGCGCGAGCTGTCGCGCGGGGCGGCCCGGGTCGAGGCTGAGCTGGACGACGGACGCCGCATCCGCGCTCGTCTCTCCGTGGCCGCCGACGGCCGCCATTCGGCCCTGCGCCAGGCGGCTGGTATCCCGGTGACGACCTGGCGCTACAATCAGACCGGCATCGTCTGCACGGTGGCCCATGAGCGGCCCCATCTTGGCGTCGCCCAGGAACGTTTTCTGCCCGCCGGACCTTTCGCCATCTTGCCCATGACCGGAAATCGCTCGTCCCTGGTATGGACCGAGCGCGCCGATCTGGCGCCGGCGATCATGGCCCTCGACGAGGCCGGGTTCGCCGAAGAGATGGGCCTGCGTTTCGGCGATTATCTCGGCCGCCTCAAGGTCGACGGCGGACGCTGGAGCTTTCCCCTCGGTCTCAGCCACGCCACCCGCTATGCCGATACTCGCCTCGTGCTGGTCGGTGACGCGGCCCACGCCATCCACCCGATTTCCGGCCAGGGGCTGAACCTGGGCTTGCGCGATGTGGCGGCCCTGGCCGAAGTGCTGGTCGATGCGCGCCGCCTGGGCCTCGATATGGGCAGCCGCGATACTCTGGATCGCTACGAGCGCTGGCGGCGCTTCGATACGGCCATGCTGCTGGCCGTGACGGACGGCCTCAACAGGTTGTTTTCAAACGATATCGCGCCGATCAAACTGGTCCGTGACTTGGGCCTGGCCGCGGTCGAACAGATACCGCCCCTGAAACGCCTGTTCATGCGTCACGCCATGGGCGTCATCGGCGACCTGCCGAGGCTTACCCGCGGCGAGCCGCTGTAAATACGGAATTTCCTTAAGACTTAAATTAAAGGGACACCTTACTTAATTAAAGTCAGCAACCCCTACGCCTTCGGGTCGCGGCTCAGGCTTTTGGATCTCTACTCAGGCCGGCGGCTTCCAGGGCGTCGATGTATCCTTTCCATGTGGCGTCCAGGTTGGCGCCCATGTCATAGAGATAGGACCAGGTATAGATGCCGGTGTCGTGCAGATCATCGAAGCTGATGCGGATGGCGTAGTTGCCGACCGGCTCGATGGCCAGCATGCCGACCTGGCTGCGTCCGGCGACGAGCTTCTTCTGGCTTGGGCCATGACCCTGCACCTCGGCCGAAGGGCTTTCGACCCGCAACAGCTCGGCGGGCAGGGTGACGGTAGTGCCGTCGTCGAACTCGACCTCGAGTACCTTCTCTGCCTGCTTATGGCGGATTTCAACCGGCCTGGGTCCGGCTTGGTGCGAGTCACTCATGGGGCTTCACCGTCTTCGTCCAGGCTGCGCGCCTCGTCGACCAGCATGATCGGAATGCCGTCGCGTATGGGATAGGCGAGGCCGGCCTGGTCGCTGATCAACTCCTGAGCCTCGCGGTCGTAGCGCAGAGCCCCCTTGGTCAAGGGGCAGACCAGGATTTCGAGCAATTTGGCGTCGACTCCGAGTGCCGGCTGCCTTGTATCCTGGCCGCCCGCGCCATCATTGGTATCTTTGGCATCGCTGGTCATTGGATGCTGCCTCCTCCGGCGTGGGTTTTGTCGAGCACGGTCATCTCCATGAGTGATATGACAATTTCGGCGCGCAACGCCGTATCGCGCGCTTCGAGCAACGCCTGCTTCTCGCTGGGAGCGAACGGGCAGGTCATCGCCAAGGTGGTTATCAGGCTTTCGTTCGAGGCGCTTTCCACCGTGCTCCAATCGGCCTCATAGCCCTGCTGGCTGAAGAAGGCGTCGAGGGCGCGCATCAGCCGCTTTCGGTCGACCTCGACCTCGATCGGCTCCTGAAGGTCGCTTTCATAGCGCCCGAAATCGGGCTGCACGACGCGATAGCCGCTCTCGGTAACCGGTTGTTCCTCAACGATGGCGAAACGGCACAGGCCGGTAAGGGTAATCAATATGCGGCCGTCGTTGGTTTCCTCGAAGCTGGTGATACGCCCGGCGCAGCCGCTGTCGTAAATCGTCGGCAGGGGGCTGTCATTGTCCTCGGGATGAACCGGCTGCACCATGCCGATCAAACGGTGTCCAGCCAGAGCGTCGCGGGTCATGGCGAGATAGCGCGATTCAAATATGTTCAACGGCAATTGGGCATGGGGCAGCAACAGAACGCCCGCCAGAGGAAAGATCGGCAACACAGCCGGCAGGGACTCAAGATCGATGGGTGGCTCTTCTCTGGTCATTTGTTTTCAATCGATGCCAGATTTTTCAATCCTTACAAGCAAGCGGCCGTCGATCATGCTCTCACGAGAACATCAGCGACGACATTTTCTTGCGAGCGTCTACGGCCAGCGGGTCAGCAAAGCCAATGGCCTCAAAAAATACAAGCAATTGCTTGCGCGCGCCATCGTCATTCCAGCCGCGGTCGCGGCGCATGATTTCCAGCAGATGTTCGATGGCGGTCTCCTGTTGGCCGTTTCCGAACAGGGCCACGGCGAGATCGAGGCGGGCCTGGTGATCGTCGGCATTGGCCTCGATGCTGGCCTGAAGCCCGTCAATTTTGCCTCTGTTTCCAACCGCCTGTTCGGCCAGGTCGAGAGCGGTTCCGGCGCTGGTAATCTCGGCCAGCTCGGCCAGCTCACCGGTGGCGCGGGACAGCACTTCACGAGCCGCCTCGAATTCACTCGCGGCGATCAGGCAGCGAGCCAGCCCGGCGATGGCCTGCACATTCTCGGCTTCTTGCTCTAAAACCTGGCCGAATATCCCGGCGGCCGTATCATGGTCTTCGCTGTCGAGGGCGGCCTGAGCCTGTTCCAGGGCCTGTTCGACCGGCGAGGGTCCGGTCTCGCCGCCGAGCTTTGCGATGAACGCCTTGATCTGGCTTTCCGACTGAGCGCCGACAAAGCCGTCGACCGGCTGGCCCTTGACGAAGGCAAAGACCGCCGGAATCGATTGGATGCGCATGGCCTGGGCGACTTCCGGACTCTGGTCGATATCGATCTTGACCAGGCGGACCTTGCCACCGGCGTCGGTCACCGCTTTTTCGATTGCCGGGCCGAGCTGCTTGCAGGGCCCGCACCATGGCGCCCAGAAATCGACAATCACCGGGATCTCCATGGACGCCGCTATGACATCCGTCTCGAAGTTCTGGGAGTCGCTGTCCTTGATCAAGTCGCCGCCGGACTGCGGCACCGGCGCGTCGAGAGTGGTTTCCATGGGTGAAGGCCTAATGTGTGGATTGAATGGTTACAAAGATGGCTTCTTACGCGCCTGCTGACAAGGGCTGCTCGTCCCTATTCGAGGCTGGAGAAATCAAATATTCGCGGGCTATGGCCGAACGAGACGATGAGATCATGCAGGTCCCCAGGGGTGATCGCCGTGGTTGCGTCATTGGACAGGGGGTGATAGTTGAGCCGGTCCATGGCCATCATGGCGACGTCGAGCACCACGGAGACGCGGCATTCCGTATCGTTGATCAGGGCAAACGGGGTTACCGAGCCCGGCGTCACGCCGAGGATATCTAACAACAGCTCCGGCTTGCCGAACGAAAACCGCGGACTGCCCAGCGCCTTAGACAGGGCCTTGAGGTCGATGGGTTGGGAATCCAGCGTGACGATGAGCCAGAGCCGGCCCTTTTTGTCTTTGAGAAACAGGTTTTTGCAATGGCCGCCCGGTAGGTGGCTACAGTGGCGTTGGGCCTCCTCGACGGTGAAAACCGGCGGGTGCTGATGAGTCTCGGTCGAAATTCCGAGCGCCTGCAGGCGATTAAACAAATCGTCTTGTGTCATAACCATGGCGTTGTATAGCTTGCCTCGCCCCCGGATGCATCTTGCAAAGCAACCGGGCTTGGATTACACATCGCCGGTCGGTGAATAACCGGCGAAAGGATGCGGGCGTAGCTCAGGGGTAGAGCGCAACCTTGCCAAGGTTGAAGTCGTGAGTTCGAATCTCATCGCCCGCTCCATTTTTTTCGGGATCGATCATTTTGCAAGTCCTGCGGGTGGTCAACCAAAGGGTTTTGGGCGCCGGGCTATTGGTCGGGGCGCTGATCCCGATAATGTCGTACTTCGGAACCAATATACGGCTTTTGCTGGAAAAAAACCTGCAAGGCGAGAGCTTCATGCTGGTCATGGGAGGCGCGTTGGTTATTGCCTCGGGGGCTTGCCTGGTCTGGATAGCACGGCGGCGGTCGCGGCGCGCCCTGTGGCACGGCCTGTGGATGCTGCTCGTCCTGCTGGTGATTACCCAGCTGGTGCCCAACCCGATTGAATGGTTTCATTTCATTCTGTTCGGCTCGCTCGGTCTGTTGATCACCCGGGCTTAGTTCCCCGTTGCGGCTATTATGATTTGCCTGTCCGTATCCGTCGGCGATGAGGTCTTTCAATGGCTTCTGCCGGATCGGGTCGGCGACCCCCGCGATGTCGCCATGAATATTGCCGCCTGTCTGCTCGGCGTCGCGGTTGCGCTCGTCGGCGGCGAGACGACATGAGGCAACGCCCGGCGGCTCTGCTGTTTCTCGCCGTCATGTTTTTCGCTCAACCGGGCCTGGCCCAAACGAGCGCGGCCGAACTTCGCGTCGTGGTGATGAATGTCGGAGAGGGCCAGGCGATCCTGTTGCGGCGGGGCGCCAGCGGCATCCTGATCGACAGCGGTGTCGCCCCGTTCGCCGATCAGCTGTTGCGGCGCATCGAGGCGCATGGGGTCACCAGCCTGGAATATTTCATTCTCACCCATCTCCATCCCGATCACGCGGGCGGGTACTTTCGCGTCCGCGAGCGCTTTCCCGAGGCCGTGCTGATCGGCAACGGCCACCCTTTGGCGGCGGACCGCCAGTCGTTCATCGTCAATCTCTACGACGATGCATTGCGCGCAGACCCGCGACGGCGGGTGATGCGGGCAGGGGATCAGCTTGCGTGGCGGGGGGTGACCCTTAAGGCCCTCTGGCCTGACTTGGTTGCCGGTCAAAATCTCAACCGCAACTCCCTGGTTCTGTCGCTCATCCATGGCCTGAGCCGGGCGCTGTTCATAGGCGACGCGGGCGAGATTGTGGAGCGCAGGCTCATGGAGCGGGGCTTTGATCCTGGGCCGATATCCCTCCTGGTCTCAGGCCACCACGGCATGGCGCGATCGGCAGATGCGAATTTCCTCGCCCACGTCCAGCCGCGGGTCGCGGTGATCTCGGCATCCTGGAAGATGCCCCGCTACCATCCCGGTGACGCGGTGGTCGCCCGCTTGATTGCCGCCAGCGGGCGCCTGCTGAGGACCGACGAAGACGGCGAAATATGCCTGGAGTTGGCGGCGGACAACGCCGTGCCGAAAGACTGCGACTAGTCCGGGTCAGTCTTTCCAGCCTGAATTTTCATGGGCAGGGTCTTCATCATCCAGAGCAGCAGGATCAAGCCCGGTAGGGCGACGCCTGTGGAGACCACGAAGAAGGTCACCCAGTCGGTCTGATCGGCGAGCCAGCCGCTCATCGAGGCCAGCCAGGTCCGCCCGAACGCCATGAACGAGGTGAACAGGGCAAACTGGGTGCCCGTATAGGCCACGTTGCACAGCATGGAGAGATAGGCAACGAAGGCCGATGAGCCCATGCCGCCGGACAGGTTCTCGATGCCGATGGTGAGATAGAGAAAACTTACATCCGGGCCGATGGCGGCTTGCGCCGCGAACATCAAATTCGAGAACATCTGGAAGACGCCGAACACCAGCAGACTGGCCAGGATGCCGTAGCGCTTCACCGCCATGCCGCCGATGAACACCCCGGCCAGGGTCGCGAAGACGCCGAATATCTTGCTCACCGTAGCGATGTCGATCTTGCTGAAGCCGATCTTGATATAGAAGGGATTGGCCATCACCCCGGCGAAAGCGTCGCCCAGCTTATAGAGCAGAATGAAGGCGAGAATGGTGAAGGCGGTGGCCAGGCCGTTGCGTGTGAAGAACTCGTGGAAGGGCTCGACCACCGCTTCCTTAAGGCGCCCGCCCAGGCTCTGAGGTGCCTCGCTCGGCGCGGCGTCCAGGCCCGGCGCGGGGGCGTAGAGGGCGACAATCAGCCCGATAATCACCAGCGCCGCCATGGCGACATAGACCAGAGACCAGTCCACCGCCTCGGCGAGGAACAAAGCGCCGGCGCCGGCGGCGATCAGCCCCAGGCGGTAGCCGGCCTGGGTCATGGCGGCTCCGGCGCCCTGCTGGTCTTCGTCGAGGATCTCGATGCGATAGGCGTCGATGACGATATCCTGGCTCGCCGAGAAGAAGGCCACGCAGAGGGCCAGGGCCGCGGTAATAAACGGCCCGGACGCCGGGTTGCTGAAGCCGAGCCCGGCGATCGAGACCATCAGGCCGAGCTGGATCACCACCATCCAGGCGCGCCGCCGCCCGAGCCTGGCGGACAGGAAGGGTAGCGCCACCCGGTCGATGAGCGGCGCCCAGACGAATTTCAGGTTGTAGGGCGTGCCGACCAGGGCGAACAGGCCGATGGCGGTCAGGGTGACGCCGGCCTCGGTGAGCCAGATCGACAGGGTCGCCCCCGATAGCAGAAGCGGCAGGCCGGAGGCGAAACCCATCAGGAAGATGATGATCAGCCGACGCTCGAAATAGACCCGCGAGGCCACCCAGAAATTTGCTGAATCGTTCATCTCATTCATCCACCGGCCTCAGCGCCCGCCAGCCGTACTCCACATAGTCCCAGTCGATGCGGCCGCCCTCGAGGGTGACGACGGTGAAGCCCGCGTCGGGTGCCGTGCCAGGGTCCGCGCCACCATTTCCCGCTGAGCGCGCCGCCGGTGATAAAGGTCGTATCGCGCCAGCGGATCATCTCCTTGACGTGCATATGCCCTTGCAGCACGAGATGCAGATTATGGCCCCTGAACAGTTCGAGCACCTCGACGTTGTTGACCACAACCCGGTTCGGCCGGGCCGGGATGGTCGCGCCGTCGGTCGCCCCGTAGAAGCTGGTGAGCAGAGGAACATGGGTCACCACGATGATCGGCGTTTGTGTTGCCACGTGGCCCAAGTCCTGCTTCAGCCAGGCCATTTCCTCCGGCCAGATCATGCCGTGAAAGCGGTATTGATCGCCGCTGATCCGGATCGAATCAAGAATGATGACGTGATAGCCCATCGCGTCTAATGAATAATAGGTCTTTGGGGTGCCGAGCCGGGTGCGAAACGTGGCGCGCGGGTCGGGGCTGGCCGGCGATCCGTCGTCCGGGTCCGCCGCTACCATGTCATGCGGCCCCAGGGCGCAATGGATGTCGCCCTCGATGGCGTTATGGAAGGCCATATAGGCGTTCCAGCGCGGCGTCATGGCGGCCTCGGACGGCGCCTGGAATCCGTCGGTCACCAGATCGCCGCCGCACAGCACCAGGTCGGCATTGACCCGGTTGATGGCCGCTGCCGCTTTGGCCAGGGCGAGCGGCGTATCCCACTCCGTGCGGGCATGGACATCGCTGTAGAAGACCAGTCGCAGAGAGTCATTGCCGCCACCCAAGGCCAGCCTTGGGGATGCCAGCAGGGCAGCGCCGCCGGCGGCCGCCTTGAGAACGTCGCGCCGGCCATTATTCATCAAACAAACCTTTATTCATGCAGCAGCGCTTCGGTCAGGCTGGGGCCATAGCCGAACACCGCCGGCGCCCCGCCGGTATGGATGAACAGCATTGCCTTGTCCCCGCCGGCATCGTCGCGGGCAAGCCTCAGGAAGCCGGCCATGGTCTTGCCCGTATAGACCGGGTCGAGGATCAACCCTTCACAGCGCGCCGCCATCTCGATGGCCTCGATCGTGGGATCGTTGAGCTGGCCATAGCCCGGCGCCAGGTAGCGATCATCCAGGCGGATATCGCTCACCGCAACCGGCGATGCAATCCCCAGCAGATCGGCGATTTCCAGGCAACGCTTGGCAATGCGAGGTGCTTGGGCCTCGGCGTCGCGCCGTACGCAGACACCGGTCACCGGGATCATGCAGCCCAGGGCGCGCAGACCGAACAGCAGGCCGCCGTGGGTATGGCCGCTGCCCGAGGCGACGACGATTTCATCGATCACCAGCTCTTCGTCCGCCATTTGGCCGACCAATTCCCGCGCCGCATCCACATAGCCGAGCGCACCGAGGGGCGGATGGCCGGGCGCCAGATGGATGATGTAGGGGTTCTGGCCCGACTCCCTCAAGTCGCTGGCAATCTCGCCCAGGCGGGCGTCGGCGCCCACCTCGTCCTCGCCCTCGGGAAAGTCATGCAGCGTTGCGCCGAGCATTTTCTCGAGCAGCACGTTGCCCGAGCCGAGATAGGCCGGATCGGTTTTGGGAACCCGCGCCTCGTGCTGGATATGGCAATCCATGCCGAGTTTGCGCGCCGATGCCGCCGCCAGGCGCGCGAAATTCGACTGCACCGCGCCGGTAATCAGAATGGTGTCGGCCTGGCTTGCCTGGGCCTCGCCGAAATAGAATTCAAGCTGGCGCACCTTGTTGCCGCCAAGCGCCAACCCGGTGCAGTCGTCGCGTTTGACATAGAGCGGGCCGCCGCCGATCTGCTCGGCGAGGTTGTTCATCGCCTCGAGAGGCGTCGGGCTGTGGCCAAGCCTGGCGCGGGGCTTGTCGTCGAGGCTTCCGAGTGCCCGGTCCATAACGCTCTCCTCAAGAATCATCCTTGAGGGGGAGTATAGAACAGCCGCTGCTGATATTTAAGAGATTGGGCGTTCAAGCCCGCGCGGGTTTAGTCGCCGACGGCGATCCGGCGTTTGGCGTCGTCGTCGGTGCTCGCGGTTGCGGCGGCGGCGTTTCTCGCCGCGGCCTCGAAACCGGCCGGGGTCGCGGCGACCAGGAAGCCCGACATAAACAGCAGGTTGACCAGCATGGGCAGCCTGATCTGGAGGATTTGACCCTCATCCTTGCCGCTGATGCGCAGATCGGCGTAGCCGTGCAGCTGCACCCAGATGAGATGAGCGAGGCGCATGGCGTCGGACCAGCCGATGGTCGGCCGGTTGAGTTCGCCCATGCGGGCCGCCGCCTGGATAATCATGGCGGTGTCCTCGATCATGGCGATCACCACCAGCTCACTTGTTGTTGCGTCCCGGATCGGCGGGTGGGCGAACAAATGGCGGTAGAGGGCCGGGTTGTCCTCGGCGAAATCGAGATAGGCGCTACAGCGCCGGATCAGGCGGCCCGCGTTGCTTGAGGGATTGAGATTGGCCAGGCCCGGGTAATCCCAATTGTTGTCCGCATCATTGATCCAGCTATGCAGGCGATCGGTCTCGCGAAGCTGGACGGCGCTGATGA
>JAYGED010000085.1:0-4161 GCA_046582565.1 Alphaproteobacteria bacterium
TGCGGTGCGGCATCGATTCGTCATCGGTCTCTTCGGGGCGAGTTTCGTCATTGTTTTCAGTCATCGGCGGGACCGCTGGAGTTTGCGAAGAATGGTGCGACTGTGTACCGTTCTAGGCTTAATCGCTTAAGGGCGGCTTAACGCGGGACGCAGGAGGATACCGACATGGAGACCTATCGGGGGGTGGTCTACCCCTGGCAATGTGATCACCAGGGCCATCTCAACACCATGCATTATGTCGGTATGTTCGATGCCGCCTTCTGGCATCAGCTTTCGGCCATGGGCTTCACCCGCGCCTATCTGGATGAGCGCAACAGAGGCTTCGTCGATGTGAAAGACACCCTGACCTATCAGGCCGAGATCACGGTCGGCGGCCTGGTCGTGATCGACAGCCACCTGGTGCGCATCGGCGGCAAGTCGATCACCGCCCTGTTCACCATGCGCGACGCGGAGAGCGGAGAAATTGCCGCGACTTCGGAAAAGGTCACCGTCTATTTCGACCTAAAAGCCCGACAATCGGTCGCCCTGCCCGACGACATGCGCGAGGCCATGGCCGGCTATCTTGTGACCGAGTAGGCGCGGCGCTATCAAGAGGTTGCGTTCGCCGTCAGCCGGTGGTTCTGTAGCGCCACGTTTCTCTGCCATCGCCACGTGAGGTTCTCTTGCCGACGCTTCTGGGTATCGACACCGGCGGCACCTATACGGACGCCGTGCTGTTCGACAGCGATGCCGACCAAAAAACCGGCAGCGTGTTGCGTATGGCCAAGGCGCTGACCACCAAGCACGACCTGACCATCGGCGTCGGCAAGGCAATTGATGGCGTGCTTGGCGATGGTCATGGGGAGGATGGGTCCGGTCCCGACATTCGTCTGGTTTCCCTGTCGACCACCCTGGCGACCAACGCCATCGTCGAGGGCCAGGGCAGCCCGGTCTGCCTGCTGATGATCGGCCATGGCCCCGATGTGCTCCGCCGCGCCGGCCTGGACAAGGCGATGGACGGCGATCCGGTGGTGTATATCGACGGCGGCCATAGCCACGGCGGCGACGAACAGGAAACCCTCGATATCGAAGCCGCGAAGGCGGCTATCAACGCCCATGCGCCGCATGTTTCAGCCTTCGCCGTGGCCGGCTATTTCGCGGTGCGCAACCCGGCCCATGAACAGGCCCTGCGCGATCTGATTCTTG
Organism: Alphaproteobacteria bacterium; assembly: GCA_046582565.1. Taxonomy (GTDB): domain Bacteria; phylum Pseudomonadota; class Alphaproteobacteria; order JAAXGF01; family JAAXGF01; genus JAYGED01. Next base: position 1,186 of record JAYGED010000085.1, read on the forward strand.
AGATGACCGATCTGCCGGTGTCTTGCGGCCATGAGCTGTCCTGGCGTCTCGATGCGCCGCGCCGGGCGCTCACGGCGGTGCTTAACGCCCGTCTCATCCCGCTGATTCACCGGCTGGTTCATGCCGTCGGCACCATGCTTGAGGAGCGCCATATCCGCGCCCCGCTTATGGTGGTCAAGGGTGACGGCTCCCTGGTGTCGGCCGAGACGGCGCTCGAGAAGCCGGTGGAGACCATCCTCTCGGGCCCGGCCGCGAGTGTGGTCGGCGCCCATCATCTGTCCGGCGAGAGCGACGTTTTCGTGGTCGATATGGGCGGCACCACAACCGACATCGCCCTGCTTGAAGACGGCCGCCCGGTGCTCAAAGCCGAAGGCGCCACGGTCGGCGGCTGGCGTACCATGGTCGAAGCGGTGGCCGCCCACACCTTCGGCCTCGGCGGTGACAGCGAGGTCTGGTTCGCCGACGATCTCGCGGCTTCGCTCAAGCTCGGGCCGCGCAGGGTGATCCCGCTCAGCCTGTTGGCCGACGAATATCCCGAGGTACTGGAAACCCTGCGCCTCCAGGCCGCGCGCAGCGTCGACGGGATTGCCGCCCGGGAAATTTCAGGACGCTTCGCCATACGCCTGGGGCAGCTCGAGCATGATCACATGAAGCTGACCGCCATCGAGGAGCGTTTGTGGCAGGCCCTGGCGGACGGACCGGTGGCCCTGGAAAAGCTGTTCGCCGCCGAGCATTCCGAGCGCGCCCTGAGACGCCTGATCAAGCGCGGTCTGGTGGCGGCCGCGGGGTTCACGCCGAGCGATGCGGCCCATCTGCTGGGCGCCCATCGCCAATGGTCGGTTGAAGCCGCTGAAATCGGCGCCGATCTGTGGGGCCGCCGGATTGATATGAAGCCAAAGGCTTTCGCAGAGCGGGTCATGGCTTTTACCGAGCAATGCTCGGCCGAGGCGCTGGTCACCGCCGCCCTGGACGAGGGCGGCGGACCCGGCGTTGGGGATTATGTCAGCTACGCCCTTGCCGGTGATGCTGCGCGCCACGGCCGGCTGCTCGATGTGGCGCTCACCCTGGGCCGGCCCCTGGTCGCCATCGGCGCGCCGGCGGCAACCTATTACCCGGCGGTCGCCAAGCATCTCAATACCCGCCTAGTGACGCCGCCCCATGGGTCGGTTTCCAATGCGGTGGGCGCGGTTGCCGGCGGTGTGGCGCAGACCGCCACGGCCTTGATCACGGCGCCCGACGAGAGCCGCTATCGGCTGCATATTTCCAACGGCATCCAGGAATTCGCCAACCTTGATGTGGCGGCGGAGGCCGCCGAGCGCGAGGTTCGCGCCATCGCCGAGACCATGGCCAGGGATGCCGGCGCCGAGGAGGTGCGCGTTGAAGCCGTGCGCAACGATGTCATCGCCCAGGGTAAGGATGGCCTGAAGACGTTCGTCGAATGCAAGATCGTCGCCACCGCCCTCGGGCGGCCGAAACTCGGCGTGGCCCGATGAGCCTTGATTCGGTAACGGGGTCGCCCATCCTGATCACCGGCGCGACCGGCTTTGTCGGCTCGGCGGTGGCGCGCGGGCTGTTGGCGCGCGGCCATGCTGTCCGCGCCCTGGTCCGCCCGTTCAGCGACCGTCGCAATATCGCCGGGCTGGATCTCGAGCTGGTGGAAGGCGATATGCTGGAGCCCGAGAGCTTCGCCCCCGCCCTTGAGGGCTGCCGCGCCCTGTTTCATGTGGCCGCCGATTACCGCCTCTGGGTGCCCGACCCGGCTCCGCTCTACGCCGCCAACGTAGCAGGCAGCCGGGCGCTGATCGAGGCCGCTCTGACGGCGGGGGTCGAGCGCATCGTCTATACCTCGAGCATCGCCACCCTGGGCCTGCCGGGCGACGGCAGTCCGGGCGATGAGCAGACCCCGGTCGCGGAAAGCCATATGATCGGCCATTACAAACGCTCGAAGTTCCTCGCCGAGCAGGCGGTTCGCGAGCTGATCGAGTCACGCCAGGCCCCGGTGGTCATTGTCAATCCGGCCGCCCCGGTGGGTCCGCGCGACATCAAGCCGACGCCGACCGGGCGGATGATCGTCGAGGCCGCCGCCGGGCGTATGCCGGCCTATGTGGATACCGGCCTCAATCTGGTCCATGTGGAGGATGTCGCCGAGGGCCATCTGCTGGCCTTTGAGCAAGGCCGGATCGGCGAGCGTTATATCCTCGGCGGCGAGGATATGAGCCTGGCGGAAATCCTCGGCCAAATCGCCGAATTAACCGGCCGCCGCGCGCCGCTCATCCGCCTCAACCACACTCTGTTGCTGCCCCTGGCCCATGCCGCCGAGGCCTGGGCGCGGCTCACCGGCCGGGAGCCCTTTGTCACCATCGACGGCCTCAACATGGCGAAAAAGCACATGTATTTCACCTCGGCCAAGGCCCGCGCCGCCCTCGGCTACAATCCCCGTCCGGCCGCCGAGGCCCTGGCTGATGCGGTCACCTGGTTCCGCGAAAACGGGTATCTATAAGTCTTCATCCGGCTCGCCCCGGGCCCGGCGCTCGTCGCGCTCTCTCAGATCGTCATCGGTGGTGCGCATGGGGCGGCGCTGGACGCCCTGGTTGAAGGCGCCGTCCTCGAACTGAACATTGACCCGGCAATTGTCGCACATCCTGATGATGTCGGCGCTGTTCTCGCCCTGGAACATGGAATGCTTGCCGGCGAGCTGGTCGACGATGCGCTCGATGGCGCTTTTCACCCCGAATGGGGTGCCGCAACGGATGCATTCGAAAGGCTCCTCGCTGTGCAGCACCACCGCGTCGCGCGCCTCGCTGGCAAAATTATAGCGCGGCTCGAGAGAGATGACATTCTCGGGGCAGGTCTTCTGGCATAGGCCGCATTGCACACAGAGCTGTTACGTAAAACTCAGCTCGGGGCTTTCCGAGTTGCCGCGGATAGCGCTGAGCGGGCAGGCGCCGACACAGGCCAGGCACAGGGTGCAGCCTT
>JAYGED010000177.1:0-1989 GCA_046582565.1 Alphaproteobacteria bacterium
GATGGGGCGTCCGAGCCCCTATTCGGTGCTTGACTGCGCTTGTGGAATCGGCACCCAGGCGATCGGCCTGGCGCTTCACGGCCATCGGGTCCACGCCGCGGACTTGAGCCCGGTGTCTGTCGATTGCGCCCGGCGGGAGGCCGCCGAGTTCGGCGTATCCATGGATTTCACTGTCGCTGACTTTCGCGTGCTGGGCGCGGCCATCTCCGATAGCTTCGACGCCGTAATTTCCTGCGACAACGCCATCGCCCACTGTCTCGAAGACGACGACCTCGCCGCCGCTTTGGCCAGTATGAAGACCAGGCTCAAGCCCGGCGGCCTGCTGCTCCTTAGCCTCAGGGACTATGACGCGCTGATCGCGGACAAGCCCCGCTTCACCAGCCAACATGTCCAGGACAGGCCGGACGGCCGCCGCGTCGTCTTTCAGCTGCGCGACTGGTTAAGCGACGGCCGCCGCTACCGCGCCCACCAATTCCTCATCAGGGAGATTGACGGCGGCTACGACCTCAAACATTTTGAGACGGAGCACCGGGCGTTGCTGCGCGATGAAATGACGGCCGCTCTCCTCAGCGCGGGGTACGAGGATATCCGCTGGCATTACCCCGAAGAAAGCGGCTACTACCAACCAATTGTGACCGCCCGAAACCAATGAGTAACGAGACAACTATGCCAACAATTATAAATGACATCGAATTGGAAAAGACATGAGCGAATTCGCAAACCTGGAACAGCGCATGGCAGAGCGCGAGGTCATCCTGCTCGACGGCGCCATCGGCACTCGGCTGCAGTCCATGGGCGTGCCCATGTCGGGCTTCGCCTGGGCGGCGACGGCGCTTGAGAGCCACCCCTTCACCGTGCGCCGCATGCACGAGCAATACATCGAGGCCGGCGTCGACATCATCACCACCAACACCTACGCCTCGGCGCGCCACAACCTGGAGCCAGTCGGCCTCGGCGATCAGGTTACCGAACTCAACCTGCGCGCCGTCATGCTGGCCCAGGACGCCCGCGACAAGGCGGCTCGCGACCGCCCGGTGCTGATCGCCGGCTCGGTTTCCAACTTCGGCCTTCGGGTCGCCTGCGAAGGGGACTATGAGCGGCGGCGGAGCGAAACCTCGGAAGCCCAGGCCCAGGCAAACCTGCACGAACAGGCCGCGATGCTGGCCGAGGCGGGGGTTGATTTTCTGCTCGCCGAATCGACCGGCGGTAACATCCACCGCAAGTGGGTTCTCGAGGCTTGCCTGGCAACCGGCCTGCCGGTCTGGCCCGGTTTCAAGGTCAGGTTCGACGAGGGCGAGGCGGTTCCCCGGCTGGGCTACAACTCGCCCCAGACTATCGAGGATGGCTTTGATGAAATAGTTGCCCTCGGCGGCTCCGTGGTCTGCATCTTCCATTCGCCGATCGCGGCGACCGATGCGGCGCTCGATGTAGTGCGCGCCAAGTGGCAGGGCCCGATCTGCGTCTATCCCGAGGCCGAGCGCGAGGACTACGTTGCCGTCTACCGCAACGACGCGGCAACGCCGGTAGATCCCGACGAGTTCATCGCCTGGGCCACGGGTTGCGTCGCGGCCGGCGTGCAGGTGATCGGCGGGTGCTGCGGCATCGAGATCGAGCATATCCGGCCGCTCCGCGATGCCCTGCCGACCCATTTGCCCTAGCCCGCCGCCGCGGCGCCGAGCGAACTCCCAGCAATCAGCGGATAGGCCCCATGCCCAGCCAGGACCCTCTTCTTACCGACATGCGCCATGCGCCTGGATGGTACACAATACTGCCCGAGCCGGCGCCGGCCAATCGTCTCAAGGGCCAGCAAACCGCCGACTGGGTGGTGGTCGGCGCCGGTGTCACCGGCCTCGCCGCCGCCCGTAGGCTGGCTGAACTGGCGCCCGAGGCGCGCATCATCCTGCTCGATGAGTACCGGGTCGGATACGGCGCCTCGGGACGCAATTCTGGTTTTATCATCGACACCCCGCACCTCACCGAACAACTCGG
>JAYGED010000298.1:0-3870 GCA_046582565.1 Alphaproteobacteria bacterium
CTTTTATGAGTACATGGCCTAGCCATCTGACATTCATATGGAAAATTCCTTATCTATGTCAGCCCCTTACATTTTATAAACTGATCAATGTTTGCCCTTAAAATTGGGGCGGTTTTAGTATAGTTTATGTTTTGTTGACTATTACTGAGGATAATTCCACAGTGCAATCAGCTCTCGAAGTTCGTTCATCCGCAGCACCCGTTCTTGCCCGCCCCGTGCTCGTCGCACAGAATGGCGATCAAGCGCCCGTGCGCCCTGTCTCGCCGATATCGCCGTTTAAGCGGATTGTAGATCAAGGCGAACCTCGGTATCAATCCGAGGCGCGGATTCCCGAAGATGCGCTGCGGGACGAGACGCCATCAACAGCCGTGGCGATCGTTCTCAATCCCGTCGCGGCGCCGGTTTCTTCCAGCCTGTTTCTCGCCCAGCATATCGCCCAGGAGATTCAAGTCGAAAGCCGGATGAGCCCATCGGAAGGCGAGGCGTCAGTTGCCGCCTATAACGCCGCCGCCGAACGCGGCGCTGTTTTTTACGGTCTTGAGTACCCGGTCGACTTCTCGGTTTAGATAAATACCAGCGCCCCGAGGACCAGGGCGCCAACGCCAAATCCTCCGATCAGTAATACCGACAAGCGATTGATCATGCGCATGGCGCGGAGGCTGACACGCGCCCTGAAGATGCTCACCACGCCGCTCAACCCGAGCCACCAAAGCGCAGAGCCTACGAATACACCGATGACCATCACGGAGGAGGCGTAGTAATTTCCGCCGGGATTGCCGAGTCCGAGGCCGGCGAAGATCGCTACAAATGACAGGATGGTCGTCGGGTTGGTCAGTGTCAGCACGAAGGTTGTGCTGAACACGCTGAACAGCGCACCGGGGCTGGGCGTTGCCATGGGTTCAGCGGGAACCGCCACGAAGGTGCGTATCCCGAGATAACAGAGGAACAACCCGCCGATGAAACCCAGCCAGGGACCCTGGCCGATCAGCAGGTCGGTGACGGCGGTGAGGCCAAACGCCGCTATCGCGCCCCATAGACCCCATCCGCAGCCGCTGCCCCCATGCCGGTAAACAGTCCAACCAGACGCCCGTCAGACAGGGTGCGGCGGATACACAGTACCCCAATAGGGCCGACCGGCGCAGCGATAGCCAGACCGATCACCAGGCCCTTGATCAGGAATTCGTAATCCTCCACCCGGGATCCTAATATCCTAGGGCGCAGCCGTCCTTGCGTGGATCAGAGCCGCCGGTCAACACGCCCGATTGCCAATCGATATGGATCGCTTGGCCGCCGCCAAGAGGTTCAGCCGCGAGTTGAGTGTCATGGCCCAGGGCGGTAAGCGCCGCGACCACTGCCGGGTCGACCGTGCGCTCGTAATCCAGCTTTTCGCCGTAGTGGAACACGCGGGGGAAGTCTATGGCGACCTGCACATCCATGCCGTAATCGACGATATTGGTGATCAGGTGAGCGTGACCGAAAGGCTGGTATTGCCCGCCCATAACCCCGAAAGGCATGACAACGCGCCCGCCTTGAAGGGCCATGCCGGGGATGATCGTATGCAACGGTCTTTTTCGCGGCGCGATGCCGTTGGGGTGGTCGGGATCGACCACGAAGCCGGCGCCCCGATTTTGCAGCATGACCCCGGATTTGGGCGCCGTCAGGCCGCTGCCAAATCCATGGAACAGAGAGTTGATGAAGCTGACGGCGTTACGGTCGCAATCGACAACCGTGAGATAGACCGTGTCGTCATGGGCTACTGTGCCGGGCGGCGGCAACATATCGAGCGCCTTGTCGAATTGGATGACGCCTCTGAGGTCATCGGCGTAGGCGGCCGACAGGAGATGCTCGACCGGCACATCGGCCAGCAGGGGATCGGCGAGGAAGGCGTCACGGTCGCGGAATGCCAGGCGTCCGGCCTCGGCCTCGAGGTGAAGCCGCTCCGGCCCGGCAGGGTCGAGACTGGCGAGATCAAAACCCGACAACAGATTGAGCATCATCAGCGCCACCATGCCCTGGCCGTTTGGCGGGCATTCATGGATTTGCAGACCGCGGTAATCACTATGGATCGGGGTGACATACTCTCCCTTGGCTGTGGCGAAGTCATCGAGGCTGTGGAGCCCGCCGCAATCCCGCAGGAAGCTGACGATATCCTCGGCGACTCGGCCCTGGTAGAAGCCGTCGCGGCCGTCTCTGGCAATCGTGCGGAAGGTCTCGGCGAGCACGGGCTGGCGGTGGACATCACCCGCGCCCGGGGACTCGCCATGGGGAAGGAAGATACGCGCCGATGCTGGGCTGGCACGCAGTTTATCGGCGCTGCCGGCCCAATCCTTAGCGATACGCGACGATACCACATAACCATTCTCGGCATAGCCGATCGCCGGCTGGAAGAGTTCATCAAGACCTCGCGTGCCGTGGTCGGCGGCGAGCTGAGCCCAGGCGTCGATAGCGCCCGGTATGGTAACAGCGTGAGGGCTCTGCAAGCCGATCTCATCGATGCCTTGCTCTTGGAACCAGGCAGACTCTGCCGCCGCCGGCGCCCGGCCCGAACCGTTGTAGGCAATGACATCGCCGCCGCCCTTTGGCGCATAGAGGACAAAGCAGTCGCCGCCGATGCCGGTGGATTGTGGCTCCACGACGCAGAGCACGGCGCTGGCCGCAATGGCCGCGTCCATGGCGTTGCCGCCGCCGCGCAAGACCTCGATGGCGGTAAGCGTCGCCGCCGGGTGCGAAGTTGCTGCCATGCCATTCAGCGCCCGTGTGGGTGATCGACCCGGAACCTGAAAATCACGCATCTCTAAAAGCTCCTTACTCACTCTTTTCACGGCGACAGTTGGATTCTGGGCCGCGCAGAACATGCCGCACCTCAGCGGCAATTGGAACCCCTCGCGCGATGGCGGGAGAAAGACAGAGCAGATGGATCGCTAGGAAGTGCTTGAGCAGTGTGCGGTGTCGCCGGCGCCCAATCCTTGTGCAGTCATCGCGACCCGTCGAATGAACTGTAGGGCCACCTGAAAGCGACTTTAGTATCTTCTCAAGAGATAATCCACCCGGCGGCGCAATTTCGGTGTATCGGCCACCGCATCACGCACCGCCATTACCGCGTAGCGATCGCGACTCAAGCTGACAAGACGTTTGGGTGCGATGCTGGCGGCAAAGCGAATTTGTTCGGCGACCATTTCGCGCAAGGCGGGGTCGAGATGACGCCAGGTCAGAAAGCTCAACTCGAGACGCCCAAAGAGCAATGCCGGATCGTAAGGCGCCTGGGCGATGGCGCGGCTCAACAAGGGCGCAATATTGGGGTTCGGCCCGGTCTGTAAAAGTTCAGCATGGACAAGACGTGTCCAGGAATAGGCCTGTCCCGGTGATAAGTTGACAGCCCTGCGATCCGCCAAAATGCTTTGATCAAGTTTCGCCCGCCCGCTTACAGTCGCCAACCCGATGCGTCTCGCCTCGCTGAAATGCAACAAGCCGAGAGAAGCCCAACCGCGGCCATTCTCAACCCAATCCAAGGATGCTTGCTTACTGCTGGCGGCTATTTCCAAAAAGCGGTCAGCCAGCTCCGCACCCTTGCGCAGCTTTTCCAAAATCGGCCGCGAGGGCAGTTCGGCAATTCCAGCGGCAAAATGAGGAGCGGAAAAACCGACGAGAACCACTCCGAAGACAAGTGAAATTATAGCAGATACGCTTCCGCCTTTGCGCCGAGAAGGGTGCCGGTTTGAAGGCAAGTTCGCTTATCCGTTGGCGTAATATTTTTGGTAGGCGTTGTTGTAGTATGCGTTGTACGCGTCGCCGCCATAGCGATATTGGGCCTGGCGTTTGAGATCCACCTGAGCAAGGACAATACCGGCGAGATCGGCGCCGGCATCGAGC
>JAYGED010000011.1:0-6086 GCA_046582565.1 Alphaproteobacteria bacterium
CGACGCTCTTCCGATCTGATCAGCCTTCCTCCCGGCCGCCGGACGCCACCAGCGCCGCTAGCCTGTCATCATCGAACTCAGCCTCCAGGCGTGCCGCCATGGCGGCGGCCTCGGCATCGAGGTCGTCGCCACATTTAGTCGGCTCGCCGCGGCGCCATTCGGCGAGATAGGCGTCGGTATCGCGGGCGCCGGAACGCATGGCGGCGCGGTCGATAGCCTTCTCGAAGCGCTCGGTCAGGACCAGCTTGGCCGCGTTCCGCTTCTCCTTGGCAATCACCTGGGCGGGAATGTCACGCCAATAAACGACTGTCAGCTTTGCCATGGGACGGGCTTTCATCTTCAGGATTTTCAGTAGCGGCAACGGCGGCGGCCATGAATTGCTCCAACTCGCCGTAGCCGGTGTATCGGTAGTCATAGGCCAGACCAAGGCGGGTTGCCGCCGCTTCGGCCTGGGTTTGCAAGTCGGCGTCCTCAATCTGCGCCAGATAGACGAGCTTCTGATAGTTGCCGAAGTAAGCGTCGAGCAGTTCTGGGTGACGGTCGAGGCCGAGGCCTTTGATGATCAACAACTCGAAGTGCTTGACCAGATAGTCGGTCAGAAAAAACGTCCCGGGTTCATCATCCATCAACGCCTCGAAATCGCGTTCGCCGGCGTAGAACTGATAGCAGTGGGGGCCGGCGATGCGCTCGATGCCTTCTCGGCTGAGCATATCGTCGAGTTGCCCGCCGCTTCCGCAATCGCCATAGACCACCAGAATTTTGTCGTATTTACCCCGGGCCGCGTGAATTTTATCGCGCACCGCGGGGGGGATCTTTTCGGGACGATTGTGAAATTGCGCGGGGACGCAGGTAATCGCCAGATGATTCCAGCCATTGGCACGGATCAGGGCGGTGATTTCCTGGGCCAGCGCGCCACAGGCAATCAGCAGCGTCGTAGGCGTACTGGCCATGGCGAGCTTAGGCTAGGCCCCGCCGGCCGCCTGAGTGGCTGCAAGAGAACCCTGGCGCTTGGCCATCAATTCCTTGGCTGTGTCCACCGCGACCGCCGCATCCCGGCAATAAGCGTCGGCGCCGACGCTGTCGCCGAACGCTTCGTTGAGCGGCGCGCCACCGACCATAACGATATAGTCGCTGCGCATGCCCCTCTCGATCAGGGTGTCGATGACGACCTTCATATAGGGCATGGTGGTGGTCAACAGCGCCGACATGCCGAGGATGTCCGCCTCGTGCTCCTCGATCGCCGTCATGTAATTCTCCACCGCATTGTTGATGCCGATGTTCACCACATCGAAACCGGCGCCTTCCATCATCATGGCCACCAGGTTCTTGCCGATGTCGTGGATGTCGCCCTTGACCGTACCGATCACCACGGTGCCCATCTTAGGCGCGTTGGTGGCTGCCAGCAGGGGCCGGAGGATAAACATCCCCGCCTTCATGGAGTTGGCGGCAAGCAGAACCTCGGGCACGAACAATATGCCGTCCCTAAAATCGATGCCGACGATTTTCATGCCCGCGACGAGCGCCTCGGTGAGCACATTATACGGTTCCCACCCGCGCCCGAGCAGGATGTTCACACCCTCCTCAATCTCTTCGGCAAGACCATCGTAGAGGTCCTCATGTATCTGCTGCACAAGGTCTTCGTCGTTCAGTTGATCGAGGATAATTTCTTCTTCGTCGGTCATCGCAACAACACCCGTTCCAAAAGTGATACCAACCGGTTTCGGACGCGCGAAACTAGCGTCCAGTTAAATTCAGCGGCCTTTCTCTGCTAACTTGAATGCGACGCATAATATCTATTTTGCGACATGCGCGACGTTTCCAGGGGCCTTGGCCCAGACCGCGGTTAAGACACTCCCCTTCGAGCCAGAATGAATGACAAATTGCACCCTGCTCGAAGGGTATTGTAGGCGACGACAATTAACATTTAGCAAACCCCGTGCAGACCGCGCAAATCGAACATGAGAATTATTCCGCTTGCCGCTTCAAAGGGCTTGCCGTTAATACCGAGGATGCCGACCGAGACACCATCTGGGCACGCCCCAAAAGATCCCGCCTACGGGCGCAGTATTCTGCTGGTCATGGCCGCTGGGAGCTTCTGGAGCCTGGGCGGCATCCTGGTGCGCCTGGTGGAGGCCGCCGGCCCCTGGCAAATACTGTTGGTCCGCTCCGTCACCTTATCGATAACGCTTTTCATTGTTCTGCTGTTCCGCCATCGCAGCGCCCTGCTCAACGAAGTGCGCGGCATCGGCCTGGACGGCGTCGCCGGTGCGCTGTGTCTCGGCGTCGCCTTCACCGGGTTCATGTTTGCGCTGATCCATACCAGCGTGGCCAACGCCGTGTTCATGCTCAGCGCGGCGCCGTTTCTCGTCGCTCCCCTCGCCTGGCTGCTGCTCGGCGAGCGGGTTCGGCGGGCAACCTGGATCGCCATGGTCTTCGCCGTCGCCGGCGTCGCCGTTATGGTGGCCGGCGGCATCAGCGCCGGCGCTTTGTTCGGCAATCTCGCGGCGATCTCGGCAGTCTTCGGTTTCGCCGGCTTCGCCTTGACCCTGCGTCGCAAACGCCAGACGGATACCCTGACCCTGGTATGTCTCGCGGGCATTTTCACCGCCGTGGTCGCGGCGATGCTGGTCGACAACTTCACCTATTCGCTTTACGACTTCGGTCTCTGCACGGTCATGGGGGTAATCCAGATGGGCGTGGGAATGGCTTTCTTCACCCTCGGCTCGCGCCATGTGCCCGCCGCCGAATTGACATTATTGTCTCTCACCGAGGTGGTGCTCGGCCCGATCTGGGTATGGCTATGGATCGGCGAGACACCGCGCCTCTGGACGCTTCTCGGCGGCGCCGTAGTGATGGCGGCGCTGATCGGCCACGGACTTTCGGGTATGCGCCGCAAACCTCCACCCCTGGGCGCCGTATAAGCCCAAAGCAATCCCATGACCTGAATCAAGGCCCGACTTTGGGCGCGGCTCTATAACAGAAGCATCCATGAAACTCCTGCTCAGGATGGGGTTGCCTAGTAACCCCAGCCTCAATAGTATTAATTCATAATTTCCGGAGAGAGGTCGTCATGAAGGTACGGACAATTCTCACACCGGTTTCAGGCGCCGAAGAGGACCTTGCCGGTATCGAAGCTGCGTTTACACTCGGCAGCCATCTCGGCGGCGCCCATGTGGAGGGGCTTCATGCTCACCGCGACGCGCGTGACGCCCTCGCCTACATCGGCGAAGGCATGACCGGTGCGATGATCGAAGAACTCATTACCACCGCCGAAGAAGAAAGTGCCCAAAGCACCCTGCGCGCCGAGCGTGATTTCTCCGCGGCATGTAAAAATGCCGGATACGAGCTGCTTGACGGTGCTGGCAACGCTTCCAGCACCTCGACGGCCCATTTAATCGTCGAGACCGGACCGGAGGATGAATTGATCGCCCTCAGAGGCCGGGTGGCTGATATGATCGTGGTGACGCGCGTGGCCAAGGATGGCGATCCAGGCAAGCGCGCGACCCTTGAGGGTGCTTTACTCGAAAGCGGTAGGCCGCTGTTTATTGTGCCGCCTGAAGGATTGCCCGGACCGCTTGCCTCGGCGGCCATCGCCTGGAATGGCAGCGCCGAAGTAGCGCGCGCCGTGTCCCAGGCCCTGCCCCTGCTGGTTGCGGCGGAAAATATTTCCGTCCTTATCATCGAGGAAGGATTGCGCCCCGGGCCGTCGCCCGATGATCTGGTCGCCTATCTCGCCCGCCACAGCGTCTCGGCAACGATTCACGACACGGCATCGAATCACCTGCCCACCGGCGAAGCCCTGCTATCGGACGCCGAGGCGGTGGGTGCGGATTTCCTGGTCATGGGCGCCTATACCCACAGCCGCCTGCGCCGCATGATCATGGGCAGTGCGACCGAACATGTGCTCGGCGCGGCCGCGTTGCCGATCCTGACGATTCCGTAAAACATCGCCGGGCCGTGCTAAAAAACTTCATTCTTGTCGAGTCGATACCAAGCAGAGTAATTTAGCGGTCAAGGAATCGCCCTTTTAAAGCTGATTTCCGGGGCTCTATTACCAATGACCGACGCTCTCAGAAGGAATGGCGACAACCCGACGAACGGCATGGTGCTCGAAGCCTTTTTCGAGACTCTGCCCATGGGCCTCATGCTGTTTGACGAGCAAGACCGGTTGTTGAAGTGCAACGCCCCGGCGCGCGATTTCTTCTCGGCTATCGACGAAGACATCAAACCCGGCATCTGTTTTGAGGATCTGGCGCGGCATATGGCCGACAAGGCGGTCAGGCGCGACGGCCTAGACGCCGATGAATGGCTCGCTCAGCGGCTTTCGCAGCATCGCAACAGCGACGAAGAGTTCGAGGAGCAACTCGCCGACGGGCGCTGGCTGCGGGTCGACCAAAGCCTGGTGGACGATGTCGGCGCCATGGTGATCTATCGCGACATCACGGAGCGTAAATCCCATGAGCAGGACATCCTCGAAAGCGTTATCCGCTATCAAAATCTCAACGAGATCGGCGTCGCCCTGTCGGCGGAAAAGAATGTCGATCGCTTGCTGGAGATGATTCTCCACGAGGCCAAGAAAATTTCCAACGCAGACGGTGGAACGATCTACCTCTACGTCAACGAGGAGGACAGCGACTGGGCCCCCGAAGGCCGCCTCGATGCGCGTAGCGGCGGCGACCGGCGCAGCAATTATGATCGGCGAGAACCGCTGGTCTCGAAAGGTCAGACCACCGATCAGGCCAAACCACAGCCTGCCAGGAACGAGCCCGCCGGGAACGAGCCCGCCGGGAACGAGCCCGTCAAAAAGCGAAGCGACCGGCGCGACGGCGTCGATCAACGGGCGCGTCTCGACTCCCTGAAATTCGCCATCATGCTCAACGACACGCTGAACATCGCCCTGGGCGGCACCACGGGCAAGGAAATACCCTTTTCGCCGATACTTATCTACGACCCGGTTACCGGCAAGGGCAATCACAAGAATATCGCCACCATGGCCGCCCTGACCGGCAACACCGTGGACATTCCCGATGCCTATAATTCGAAGGATTTCGATTTTTCCGGGACCAAGAAGTTTGACGCCGCCAACGGTTATCACTCGAAATCCTTCCTCACGATCCCGATGAAAAACAAGGCGGATGAAGTTATCGGCGTCCTACAATTGATCAACGCCCGCGACCCGGAAAGCGGTGAGACGATCGCCTTCAAAGCCGCGGATCGCGAGATCGTCGAATCCCTTGCCTCCCAGGCAGCGATAACCATCGACAACCAGATACTGCTCGAAGGTCAGAAGGAGCTTCTCGATTCCTTCATTCAGCTTATCGCCGGCGCCATCGATGAAAAATCGTCCTATACGGGCGGCCATTGCGAACGGGTGCCCGAGCTGACCGAAATGCTTGCCGAAGCCGCCTGCCAGGTAACCGAAGGCCCGTTCAGGGATTTTCAGCTCACACCGGAAGAGAAATACGAACTTCATATAGCCGGCTGGCTGCACGACTGCGGCAAGGTGACAACGCCGGAATATGTGGTCGACAAAGCGACCAAGCTTGAAACGATCTATGACCGTATCGAGACGATTGCTACCCGCTTTGAAGTCCTCAAACGCGACGCCGAGATCGCCTATCTCAAGGACCTGTCTCGCATGGATTTGCCAGGGGACGGTGTCGACCGGGACGGCGTCGACCGCGCCCGGCGCGAGGCGCAGTACAAAGACGAGATCGACCAGATCGAATCCGATCGCGAATTCATCAAGCATGCCAACATCGGCGGCGAATCCATGGATGAGGAAAAACAACAGCGCGTGCGCCGTATCGCCGCCATGACCTGGCACGGGATGAGCGGTGAGGAAGAACCGTTCCTCGACGAAAATGAACTTTACAATCTCTGCATCAGCCGCGGCACCTTGCCCAGGGAAGAACGCGATGTCATCAACGACCATATCGTGGTGACCATCGATATGCTCGCCAAGCTGCCCTTCCCCAAAAATCTCCGTCGGGTTCCCGAATATGCCGGCGGCCATCACGAAAAAATGGACGGGACCGGCTATCCCCGTGGTCTCAAACGCGAGGAGATGTCGTTGCCGGCCCGGA
>JAYGED010000015.1:0-2655 GCA_046582565.1 Alphaproteobacteria bacterium
CCGCGCCACCCCTTGGCCGACAAGCACTTCAACCTGCCGTAGCTTGGTGACGATCTCTTCCGGTCTGTGTCGTTTGATTCCCATGTCTTGATCCTCCTCTACTAACTATAGGGATGGACCAACTCATGGGGGGAAGACCAACGGCACCAGGGAGGGGATCGTGGCCAAGCTGTATGAACTGACGGCCAGTACGACCGTCACGGCTGACTTAGCTCGACGACGATAAGGTATGGAGCAATCAGCCCGTCGTAATGGGGTAGGATTGATCCTCAGAAATTCTGCCAAACCGTATGATTACAAGAAGATCATATGTCGAAGACGGAACACTAGGGCCTAATCGTTTCGGAACTGATTGATAAACTAAAGTGAAAAACTGTAAAGTTTTTGAGCGGGTTGCATTGTGAGCCACCCGAAATACACTTCACGCACGTAGTTTTTCGCCTTTAGGATCAAACGGTGGTTCTGCCAACAATGTGGCTTTATGTGGTTTTCCCAAAATGAACATTTCCACAACATCGCCTGGTTTCACCGTGCCCGTTTTAACAAACGCCAAAGCCAGAGATTTTCCAACCGAATAGCCAAAGGCGCCGGAAGTCACCTGACCCACCGGCGTGCCATCGAGCAGGAAAATCGGCTCGCCACCGGTTGCATCGGCGTTGTCCGTCACTTCGACTTCAAAGATAGACAGACACTCCCGCGGGGCATTGTCTTTCACCTTGAGATAAGCCTCTTTATGCAGGAAATCCTTATCAAGCTTCACCAGGCGGTCATAACCAACTTCCTGAGGCCAATATTCCGGCGTGTATTCTCGCCCCCAGCTGCCATAGCCTTTTTCGATCCGAAGCGAGCCCAATGCACGGCCGCCAACGGGACCGCCGCCAAATTCCTTGGCCGCGTCCACAAGCGCGGTGTATAGCCGCGCCTGATCATCAACCGCGCAATGAAGCTCCCAACCAAGGTCACCCGTGAAGCTCACGCGAATAGCCAGACACTCAACCCCAGCCACCTCGATTGTTTTGGATCGCATGAAACGGAAGTTTTCATTCGAAAAATCCGCATTTGTCAGCCGTTCCAGCAACGCGCGGGATTGTGGACCCGCGACGTTATAACCGCATATATCGTCGGTTTTCGCCTTAAAGGTTGTGCCTGTTGGCAGTTCAACCATCTTGAAGAAACGCTGATGATAACGTTCCGCCATACCGGACCCAACCATCATATAGTCGTCATCCGCAACTTTGGTAACGGTGAAATCACCTGCAACGCCCCCGCGCGCACCAATCAACGGTGTCAAACAGGAACGCCCTATCTCCGAGGGAGCCGTATTTGCAATTAGCGCATTCAGCCAGTCCGCCGCCCCCGAGCCTTTGATTTTATAATTTGCGAAATTGGAGATATCGATGACCCCGACTTTGCCGCGCAGCATCCGAACTTCGCGGCCAACAGGTTCGAACCAGTTTTGGCGGGTGAATCCACTCGTTTCTTCAACACCCGCTTTATCGGCAAACCACAGTGGATGTTCCCAACCATAGCTCAATCCAAAGACCGCCCCCATTTCCTTAAGTTTCTCGTAAGTTGGGCGCATGCGGACAGGACGGCCTGCAGAGCGTTCTTCATTGGGGAAGTGAATTTTGAAACGGTGGGTGTATTGATCCTTAACGCGTGCTTTAGTGAAATTTTTATCAGCCCATTCGCCATACCGGGCAAGATCCCAATCGAACATATGATATTGCGGTTCGCCTTCAATAATCCATTGGGCGGACATCAAACCCAGACCACCGGATTGCGAGAAGCCCGGAATGATGCCTGTACAGACGAAGTAATTCTTTAGTTCGGGCACGGGACCGAAAAGGGCGCTTGTATCAGGTGACCAGATCATTGGACCGTTAATCATGCGTTTCACCCCGGCAGTGGCGGCGGCAGGCACACGATCCATGGCCCGCATCACATTTTCCATGATCCGGTCCATGTCATCGGGGAAAAGTTCGTGGGCAAAATCTTGAGGGGTGCCTTCTTCCGCCCAGAACTTCATTTCTTTTTCATAGGCGCCAATCAAAAGGCCGTTGCCTTCATGACGCATATAATAATTGCCGTCTCGATCAGCAATAGAAGGCAATCGACGGTCCAGGGCGCTTATTTCAGCCATGGATTCGGTGACGAAATACTGATGCTCTGTCGGCTGTAACGGAAGTTCAAATCCGGCCATTGCCGCCACTTCGCGGCCCCATAGACCGGCGGCGTTGACAATCCACTGTGTATGAATATTGCCTTTTGCCGTTTCGACAATCCAGGATCCGTCCGGCTGTTGAATGGTTGCGGTGACAGGACAAAACCGCTCAATACTCGCACCCCTCCGACCGGCGCCCGCCGCGTAAGCCATGGTCACGCCAGAGGGATCCACATTCCCACCATTCGGTTCATACATGATGCAGCGAATACCATCGAAATTTGCCAGCGGATGCAGGGATTCGGCTTCCGCACGACTGATTTCGTAAAACTTAAAGCCGAAATACTTGGCTTTTGCTGCTTGCAGACGAAACTGATGCTCACGCTCTTCGGTTTGAGCCAGAAAGAGTGATCCCGGCTGGAACACACCACAGCCCTGTCCCGTTTCCTTTTCCAGTTCCTTGTATAGATCTATTGTGTAGTGCTGAAGAC
>JAYGED010000020.1:0-12777 GCA_046582565.1 Alphaproteobacteria bacterium
GGCCCGCAGACATACATGCCCACACGCGCCGCATCGAGCGGTTCGAACAGTTCTTTCTTTCGCGTTTGGGTATTAAACAGGGTAAGCGCCACCCGCTGCTCCGTTTCTTATTTATCGCCGTAACGGGTAGCAGATTCCGCAATACGGGTCCACGGGCGCAAGCCGATCAGGGCGTGCCGCGAAAGCGGTTGGTAATCGGATAGCGCCGGTCCTTGCCGAGCGCACGGCCGGTCAGCTTCACCCCCGGCGGCGCTTGACGGCGCTTATATTCGGCCACATCGAGCATGCGCCAGATGCGTGTCACGATGGCTTCGTCATGGCCGCGCGCGACGATCTCCGCCACCGGTATTTCGTTCTCGATCAAACATTCGAGAATATCGTCCAGCACGTCATAGGGCGGCAGTGAATCCTGATCGGTCTGGTCGGGCCGAAGTTCGGCGGAAGGCGGCTTGGTGATGATGTTCTCGGGGATAACGCGCCCTTCCGGGCCTTTGAACCCAGGCGCCCATTGTTGATTGCGCCAGCGCGACAGGTCGAATACGACGCTCTTATAAACATCTTTCAACACCGAATATCCGCCGCACATGTCGCCGTAAAGGGTGGCGTAGCCGACCGACATTTCCGACTTGTTGCCGGTGGTCAGTACCATAGAGCCGAGCTTGTTGCTGATCGCCATGAGGGTCAGGCCGCGCAGACGCGCCTGCAGGTTTTCCTCGGTGACGTCGGCCTCCCGCCCGGCGAACAGCTCCGCCATCATGCCATCGCACGCGGCGACCGCGCTCTCGATGGGGATCGTATCGAGGCGAACGCCGAGCAGGTTCGCGCATTCGGCGGCGTCGTCGAGGGAGCCCTGGCTGGTATAGCGCGACGGCATCATCACGCAATGCACCGCGTCGGGCCCCAGGGCGTCGACCGCCACGGCGGCGCTCAGCGCTGAATCGATGCCGCCGGAAAGCCCGATAACCACGCCGGGAAAGCGGTTCTTGGCGACATAGTCGCGCAGGCCCATGGTCATCGCCTGATAGACCGCCGCCAAACCCTCCTCGCGCACGGCGATATTGGCGCCATCGCCGCACACCCAGCGATGGTCGTCGCCGTTATGCCAGTGGGTGATCAGGCATTGTTCGCGCCAGGCCGCCGCCTGAGCGCGAAGATTGCACGCGGCGTCGAGCACGAAGGAGGCGCCGTCGAAAACCAGCTCGTCCTGGCCGCCCACCTGATTGACGTAGATCAGCGGCAGGCCGGACTCGGTAATCCTGGCGACCGCCAGATTGAGGCGTTCATCGGGCTTGTCCGTCTCGAAGGGCGAGCCGTTCAGGACGATGAGTATATCCGCGCCTGATTCTTCCAGGCATTCGGTAACGTCCGCCGTCCACATGTCCTCGCAGACCATGACGCCGAGGCGCGTCCCCCTGAAATCCATCGGGCCGCTGAGCGGTCCGGCGGCGAACAGGCGTTTTTCGTCGAACACCCCGTAATTCGGCAGGTCGTGTTTTTTGCGCACCGCCGCGACACTGCCGCCATCGAGCAGGTAGGCGGCGTTGTACAGCTTGCCGTTTTCCGCCAGGGGCGCGCCGATCAGTATGGCCGGCCCGCCGTCGCCGGTAGTGGCGGCAAGTTTCTCGATGGCGGCTTCCACATGCCCCATCAAGGCCGGCTTGAGCACCAGATCCTCGGGCGGATAGCCGATCAGCACAAGCTCGCTGTAGACCACCAGGTCGGCGCCGCCCCGGGCCGCCTCATGGCGCGCCGCAAGCAGCAGATTGGCGTTACCCGCAACGTCGCCAACCACGGGATTGAGCTGCGCCAGGGCGATGGTGAGACTAGTGGTCATGTGTAAGATCAATGGCTTCCCGCGCCGAGTCTATCATATGGAGAATTCGGCTGTGATCACCCTTGGGCATAGCGCACTTCCGCGCAGCGCATCACTTCGTCACGGAAATACCGACTCAATTCTGCTGGCGTGTGGAGATCGGCCTGGCGGCCGAGCAAGCCGGAGAGTTCACGCTCCATTGCCGCAAATCGGATGAGTCCTACCGGGTAATCCGGTTCGAATTCCACCAGCACATCAATGTCGCTGTCCGCGCCGAAGTCATCCCGCAATACGGAGCCGTAGAGCGAAAGCTTGAGAATGTGATGCTCTCTACAAAACGTTTCAAGTTCGGCGTCAAGCATGTGGAAATTCGTTATTTTCTTACGCTGATTCATTTCTCTACCCTCGTCCCACCATCTTACAACAGGCAGAACGGGAAGTGACTATTTCTTCAACAGGAACTCGCGGCCGAGCTTGACGGCGGGCTTGCCGTCATAGGCGACGATGTCGGCAGTGGCGTAGGTCTCGGACCACAGCTCGGGCAGGTATGAGCCGGTGCCGACGATGTCGATGGGCGCGTTGACGCTGCCCATGACCTTGCATTTGGCCACATTGAAGCCCGATGAGGCGACGATCTTCACCGCCTCGAAACCGGCCTTGTCGAGGTTCTGCCGCAGGTGGTATACCGCCGCCGCGGTGACCCCGGTGCCGACCAGCCAATGCAGGGCGGATTCAGTGCGATAGCGGCGCAGGCCGCGCGGTACATGGCGCTCGAGCGTGGCGTAGGAGGCCGCCGTATCGAGCCCTTCGACGAACCGCCCGCCGTGGGTGTCGAGACGCACCGAAAGATTTCCATCGGCAGCCATTTCTGAAAACCGGTTGCAGACTTCCAGGGCGTCGGTGATCTCGCGGCCAAAGTAATCGACCAGCACGGTGAGGGGGTCGTCGGGGAAAGTCTCGTGGAACATCTCGGCGGCGCGCAGGGTCGATCCGGCATAGCCGATCAGCGCATGGGGCATGGTGCCCGATCCCTGCTCATTGCCGAAGTAATGGGCCGTTGCGTCGGTGGCGTTGCCGATGAACCCGACGGCGCATTTCTCCGATTTTGCCGCTTCCGACCCGACGCTTGCCCCATAAGCCATCATGTCGGCCATGGCGGCGCCCGCGCAATGCCGCGCATCCATGGCGAGAAAGCCGGATTTCGGCATGGCCGCGCACATCTCGAAGGCGTTATAGGCGGCGACGCAGGCCGGCCCCAGCAACGGCAGATACAGAGTTTCAAGATCGACCAGATCGGTCATCGCGCCGGTGATATAGAGCAACGGCTCGCCGGCGCCCACCCATTCCCCTTCGCTGTAATTCAGCTCGATTTCGAAGCTGGTCTTGCGCTCCGCCGCTGCTTTCTCCAGCCATTCGGTCATCAAGCGCGGCGCGAAGCAAACTGGCAGGCGCATGAACACCGCATAGGTAACGCGGCGGTCGCCGAACTGTCCGACGATACGCTTGGTCTTCTTGAAATACTGGTCGGTCAGCCGTGCAACTTGATCGTCACCGTCGAGAGACGATGGCGTTTGTCGGGGCGTTTGTGGGCGAATATCCGCAGGCCGCGCGGGCATGATTCCTCCCTATCAGGAAGCCGCCGCCAGGCGCGCCTCGTCCTGGCGCTCCTTCTTCAAGGCGCCGGCAATGAGAAACGCCAGTTCAAGCGCCTGGGAGGCATTCAATCGAGGATCGCAATGGGTGTGATAGCGATCCGACAGGCTGTGCTCGGTGATTTCCTGGGCGCCGCCGATACATTCGGTGACATCCTGGCCGGTCATCTCAAAATGAACGCCGCCCGCATAAGTTCCCTCGGCCTGATGGACTGCGAAGAAGCCGCTTACTTCGGCGAGAATGCGGTCGACCGCGCGGGTCTTGTACCCGGTTGACGACTTCACCGTGTTGCCGTGCATGGGGTCGCAGGCCCAGACCACCGTGCGGCCTTCGGACTGCACCGCACGCACCAGAGGCGCCAGCTTGCTCTCCACGTTGTCCGCGCCCATGCGTGTGATCAAGGTGAGCCGGCCGGGATCATTTTCAGGATTGAGGATGTCGATCAGCCGGATCAACTCGTCAGTATCCATGGACGGTCCCACCTTCATGCCGATCGGATTGCAGACCCCGCGTAAGAATTCCACATGGGCGCCGTCGCGCTGGCGCGTGCGGTCGCCGATCCACAGCATATGGGCTGAACAGTCATACCAGTCGCCGCTGGTGGAATCGATGCGGGTCAGCGCCTGTTCATAGGTCAGCAACAGGGCCTCGTGGCAGGTGTAGAAATCGGTCGCGGCAAGCTGCGAGCTGTTTTCCGAGGTGACGCCGCAGGCCGCCATGAAATCGAGGGCGTCGCCGATGCGGTCGGCGGTTTCCTGATAGCGTTCGCCGAGCGGGCTGTTCGCGACAAATCCGTGATTCCAGCGGTGCACCTGATGAAGATCGGCATAACCGCCCTGGGCGAAGGCGCGCAGCAGGTTCAGGGTCGATGCCGATTGGGCGTAGCCCTGCAGCATGCGCTGGGGGTCCGGGGTGCGCGCCTCGGGGGTGAATTCGATGGCGTTGACCATATCGCCGCGATAGCTCGGCAATTCCACGCCATCCACGGTCTCGGTGTCGCCTGAGCGCGGCTTGACGAACTGGCCCGCCATGCGGCCGAGCTTGACCACCGGACAATTGGCGCCATAGGTCAGCACCACCGCCATCTGCAGCAGCACGCGGAAGGTGTCGCGAATGTTGTCGGGATGGAACTCGGCAAAGCTCTCGGCACAATCGCCGCCTTGCAGCAGGAAGGCGCGGCCCTCGGCGACGTCGCCGAGTTGCGCCTTCAAGCGCCTCGCCTCGCCGGCAAAGACCAGGGGCGGATAACCCCCAAGCGTTTTCTCAACCGCGTTTAAGCCGGCCGGATCGGGCCAGGCGGGTTGCTGTCGAATTGGATATTGACGCCAACTATCGGGCGTCCAGGGCCGTGCCATGACGTACCTCGAACCTTATTAAATTAACACTCTTGAACAGGAAGCCACAGCCTATACGCCGATCCCCGTCAGGTTTCAATAATATTGAGCCGTATCAGCGTTATGATACCGGCACGCAATCATGGCCCGCCGTCGAGGATTCGGGTGCTTTTTCCCGCAGAGTGACGAATTCTTCGGCGGTGGTCGGGTGGATGCCGACGGTGGCGTCGAACTGAGCCTTGGTGGCGCCGCATTTCACGGCGATTGCAATACCCTGAATGATCTCGCCGGCCTCGGCGCCGATCATATGGCAGCCGACGACCCGCTCGCTCGCCTTATCGACGATCAGCTTCATGAAGGTCTGCTCATCGCGGCCGCTCAGGGTGTGCTTCATAGCGGCGAAGCTGCTCTTGTAAATATCAACCTCGCCGTATTGTTTGCGCGCCTCGGCTTCGGTCAGCCCGACGCTGCCGATGGGCGGCTGGCTGAACACCGCCGAAGGCACGTCGGTATGGTTGGCCTTCGAAGGGACGTTGTTGAATAGGGTGTCGGCCACCGCGTGACCCTCGCGGATCGCCACCGGGGTCAGGTTGATGCGGTCGGTCACGTCGCCCACGGCATAGATGTTGCTCACCGATGTCTTGGAATATTCATCGACCACCACGGCGCCCTTGGCATCGACCGCGACGCCGGCCTGCTCCAGGCCGATGTTCGCTGTGCTGGGCGCGCGCCCGGTGGCGTACATCACCTGGTCGGCAGCAAGGACCGTACCGTCGTCGAGGGTCGCCCGCAGGCCGCCGTCCTGTTTGGCGATCGAGCTGACGTTGCTGTTGAAGCGCAGATCGATGCCCTGTTTGATCATTTCGCCGGCCAGATGGGCGCGCACATCGTCATCGAAGCCGCGCAGGAACATATCTCCCCGATAGAGCTGGATGACCTCGGCGCCGAGGCCGTGGAAAATACCGGCGAATTCGACCGCGATATAGCCGCCGCCGACGACGACGATGCGTTTGGGCATTTCACCCAGGAAGAATACCTCGTTCGAGGTTATGGCGTGCTCTTTGCCCGGAATGTCGGGAACCGTGGGCCAGCCGCCGACCGCGACCAGGATATATTCCGCCGTATGGCTTTTTCCGTCGACCACCACCGTATGGGCATCGGTGAGGGTTGCCGTTCCCGTGATGATTTCGACGCCGGCGCCGTCCAGCATGGTCTTATAAATGCCGTTGAGCCGCAGGATCTCGGCGTTCTTGTTGGCGATCAGTCGCGGCCAATCGAAGCGGTTCTCGCCGATCGTCCAGCCGAAGCCTCTGGCGTCCTCGAAGTCATGGACGAAATGGGAGGCGTAGACCAGAAGCTTCTTGGGCACGCAGCCCACATTGACGCAGGTGCCGCCGAGGTCGCTGTTCTCAGCGACCGCCACGCGGGCGCCGTGGCCCGCAGCGATTCGCGCCGCCCGCACGCCGCCCGATCCGGCGCCCATGACAAAAAAGTCGTAGTCGTACATCCTACCCTCCGGTTCTTTGTTAATTACGAATGTAAGTTATCGCGGCCGGGAAGCAAGGCGGCTTGTTTGGCTGATAGCATTTGAGGGGGTGGAATGAAAAAACTGGTGATCGTCGGCGGCGATTTCGCCGGCCTTTGGGCCGCAATGGCGGCGGCGCGCGAGATAGACTTGGCCGGCCGGGAAATAGATCGGGCGGGGCAGGGGGTCGAGATCACCCTGGTCTCGCGGGACCCGTTTCTCACCCTGCGCCCGCGCCTCTACGAGCGTGACCCGGAGAGCCTGCGCACCCCGCTCGCGCCAGTGCTGGAGCCGCTTGGCATAGAGTTGACCCTGGGCACGGTGACGGCCATCGACCATCAGAGCCATCGCATCGAAACCGCCGAGGCCGTGTTTGATTACGACCGCTTGATCCTGGCGGCGGGCAGCGTACGCCATGCGCCGCCGATTCCCGGGCTCAAGGAGCATGCCTGGAATATCGACGATTACCCCTCCGCCGTGGCTCTCGACCGCCATCTGGCGGCGAGCGTTGCGATCAAGACCGTGGTCATTATCGGTGGCGGATTCACCGGATTGGAACTGGCTTGCGAGATGCGTAGCCGCATCGCCGTTCACGGCGGCGCCGCGGTCGCCAGTGCGGCGCGAATGATGCTCATCGAAAAGGCCGATGTCGTAGGCCCCACGCTGGGCGTCAATCCCCGCCCCGCCATCGAGGCGGCCTTGAGCACGGCCGGGGTCGAGGTTAGGCTTGCCACCAGGGTTATGCGCATTGAGCGCGACGCGGTGATGTTGAGCGACGGCGAGAACATCGCGACTGAGACAGCAATTGTCACCGTGGGCCAGCGGGCAAATCCGTTGTGCGAAACCCTGCCGGCGCCCAGGGACGCCCTCGGCCGGCTCATGGTGGACGCCGAGCTGCGGGTGGAGGACATTTCGGATATCTACGCCACCGGCGATGTGGCCCATGCCCGCACGGATGATGAGAATGTGGCGCTGATGTCGTGTCAGCATGCCCTAACCATGGGCAAGGTCGCCGGCTATAACGCCGCCCGCGACCTGCTCGGTCTCGAGTTAACCCCTTATCGCCAGGAACGCTACGTCACCTGTCTCGATCTCGGCCCCTGGGGGGCGGTGTACACCGAGGGTTGGGACCGCCAGATAACCATGACTCCCACCGAGGCCAAGACCCGGAAACGGGAGATC
Organism: Alphaproteobacteria bacterium; assembly: GCA_046582565.1. Lineage (GTDB taxonomy): Bacteria > Pseudomonadota > Alphaproteobacteria > JAAXGF01 > JAAXGF01 > JAYGED01. The sequence continues at coordinate 7,508 of JAYGED010000020.1, forward strand.
AACAGGCGATCCATCTACCCGCCCCAGGGTGACCGCGCTGCGTTACTTGCCGCGTCTGTGCTGGATTAGGAAGCGGTCGCCTCGATGGTTTTGACAATATCGAGGTAAATATTGACCACCTTGCGGACCTCGAACCCGGCCGCCTGGACGTTGGCCACGGTGTCGCGGTTCAGCTCGGGGCCGAGGTTGCGGCAGACCGGGTTCACCAGATCCAGCATCAGGCTGAAAGGGAAGACGCGCGACCCGGTATGCTCGAACATTCTCAAGGTGCCGCCCGGCTTAAGCACCCGGAGGATGGCCGATAGACCCCGAATCGGATGGGGGACCGAGCAAAATGTGCAGGAGGTATAGACCTGATCGAACGCGCTATCGGTGAAATCCATGTCATGGACATCCATCTGCCGGGCCGTCATCTGCCCGTCATATGCGGCCACCCGGGGCTCGGCCTTTTCCAGCATCTTCGGGCTGATATCGATACCGGTGATGTCCTTGCCGTGCGGAAAACAGGGAATGTCCAGCCCCGTACCCACCGCCAGGAACAGGATCTTGCCCTCCATGGAGGAGAACAGCCGATCTTTATGAGGCTTCCACCGCTTCTCCGGGCCGAACCCGCCTATGAGATCGAACAGCGACGCGGCGGAATCCCATTTTTCCTGGGTCTTGCGGTCGATCACTTCACTTCCCCCTGGAGCCGGGCTTGCAGGAAATAGGTGAAGACGAATGACAGCAGCCCCGCCGCGGCTCCGCTCAAAGCGGCTTCCGTGGGGCCGTAGCCATGCATCATGCCGACCATCATGCCGCCCAGCATTCCGGAAAGCGAGGCGGGCAGCATCAATTCCATGGACCCGAAAAACGGTGCAAACAGGAATCCAACGAGCATGCCGGCGACCATGCCAAGGACCATGCCGATGGCCATGCCGATGGCCATGCCGATCAGAATGAACCAACCTTCCGGCACGGCAAGCTGGGTAAGCCAGCCCCCGGCGGCGCCCGCCACAAGGCAGGTCAGCAGGTCGCCAAGGATGAAATACACCCTGCGCTCCATGTATCGGCGCTCTTACCGATCGATGCCGCCCATGCAGAGGTACTTCACCTCGAGATATTCATCGAGGCCGTAGTGGGCGCCTTCGCGGCCCACGCCGGATTCCTTGACCCCGCCGAAGGGCGCCACCTCGGTCGAGATGATGCCTTCATTGATGCCGACGATGCCGTATTCAAGGGCCTCGGCGACGCGCCAGATGCGGCCCACGTCGCGGCTGTAGAAATAACCGCAGAGGCCGTATTGGGTGTCGTTGGCGAGATTGATGGCGTCTTCTTCCGATGAGAAGCGGAACAGCGGCGCCACCGGGCCGAAGGTTTCCTCATAGGCGATTTTCATCTGGGTGTTGACGTCGGTCAGCACCGTGGGCTGGAAGAAAGTGCCGCCGAGTTCGTGGCGTTCACCGCCGGTCAGGGTGCGCGCGCCCTTTTCCAGGGCGTCGCCGATATGCTCCTCGACCTTCTCGACCGCCGCCATGTCGATCAGCGGGCCCTGTTGCACGCCGTCCTCCTGGCCGTTGCCGATTTTCATGGCGCTGGCGGCGGCGGAGAACTTCTCGGCGAACTCGTCAAAGATGCCGTCCTGCACCAGGAAGCGATTGGCGCAGACGCAGGTCTGGCCCATGTTGCGGAACTTCGAGGCCATGGCGCCGGCCACCGCGGCGTCGATCTGGGCGTCGTCGAAGACGATGAAGGGGGCGTGGCCGCCGAGCTCCATGGAGACCTTCTTCACCGTGCCGGCGCATTGCTCCATGAGCATCTTGCCGATCTCCGTCGAGCCAGTGAAGGTGAGCTTGCGCACGATGGGATTGCCGGTCAACTCGCCGCCGATGGCGCCGGCCGAGCCGGTGACGATATTCATCACACCGGCGGGGATGCCGGCGCGCTCGGCCAGTTCGGCCAGGGCGAGGGCCGAGAAGGGCGTCGCGGACGCCGGCTTGGCGACCACCGTGCAGCCCGCCGCCAGGGCCGGGCCGACCTTGCGGGTGATCATGGCGGTGGGGAAATTCCACGGGGTGATCGAGGCGACCACGCCGACCGGCTCCTTAATCACCACGATGCGGCGGTCTGCGAAGGTTGGCGGGATGACGTCGCCGTAGGCGCGTTTGCCTTCCTCGGCGAACCATTCGATGAACGAGGCGGCATAGGCGATCTCGCCGCGCGATTCAGTCAGCGGCTTGCCCTGTTCGGCGGTCATAAGCTGGGCCAGGTCTTCCTGGTTGGCCATGATCAGCTCGAAGAATTTGCGCAAAATAACGGCCCGCGCCTTGGCGGTCAGGGCGCGCCAGGCCGGATAGGCCACGTTGGCGGCCTCGATCGCGCGCCGGGTTTCGTCGGCGCCCATCTTGGGCACCGTGCCCAGGGTCTCGCCGGTCGCCGGGTTGGTGACGTCGATGGTCGCGCCGCCGTCGGCATCGGCCCAGGCGCCGTCGATATAGCATTGCTGACGGAACAGGCTTTGGTCCTGCAGGTTCATGTCTCTGTACTCCGTGAATTTGGTCAAGCGCGTGGCGCGGTGTTCTGGATCTGACTATAGACCCGCAGTGCTTGAGCCGTCTATCAGGCAACGCAATAGCCATGGCCATTCGGAGGCTATAAACTGATTTTATTCTGCGCCCCGAAACAGGCCAGATAACGCATATCCTCACCATGACCGGATCACGCTTTAAGATTTTATTGTGCGCCGTTGTTTTTTCGGTCATCGCTGCCGGCCAGAGCCGGGCCGCCAGTGTTCATATCGGTTTGGGGCAACGAATCGTTGCGCCGCTGAAGAGCTGGAAGGACCTGCGCGACAAGAACCTGGTGGTGCAGCGGTATGATTATTCCTGCGGCTCGGCAGCATTGGCCACCTTGATGGGGTATGGCTATGGCCAGCCCATCGGCGAGCGGGAAATCTTGATGGCGGTGTTCGAGACCCTTTCGGGCGAGGCGGAAACCGCGCGCCGGGACAAGGGCCTGTCGCTGCTCGATCTGCAGCGCGTCGCCGAGGCCAATGGCTTCAGCGCCCAGGGCTTCAAGGTCGCGGCGGACCAACTGACCGCGCTCAAGGGGCCGGTCATCGTTTTCATCAGCCCGGGCGGCTACGATCATTTCGCCGTGCTCAAGGGGATTCGCGGCGACCGGGTCTATCTCGCCGATCCGTCGCGCGGAAATCTACGCGAGCCGGCCTATCGTTTCCTCGACAGTTGGCTCGGTGACGACGGCAAGGGGGTTATCTTCGCCATCCAGCCCGACGGCGACGGTGGGTACGTCAACCTGCTGGCCTCTCTCGGGGAGGGCCCGACCCAGCCCGAACTGATGAGCGCCCGCCAAATGCTCGAAGTCGGCAGCCCGTTCGCCAGAATTCCCGGCCTCCGTACATCAGCAGTGGCGCCTTAAATTGTGATGCGCGCACTTCGCCTTGTGATCATCCTGCTGGCTTTAGGGGCAGCGGCGCCGGTTGCCGCTCAGACCGCTTATCCCGAAGTGATGACCCTGGAACAGGCCGCCGAGTTCCTCGCCGTCAAGCGGGCCTATCTCGGCCAGCTTGCCGGCTGGGGGCAGGTTCCCGGCCGCCAGATCGGTTCGCAATGGCGGTTTAGCTGCAAGGCTTTGCTCAATTGGCTGGCCGGCAGCTACACCAAGCCGCAACCGCAGTCGCCCGCCCTGTTGTACGGCTGTGGGTCAACGGTTGTCCGGGCCGCCGCGTCTGCCAACGCTGCAACGGGGCCCGGAACGGTTTCCAGCACATCTACCGGCGCCACGCCCATCGGCGAAGCGCCTGATCAGGAAACCGCCGACGATGTCTTTCTGCGTGACCAGCGCCTGCTTCTCGGCTCCGGTGATGTGACCCTGGAACTCGGCCTGTTCTACGCCCGCTCGGACGACCAGGCCTTCGTTTCGTCCGGTGGGTCCGTGGCGCTGGGTCTGGTTGAGCGCGACAGCTTGATCTCCAGCCTGACGGTTCGTTACGGCCTGTTCCCCGATACGGAACTGTTCGCGAGTAGCTCTCTCCGGCGGTCCAGCAGCCAGACCTTTGCCGGCGCCAACGAGACAGCCAGCACAACGGACACCCGCTTAGGCGGCATCACCCTGGGGGTGCGCGAGACCGTGCTTCACGAAGCCCTCGGCGTCCCCGATGTGATACTGACATTCAGGGGCGGCCTGCCGACCGGCGACAACTCCTTTTCCCTGGGCGGCGGCGTCGCCCTGATCAAGAGCTACGATCCCGTCGTGCTGTTCGCCAACGCGAATTACGACCATACTTTCGCCCGCAGTTTTTCCGATGTGACCCTGCTGGAGCCCGAGAATCAGCTCACTGTGACCCTGGGCTTCGCCTTTGCGCTCAACGACACCCTGACCCTGAGCACCCTGGTTTCCGGAAGATTCACCGACGAGACGGTGTTTGCCAACGCCACCTAATACCAGCGAGCATTAATCAGAACCCATTAGCCCATTGACGCCTTCCGATGGACATGATCTTCCACGGTTGATCGATGAGCTTGTTCCAGGCTTCGCAGCAGAGCGCGACGATTTGCTGGTAGGATTCAAAAATACGGTTGGATAGCCAGTTATCGCGCATGAACTGCCATATGTTCTCGACTGGGTTCAGTTCGGGCGATCTCGGCGGCAAGGGCATGAGCGTGATGTTGGACGGGACTGTGAGCTTGCCGGTGGTGTGCCATCCGGCCCGGTCGAGGATGAGGACGGCGTGAGCTCCCGGCGTCACCTGGGACGAGATTTCGTCGAGGTGCCATTGCATGGCCTCGGTGTTGCAGTGGGGCAAGACGAGGCCGGCACCGACGCCACGCTCAGGGCAGATGGCGCCGAAGATGTAGGCCGATTTCGTGCGTTGGTCCTTGGGCGCCGCAGGGCGGCTGCCGCGTGGCACCCAGCGCCGGGTCAGCTTGGTCTTCTGGCCGATCCTGGCTTCATCTTGCCACCAGATTTCTATATCGGTGTTGGCCGGGAGCCCGCTCCGAATATGGCCCAGCTCGCCCGCGAAGTTTTTTTAAAATCCTCGACGGCGAACTCGTTCTGTCCTTTGTGGCGCGGCCGTGCGGAGATCTTGGCGAACCCCAGCGCCCGCAGTTCACGGCCGACCCTCGATTCCTCAAGCGAGATACCAAACTCATCATATATCCAAAGCGATAAATCCGCCCGGCGCCAGCGCACCACGCCATGGATCGCCGGGATCGGACCCGCCTCGACAAGCCGTGCAAGCGTTTGGCGTTGCCCGTCGTTGAGCTTGG
>JAYGED010000049.1:0-5007 GCA_046582565.1 Alphaproteobacteria bacterium
CTAGGGTCAGGACTCATTGATTGATCCAGAAGATGACGATAGCAGCGATACAGATGGCTGAGAAGAAGGTGTGTGCGCAGCGGTCATAGCGGGTATGGATGCGCCGCCAGTCCTTGAGTTTTCCGAACATATTTCGATCTTGTGGCGGCTGCGGTAAAGCACCCTGTCGAAGGCGGGCGGGTGTTTCCTGTTTGATTTTGGCGGTATGCAGGGGGTGATGCAGCGCGCAATGAGCGCCTGTCGGAACCAATCTGCGTCATATCCCTTGTCTCCCAATAGGGCTTTGGCCTGGGGAAGTGCATCAACCATGAGGGCTGCCCCCTTGTAGTCGCTCATCTGTCCTTCGCTGAGTAGTAGGATGATCGGGCGGCCCTCACCGTCACATACGGCATGAAGCTTAGAGTTCAGGCCTCCTTTGGTGCGCCCGATACAGCGGGGAACAGCCCCTTTTTTAACAGGCTCGCCGCCGTCCGGTGTGCCTTGAGGTGGGTTGCGTCGATCATCACCTGGTCCGGATCACCCGCCTGGCCCGCCAGGGCGGCGAAGATGCGATTGAACACCCCCAGACGGCTCCACCGGATGAACCGATTGTAGATCGTCTTGTGCGGACCGTAATCCTTTGGCGCATCACGCCAGCGCAGGCCGTTCCTGATGACAAAGATAATTCCACTGACCACCCGCCGGTCGTCAACACGCGGTATCCCGTGCGACAGCGGAAAATAAGGCTCAATCCGGCGCATCTGTGCCTTCGACAACCAAAACAGATCACTCATGACAACGCCTCCTTGGCTATGCCATTGAATCAATCCTTCTCAATTCATGCAAGTGAATTAATAGGTCCTGAGCCTAATATCCATCTAGTAGCCGCGCGCCGGATCGACAATATTTTCCAGCGCTTCACCGTTAAGGCGGCGCGCCAGATTGTCGCCGAATATTCCAACCGAACGCCGTTCCCATCCGTCAAACACGGCTGAGCAATGGGGCGTGATGATGACATTATCCTGGGTCCATAACGGACTGTCGGGCGGCAACGGCTCGGTCTCGAAGACATCGAGGGCGGCGCCCGCCAGATGGCCAGATTGCAGACTCGCCACCAGGGCGTCACCCTTGACCACGCCGCCGCGCGAAACATCGACCAGCACAGCCCCTAGTTTCATGGCGGCGAATGCGGCCTCGTCCATGCAATGGAGGGTAAGAGTGGTCAGGGGCAGGCTGAGGACGACGAAATCGGCCTCGCTCAGGGCCGTGTGAAGTTCTGCAAAGCCGTAGACCCGCTCCACATGATCAGTCGGCGCCGGATTGGCGCGCACCCCGATCACACGCATCCCCTGGGACGACAGGCTATGGGCGATCGCCTGGCCGGTCTTGCCCAGGCCGGCCACCGCCACGGTTTGCCCGGTGATCGGCTTGACCCTGCCGTCGACCCAGCGCTGCTCGCGTTTCGCCGTCGCGAAGGCCGGGAATCCCAGGCTGAAGGACAGGATGGAACAGAGAACATATTGCGCCATGACGGGGGCGGAAACCCCGGCGGAATTGGTCACGGTGAGAGCCGCCGGATCCCAGGGCGCCAAGTGGTCGGTGCCTGATCCGCCCACCGATATCCAGGTGAGCGAGGGTGAATTGAGCAGCGCCGCGCGGGGATAATCGATGCGTCCCGCGAAGATGATGCCCCAGAAGGCGTCGGGTTTATGTTCTTCGATGACCGCCGGCAATTCCGCATAGGACCGGCAGCAGGTGAAGCCGACCTCGGGAAACCGCGTCTCCAGTAGGTCCATGAACAGCTCCGGCTGGTCGTAATGGACGACGACCTTCATAAACGGATTCCTTTTTCTATTCGGGCCTTCAGACGAGCGCAATTCTAGCAACAATCCCCCAAACAGGTGGCGGAATCGGGCCGATCAAGAAATTGTAAAGGGACAAACGCGAGAATTAACGTTATATAGTTTCGTGAACTATTAATAAACGCTTCGGCGACCGTCATCTCGGCCGCCAAAAACCGGGGTAATAGTCGCATGGCACTAACAGAAGGCGTCTTCGTAAACGCCCAGCGGGCGAGCCGATTTCTGAAGGCTCTTGCCAACGATAACCGCCTGGTCATTCTCTGTTCCTTAGCCGACGGTGAAAAGAATGTCGGTGAGCTTGAACAGATTCTCGGTATTCGCCAGCCGACCCTCTCTCAGCAGCTTGCGCGCCTGCGCTCGGACGAGCTGGTCGAGACGCGCCGCGATTCCCGCCAAATCTATTACGGTCTTGCCAGCGACGAGGCCAAGCAGGTGATCGGTCTGCTCAACGAGCTGTTCTGTTCCGAGACCGGTGCGGACGCAAAAGGCGAGACCGAAGACAAAACCGCGGTCGCCTGAAAAAATTTATTCCGTCGCGTGGGTCAGGGATCCGCCGGCCTGATTTGAGGCAAACCAGGATAGCTTGTCGCGCAGTGTGACGACGCCGCCGACGATGAGTATGGCGGGGCCTTCGAGGTTTGCGCTTGCGATCTTATCGGCGAGGTCGTTCAAGGTTCCATCGATTATCTGCTGATTGTCCCGCGTGCCGTTATCGACCACGGCGGCGGGCGTCGTGGGGTCGGCGCCGTGGCTCATCAGCAGCGCAATAATCTCACCCGCCGCCGCCAACCCCATATAGACGACGACGGTCTGCTTCGGCTGGACCAGGGTCTGCCAGTTGAGGTCGAGCTTGCCGTCCTTGGTATGGCCGGTGACGAAGATGCAGGACTGGGCGTGATCGCGGTGGGTCAGCGGAATACCGGCATAGGCGGCGCAGCCGTTGGCGGCGGTGATCCCGGGCACCACCTGGAACGGGATGTCCTGGCTCGCCAGGGTTTCAATCTCCTCGCCGCCGCGCCCGAAGGTGAAGGGGTCGCCGCCCTTGAGCCGCAGCACCCGCTTGCCCTTCCGCGCCAGGTCGACCAGCAGCTGGCTGATCGATTCCTGGGTCAGGGCGTGCTCGCCCCGACGCTTGCCGACGAACACCCGCTCGGCGTCACGGCGCACCAGATCGAGGATGGCGTCGGGCACCAGCCGGTCGTGCAGCACCACATCGGCTTGCTGCATCAGGCGCAACGCCCGGAAGGTCAGCAAATCAGGGTCGCCGGGTCCGCCGCCGACCAGATAGACCTCGCCGAGGTTCGGCGCGGCGTTGTCGCCGCTCTCGGCGCTGAGGATTTTTTCTAGCAATCGGTGGGCGTCGTCGGTCTGTCCCGCCAGAACATAATCGCCGACCGGGCCGTCGGTGACCTTCTCCCAAAATCGTCGCCGGCGGGTGCTGTCGGGAATCGCCTGCTTGATACGTTTGCGCAAGCCACCGGCGAAGGCGGCGAGCTGGCCGAGGCGGCGGGGAATACGGGTCTCCAGCTGGGCGCGCAGAAGACGCGACACGATCGGCGCTTCGCCGCCGCTGGACACCGCGACCACCACCGGCGAGCGATTGACGATCGACGGCATGATAAAGCTGCACAGTTTGAGCCGGTCGGCGACATTAACGGGTATGCCCCGCGCTATAGCCAGACTGGAGACGCGCTGGTTGAGTTCTTCGTCCTCGGTGGCAACGAACACCAGCCGCGCACCGTCCAGATCGTCAGGCGCAAAGGCGCGTGCCTGATGGTCGAAATCGTGGCAATCCTCGAAGGCTTCCGAGAGCGTCTCAGCGACCACCCGTGCCCGCCCGCCGGCCTGGGTAATGGCCGCGCAGCGCCGGGCCGCCATGGCGCCGCCGCCGACCACCAGCACGGATTGTTCCCGAAGATCGAGGAAAATGGGAAAAATTTTCATCAGACTTCCTGGTCGCTCGCCCAATTCCTCGGCGTATCGGCGTAATCGGGCTTGAGGTCGATTTGAAACAGGATGGCGGCGAGGATATCCTGGAATGAATGCAGCTCTGAATGGCGGATGATGTTGTCGCTCAACAGAACGAGGTTGTCGGACATGGGGTCTTCGCCTCCTTCTACTTAAGCGGCAATTCTATCGAGGAAACGCGCACGATACAGCAATCGTCGCCGATTTGGCGCGTCATGATCTTCGAACCCGGTGCGGTCATGCAGCACATTATTGCTGATCAGGCCCTGGCCGGCCGCGAGCCGGTGGCGGATGGTCAAGGGTTCGCCGCCGTTCAGCAAATCGGCGAGAAAGGCGCGGGCCTTGGCGGTGATCTCATCAGCTTCCTGATTGGCCCGCCCATAAAGTCTGCGAATGACCTCATAATCGGTGGTCGGGACCATTAAATCAGCGGCGCTTTAGGGGTAATTCATAAGCTTTTCTGCGCGCCAGAGGCCATAAGCACCCGCGCCATCAATGTCGAAGGGGGTCATCACAACCTGGTTATAAATAGCTTGAGACTTGATAATTTATAATAACTGAATATGATCTGTCCAGCGGGCACCCGAGAGGCTTGTGAGGCGTGCCCAAAAAGAGCGAGATTCTCATGACAAAAAAGAATCATGAAACCAAACTGCTCGACGAATTGGAAAGCGGCCTCTGTCCGCGTTTATTCGAGATAACGGACAGTCCCTTCACGCGCCATCACATCGACGATTTTCGCAGTGCCCGGGATTTCCTCAACGTCTCCACCCACAATCACTTCTAGTCATGAAGTTCGGCATCGTCGTCAACGAGGGGCCGTTCACCCACCAGGCGTCGGATTCCGCCTATCTTTTCACCAAGGCTGCACTTGAGAAGGGCCATCAGGTGATGCGGGTGTTTTTCTATTACGACGGTGTCAACAACGGCAACAAGCTGTCGTCACCCCAGGCCGATGACCGCAATCTGGTCAAGCTGTGGGGCGATCTTGCGGCGGAGCATAAGGTCGATCTGGTGATCTGCGTGGCGGCGGCCCTGCGGCGCGGCATCAAGGACGAAATCCTCGCCGAGGGGTTCCGCATTTCTGGCCTGGGCCAGCTTATCGAGGCGCCCATGGCGGCCGATCGCACGCTGGTTTTCGGAGACTAGGCCGATGGCTGATGACTCCAGGCGCGAATTCGACACCGAGGGCGTCAAA
>JAYGED010000096.1:0-18692 GCA_046582565.1 Alphaproteobacteria bacterium
CGAGGCCGACGTGCTGGTGTTGAGCCCTAGGGCCGCCCAGTTGCAGGCCCTGATGCCGGTCAAGGAAGCGCCCGATACGTCGAAGTATCTATTGTCGCCGATGCCGGGCCTGCTGATTTCCCTATCCGTCGAGGAGGGCCAGGAAGTCAAGGCCGGCGAGGAGCTGGCGGTGATCGAGGCGATGAAGATGGAAAACGTGCTGCGCGCCGAACGCGACGGGGTTGTCGCCGCCATCAAGGCCGGGCCCGGCGACAGCCTGGCCGTCGATCAGGTCATCCTTGAGTTTGAGTAGCTAAAACCATGCCGAAAAAATCCGTCCGCATCGTCATCGAGGGCCGTGTCCAGGCCGTCTGGTTCCGCGCCTGGACGACCCAGGAAGCGCAACGCAGGAACCTGCGGGGCTGGGTCCGCAACCGCCCGGACGGCACCGTCGAGGCGTTGTTCTCGGGTGCAGTGGCCGACGTCGACGAGATGATCGAGGCCTGCCGACAGGGACCACCGGCGGCTCAGGTCGTTAACATCACCGAGCACCCGGCCGAGGCGCCGATCGAGCCCGGCTTCGGGCACCCGCCGACGGATTAGGTAATTGCCTATGCTGCGGACGTTGATTATCCTCTCGCAAGGCGAGCGGGTGACCACCGGACAGACCTGAAAGCAGTCTGCATATGACAGCGCTAAGCGAAGCGACCTACGTCATCGACGACCGGCAATGGATCGTCGAGACGCCTGACGTGCGCGTGCAAATTCTTACCTTGGCAAGCGGCCAGGAAGTTCCCTGGCACTCGCACACGGCCGTCACCGACACCTTCACCTGTCTCGGTGGCCTGATGGTGGTGAAAACGCTGGACGTTGTCGTGGGGCACGAGTTGTAGACGGGTGAGACCTTCGCCGTGTCGCCCAAGACCCCACATCAGGTGGCGGGCAAGGATGGTGGCCCGTGCCGGTTCCTCGTCGTGCAAGGGGTCGGTAAATGCGATTTCGTTCCCTTTGACGCGCTGGGGTGACGGTAGACGTCCGTTCCCCATTCATGGGCGCATGCTTGAACTAAATTCGGCGGATCGGAGTCTCGAAGACCTCTTCGAAAGTCGCCATCAGGGCCGCGTCCAGTTCCGACATCGTCGGTGTGACGCCTAAATCCCATAGCGACGTGATGCCGTGTTCGGCGATCCCGCAGGGCACGATACCGGAGAAATGCTCGAGCTCGGGCTCCAGGTTGATGGCGATACCGTGATACGTCACCCAGTGCCGGACCCGGACGCCGATGGCGGCGATCTTATCTTCGCGCGAAACCGGGTTGCCCGGGGCCCCGCGCCGGACCCAGATGCCGACCCGGTCGTCGCGGCTCTCAGCCGTCACGTTAAATCGGGCCAGGGCGCGGATCACCCATTGCTCAAGATTTTTGACGAAGGCGCGCACGTCGTTGCCGCGTTTCGTTAAGTCCACCATCACATAGGCGATCCGCTGGCCCGGGCCATGATAGGTATAGCGGCCGCCGCGGCCGGTTTGGTAAACGGGGAAGCGGTCGGGGTCCAGCAATTCGGCCTCATCGGCGCTAGTGCCGGCGGTGTAAAGGGGCGGATGCTCCAACAGCCACACGGTCTCGGGAGCGGCCTCTTTGTGGATCGCCTCGACGCGTTCTTCCATGAACGATAGCGCGTCCGGATAGGCGACCGGAGAATCGCTGATCCGCCATTCGACGGCGTCCCTGACACCGGTCAAATCCGCTGGTTTTTCCGCCATTTAATCACCATGGTCGCGCTTGATAAGGGGGCCGGCATTTGCTATCCCCCCCATAGCTAATGTAACGGCAACCAACGGTGTTGCCGCAAGGGAATTCGCGGTCGTGGCGGAACTGGTAGACGCGCAGCGTTGAGGTCGCTGTGGGAGCAATCCCGTGGAAGTTCGAGTCTTCTCGACCGCACCAATTCCCGAGGCCCGCCGCCCCGACGACGGGCCTCTTTTTTTAACGTCTTGATCGAAAGGAGCCGGTGGCGTGGCTGACGTGAAGGACACAGCGGGATCGAAGCCCAATCAGGTGCCTCCGCCGGAAGACACGGCGCTCGACCTCGAGCCGGAAACCGAGCAGGCGTTCCTCGACGTTCTCGTTTCGGGGGACGAGGCGGGGGTGCGCACCCTACTGGCGGAGCTTCACCATGCCGACGTGGCCGACCTTCTGGAGCGCCTGAACGCGGACGAACGCGCCCGCGTGGTCGAAATTCTGCGCGACGATTTCGAGCCGAAAATCCTCTCTGAACTGGACGAAACCGTCCGCGATCACGTCATCGAATGCCTGGGCGTCGAAAACCTGGCGGCGGTGATCGCCGGGATGGAGTCGGACGACGCGCTCGAAGTCGTCTTGGAACTGGACGAGGACGAACAGCGACAGGTCCTGGACGCCATCCCCCCCGGCGACCGGACCCTGATCGAGGAAGGCCTGACGTATCCGGAAGACAGCGCCGGACGCTTGATGCAGCGCGAGGTGGTGACGGTGCCCGAGTCCTGGACCGTCGGCGAAACCATCGACTTCCTGCGCCAAAGCGGCGATTCCGGCGACGATGACCTGCCGGCGCGGTTTTATGACGTCTTCATCGTCGATCCCGCCCACCGGCCGGTCGGCAGCCTTCCCCTGAGCCGCCTTCTGCGAACCCGGCGTCCGGTCGCCGTTGCCGATATCATGGATAGGGAAATGAAACTGTTACCGGTGGCCACCGACCAGGAGGACGTTGCCTATGTGTTCCGGCAGCGCGACCTAGTCTCGGCGCCGGTCGTCGACGATGGCGGGTGGCTGGTCGGTGCCATCACCATCGACGACGTGGTCGACGTTATCGACGAAGAGCATGAAGAAGACATCATGCGCCTCGGCGGCGTCACCGAGACCGATATTCATGAACCGGCCTGGCGCACCTCCCGGCGGCGCTTTGTCTGGCTCCTGGTCAATCTCGCCACGGCGGTCCTCGCCTCCCTGGTCATCGGCCTGTTCGACGCTTCCATCGAGCAGATGGTGGCGCTCGCCGTGCTCATGCCGATTGTTGCCTCCATGGGCGGCAACGCGGGAACCCAGTCGCTCACGGTTACCGTGCGGGCGCTCGCCACCAAGGATGTGACCACGGCCAACACCGTCCGCTTGATCGGCAAGGAAGGCATCGTCGGTCTGGTCAACGGCGTGGTCTTCGCAAGCCTCGTCGGCGCTGTCACCTGGTTCTGGTTTGGCGATGCCCAATTGAGTCTGGTGATTGCCGCGGCCATGGTGGTGAATATGGTGGTCGCCGGCTTTTCCGGCATACTTATTCCGCTGGGGCTGGACCGCATCGGCATCGATCCGGCCATCGCCGCCACGGTGTTTCTGACCACGGTCACCGACGTGGTTGGGTTTTTTATCTTCCTTGGTCTCGCTGCTCTGGTGCTTTTATGAATGAAATACGCATCCGCGATGCCCGCGACGAAGACGGCGACGCTTTGATTGCTCTGATCCGTGCCTGCTGGGTCAATTATCCCGGCTGCTTCCTCGATGTGGATGGTGAAAGCCCCGAACTCAGATGTTTCGCCAGCCACTACAAGGACAAGGGCGGGCGTGCCTGGATCGCCGAATTATCAGGCAAGGTGGTCGGCTCGGCGGCGGTCAAGCCGGCATCGGACGGGGCGCATATCATGACCCTCTACGTGGACCCCGCTTTGCGCCGTCAGGGTCTCGCCAGGCGGCTCCTTACCCTGGTCGAAGAGGCAGCGAATAAGTTTGACGCCGAGGTCATCGATCTATGGACCGATGTCCGGTTTGTCGAAGCGCATGGCTTCTACGAGAGCTTCGGTTATGTGCGCCAGCCGGGAACCCGCCACCTCGAAGACGCCAGCAGCAGCATCGAATTTAACTATGTGAAAAATTTGGAACCATGATTGCATTCGAGCCCAGAAACCTGAATTACGCGGCGGCGGTGCAGAGCAGTTTCGACCGCCAGCCCTTCATGGCGCTTATGGGCGCTGAATTGATTTCTGTAACGCCGGGCGCTTGTGAGATCGGCCTCGATCACCGTCGGGAACTCACCCAGCAGCACGGCTTCATCCACGGCGGGGCGATCGGCGCGATCATCGATTCGGCCATGGGCTATGCCGGGTATTCCCTGGCCGCGGCCGGCTCTTCGGTGCTCACCGTCGAATACAAGCTCAACCTGGTCGCGCCCGCCGACGGGATGCGCCTGGTGGCGCGCGGCGAGGTGGTGCGGGCGGGGCGCACTCTGACCGTCTGCCGGGGCGAGGTCTTTGCCGTCAAGGATGGTGTGGAAACCCTCTGCGCCGTCGCCATCCAGACGCTCATGGTCCTTGCAGACCGCGCCGATAAGCCGGCGTGATCTAGGCGGGGGGTTCTTCCGCGTGGGTCTCTACATGGCCGGGGATCGCAACGCCAGGGAGCTTGCTCGATGTCCAGATATGCTTGGCGTTCGAAAGGTCCAGCGGCCTGTCGAGCGAGCCGCCTTTGATGCTGACCGTCTCGTCGGTTTCGACATTCCCGTGCAAAAAACGGGAACCGCAATTGGGGCAGAAGGAACAGTCGATTGATCCGGCCACGGCCGCCGGCCGGCTCCAAACCTTCGGCGCGCCGGACAGCAGAACAAAATCCGCGGCTCTCACGATGAGCGATATGCCGAACGCCGATGACGATTGTTTTCGGCATTCGCTACAATGGCAGACATAGAGGTCGACCGGCTCGCCGCGCAGCTCGTAGCGAATTTCACCGCACTGGCAGCCGCCCGTCCGTACAGGGTCATTTGTAGTTTGAGTCATCTCTACACTTAAGCTTTGCGAAATCCAATTCGACCTTATAGCAAGGATGCGTGTTCGCGGCTTATAATCACTCATGATCCGCAACCAGCTTCCCACCCTCGATTTCGGACTCGGCGACACCGCCGATATGATCCGTGATTCCGTGCGTGGTTTCACCGCCGACGAGATTACGCCGCGCGCCGAGGCGATCGATGCGGACAATGAGTTTCCCAGCGATCTATGGCGCAAGTTCGGCGATATGGGCCTGCTCGGCGTTACCGTGCCCGAGGCCGACGGCGGCGCCGGTTTGGGCTATCTCGAGCATGCGGTTGCCATGGAGGAAATCAGCCGCGGCTCGGCCTCGGTGGGCTTAAGCTACGGTGCCCATTCCAACCTCTGCGTCAATCAGATCAACCGCAACGGCAACGAGGATCAGAAACGCCGCTATCTGCCCAAGTTGATCTCCGGCGAGCATGTGGGCGCCCTGGCCATGAGCGAGGCGGGCGCCGGGTCCGACGTGGTCGGCATGAGCTTGCAGGCGGCGAAAAAGGGCGACCGCTACATTCTCAACGGCGCCAAGATGTGGATCACCAACGGACCTGACGCCGATACCCTGGTTGTCTACGCTAAGACCGACGGGTCCGCCGGCAAGCACGGCATTTCAGCCTTCATCGTCGAGCGCGCCATGGCGGGGTTTTCCACCTCGGCGAAGCTCGACAAACTCGGCATGCGCGGCTCGAACACCTGCGAGCTGGTTTTCGACAATTGCGAGGTGCCGGCGGAGAACCTGCTCGGCGGCGAGGGCCGCGGCGTCAATGTGCTGATGAGCGGCCTCGACTACGAGCGCGTGGTGCTGGCCGCAGGCCCCTTGGGGATCATGCAGAACTGCCTCGATCTGGTGCTGCCCTATGTTCATGATCGCAAGCAGTTCGGCAAAGCGATTGGCGAATTCCAGCTCATGCAGGGCAAGCTCGCCGATATGTACACCACCCTGGCGGCCTGCCGCGCCTATGTCTATGCGGTTGCCCGGGCCTGTGATCGTGGCGAGACCGCGCGCAAGGACGCGGCGGGGGCCATCCTCTATGCCTCCGAGCGGGCGACCTGGATGGCCCTGCAAGCCATCCAGTGCCTCGGTGCCATGGGCTATATGAACGAGAGCCCGACGGGACGCCTGCTGCGCGACGCCAAGCTCTATGAAATCGGTGCCGGCACCTCCGAGATCCGCCGCATGCTGATCGGCCGTGAGCTGTTCGAGGAGAGCCGCTGACCATGAAGAAGATCATGGTGGCGGCGGTGATCATGCTCTGCGCCATGTCCTCCGCATCCGCCGCACCTCAGGTCATGACTGGCGCGGAAATCCGCGAGGCCTTTTCGGGCAATACCATCGACGGCGTATGGGGCGCGGCGGAAACTCCCTATAAGCAATATTTCGATCCGAGCGGATCGACCATCTATGTGCAGGAGGGTAGCCGCCCCAGCCAGGGTATCTGGTGGACCAACCGGAACAGATATTGCTCGAATTGGCCGCCGTCGACTGCTGAAAGCTGCTATGAAGTGCGCCGCGACGGCGACCGCTTGCTCTGGGTTGCCCCGGGCGGCGAGGCTCTCTATCCTTCAACGGTCCTGCCCGGCAACCGGTTGCAATGAAACATTCACGAGACATGTCTACAATGCGTACGTCTGTTAAATTAGATTCGGCGGGGCGTCTTGTTGTCCCCGCCATTTACCGCAAGATAATGGGTATGAAAGCTCGAGATGAAGTGATGATGCGCCTCGAAAATGATGAATTGCGTGTTTTCAGCCGAGAGGTTGCCGTGGAGCGTGCCAGGGCTCTGGTGAGAAAATATTTTCCAGGTGACGAACCGCTCTCTGATCAATTCATCAGCCAACGGCGCGCCGAGGCAGCGAGCGAAGACCGCGAATAAGCATCGAGGATAAAACATGACAAACGAATCGTACCCCATCGTCATTGTCGGCGCCGCAAGGACGCCCATGGGAGGCTTTCAAGGCGCGCTTAAGCCGGTGGCGGCGCCCGCGTTGGGCTCGGTGGCCATTGCCGCAGCGCTTGAGCGCGCCTCCGTCGCGCCCGGCGATATCGACGAGGTCATCATGGGCTGTGTGCTGCCCGCCGGCATGGGCCAGGCCCCGGCGCGCCAGGCCAGCCTCGGCGCCGGGCTGCCGGAAGGCACCGGCTGCACCACGGTCAACAAAATGTGCGGCTCGGGCATGAAGGCCACCATGATGGCTCATGATGCGCTCCGCGCCGGCTCCGGCACGGTCATGGTCGCCGGCGGCTTCGAGAGCATGTCGAACGCGCCGTATTTGCTGGACCGGGCGCGCGACGGCTACCGCATGGGCCATGGCCGGGTGCTCGATCATATGTTCGTCGACGGCCTCGAGGATGCCTATGACAAGGGCCGCCTGATGGGAAGCTACGCCGAGGACACCGCCGAAGCCTATCAATTCACCCGCGAGGCCCAGGACGATTTCGCCGTGGAATCCCTCATCCGGGCGCGCCGGGCCATCGACGATGGGAGCTTCGATGCGGAGGTTGTTCCGGTCACCGTGAAGAGCCGCAAGGGCGAGGCCGTCGTTGAGCGCGACGAACAGCCCCACAAGGCCGACCTCGATCGCATCCCGACGCTAAAGCCGGCGTTTCGTGAGGGCGGCACGGTGACGGCGGCCAATTCAAGTTCGATCTCCGATGGCGCCGCCGCCTTGGTCATGATGGGCGAGGCCGAAGCCATGCGCCGGGGGCTCAAACCCCTGGCCCGCATTGTCGGCCACGCCAGCCATGCCCAGGCCCCGGCCTGGTTTACCACGGCGCCCATCGGCGCGCTCAAGACGCTGTTCGACAAGATCGGCTGGCGGGCGGCGGATGTCGATCTGTTCGAAATCAACGAGGCTTTCGCCGTGGTCACCCTGGCGGCCATGCGCGATCTCGATCTTTCTCATGATCGCGTCAATGTCCATGGCGGCGCCTGCGCCCTGGGTCATCCGGTGGGCGCTTCGGGTGCGCGTATCCTGGTCACTCTGCTTAGCGCGATGGAGAAAAACGACGTAGCACGCGGGGTGGCGAGCCTGTGCATCGGCGGCGGCGAGGCCACGGCAATCGCAGTGGAGCGGTTATGACAAAGCGGAGGCGTATCTTCTCGGGCACCACCTACGAGGAACTCGCGGGCTATGCGCGCGCCGTGGTCGACGGCGACTGGGTGCATGTCTCGGGCACCACCGGGATCGATCCCGCAGACGGCTCGATCCCCGAGGGCGTAGAGGAACAGACCCATCAGATTTTTCGCAATATCGAATGGGCGCTGTCCGAGGCCGGGTCGTCCCTGGCCGATGTGGTGCGTATCCGGGTCTACCTCGACAACCGGGAAGACTTTGCGGTGGTCGCGCCGATTATTGGCGATTACATGCGCAATGTGCGCCCGGCCAACACCACCGTGGTCGCCCCCTTGTGCGACGCCCGCATGAAGATCGAAATCGAAGTCACCGCCCATAATACTACTGACGAATGACCACTGATTCTGGCCGGCATATGCGGCGCAATGTTCGCCTGCTGTCGGGCTGCTTTGCCCTGATGACCACGGGCAATGTGGTGGTGGTCAGTGTCAGCGCTCTGGTCGGCTTCGCCCTGGCGGATAACAAGGCGCTCGCCACCCTGCCGGCGGCGCTCATGTGGGTCAGCACCGCCTTGGCTGCGGTGCCAGCATCGTTCCTGATGCGGCGTTTTGGCCGCCGCCTGGGCTTTATGACCGGCGCTGTGATTGGCGTTGTTGGCGCCACCCTTGGCTGTGTCGCGGTAAGTAACGAGAGCTTCGCACTGCTGTGCCTCGCGGTCATCGTGGTCGGCGCTTACAACGGTTTCAATTTTTACTTTCGCTTCGCCGCCGCCGATGTGGCGAGCGGGGACTACCGCAGCCGCGCCATCTCTCTGGTCATGGCCGGCGGCGTGGTCGCCGCTTTCCTCGGGCCGCGCATCTCCGAGGGGGCTAATGATTTGTTCTTGCCGACCCTCTATTTCGGCCCGTTCGTCGCCGTCGGCTTCATCGCCCTGTCAATTTTCACCCTGGTCTCCTTCGTCGATATTCCCAAGCCCAGCACGGTGCAACTCCGTGGCGGCCGGCCGATCAGCGTCATCGCCCGTCAGCCGGTATTCCTGGTCGCCGTGATGAGCGCCGCCGTGGCCTATGGCGTCATGGTCATGCTGATGTCGGTGACACCGCTCGTCATGGTGCGCGGCGGGCACGCTTTCGGCGACGCCACCTTCGTGATCCAATGGCATGTGCTCGCCATGTTTGCGCCGTCGTTCGTCACCGGCCACCTGATCCGCCGCTTCGGCGTGCTCACGGTGATGGCCTGGGGTGCTGTTTTCATGGCGGCCAGCATCGGCGTGGCGCTCCAAGGCGTGACCATCCCCCACTTCCTGTGGGCCATGTGCCTGCTCGGTCTGGGCTGGAACTTTCTGTTTGTCGGGGCGACCACCCTGGTGACCGAGGCCCACACCACGGCCGAGCGCGCCAAGTCTCAGGCGATGAATGAATTTACGGTCTTTATCAGCGCTTCGATCGGTTCGTTCCTATCGGGCAGTTTGCATTATTATGTGGGCTGGCAGGTGTTGAATATTTCGGCCCTGCCGCCGGTGATCGTTCTGTTCGTCGCAATCCTGTGGCTCGCCCGCCGCCGTCGCCTTGAGGAGTGAAATCATCATGCCAGGAAGCCAGGACGCGCCGATCGATTTCTATATCGACTTTTCCAGCCCCTATGGCTATCTCGCCGGCCACGGCATCGATGAAATCGCCGAGAAGCACGGGCGCGAGGTCATGTGGCGGCCTTTTCTGCTCGGGGTCGTCTTCGCCATTACCGGCCAGTCGCCCTTGACCAGCCAGCCTATGCGCGGCGCCTATGCCCTGCATGATTTCCAGCGCAGCGCCCGGGCCATCAACATCCCCTTCGTCATGCCCGATCCGTTTCCGGTGCTGACCCTGGCGGCGGGGCGCGCCTATTACTGGCTGCACGACCGCGACCCGGACATGGCCAAGCGCTTCGCCAAGTCGGTCTATCATCGCATGTTCGGCGAGGGCGGGGATATCTCGAAGCCCGCCGCGATCGTCGCCATCGCCGAGGCTTGCGGCGCGGATGGCGCTGAGCTCGCTGACGCTCTCACCGACCCGGCGATCAAGGAGCGTCTCAAGGCCGAGACCCAGGCGGCCATCGACCGCGGCGTGTTCGGCTCGCCCTTCACCATCGTCGACGGCGAACCGTTTTGGGGCGCCGACCGTCTTGAGCAAGTCGACAAATGGCTCGGATGCGGAGGCTGGTGAGAGAACCTCATGGCAAGCCCGACCGTTTACGGTGCGTCCTACAGCGTCTATGCGCGCATCGTCCGCCTCGCCCTCGAAGAGAAGGGCGTCGCCTATGGCTTTGAAGAGGTCGATATTTTCGCCGAGGACGGTCCGCCGGCGGGCTACGAGAAACGCCATCCTTTCCTGAAAATCCCGGCCTTCGAGCATGACGGCTTCCGGCTCTATGAGGCGGGGGCCATTGCGCGCTACATCGACGGGGCGTTTCCGGGACCGGCGCTGATGCCGTCCGATCTCCGCCGGCGGGCGCGCGCCGATCAGATCGTCGGCATCCTCGATTCCTATGCCTATAGGACCTGGGTGTGGGACATCTATGTGGAGCGGAGCAAGCCCGAACCTGATGAGGCGAAGATCGCCGAGGCGCTGCCCCGCGCCGCGACCTGCCTGGCGGCCATCGAGGCCTTGATGGAAGGCGATGCCTGTTTCCTCGGCGACGCGCCGACCCTGGCCGACCTCCACGCAGCACCCATGTTCGACCATCTCCGGCGCACCCCCGAAGGAGAGCGCCTCCTGGCGGATCACCCGCGATGGCGAAAGTGGTGGAGCCGTATGAGCGAACGGCCCAGCCTGGCCGCGACGCAGGAATGAACGTACGGCAGATCAGCCTTTTGCCAGCACCCGCATATATAAATCCCGGTCCAGGTTGCCGCCGGTGAGGACCAGGCCGACGGATCTGCCGGCCATGGCGTCGCGCTCTTTTAACAGGGCGGCCAGGGGGGCGGCGCCGGCGCCCTCGGCGATATTGTGGGTGTCGTCGAAGTAGTGGCCCATGGCGGCGAGGATTTCATCGTCGGAGACTTTGACCACGCGCTCAAGCCCAGCGAGGATGACCTCCAGCGCTTCCGGGTTGGGCACCCGCACGGCGACACCATCGGCGAAGGTATCGGCCGAATTGGTTGAGACCGGTGTCTTCGCATCGAAGGACAGGGCGTAGGCCGCCGCATTTTCGGCAACCACACCAACGATCTTGGTCTTCAGGTTGAGCGCATCGCGGACGGCGATAGCGGCGCAAACGCCCGACCCCAGCCCGAGCGGTACATAAAAGGTATCGAGATCGGGTGCTGCGCTAAACAGCTCAAGGCTGTATGACGCGACGCCTTGGACTAAAAGCTCATGATAGGAGTCCATCATATGCAGGCCGCGCTCTGTGGCCAACGCCTGGGCGTAATCGAGGGCGGCGTTGAAGTCCTCGCCATGCTCGATCAACTCGGCGCCATAGGCTTTCATCGCCTTGTTCTTGGCGGGGCTGTTACCAAAGGGCGCGACGATCACCGAATTGATGCCCTGGGCGCGGGCGGCGAAGGCGACGCTCTGGCCGTGATTGCCGCGCGTCGCGGCGATCACCCCGGCGACATCCGGCTCACGGCGGGCGAGATCATTCATATAGACCAGCCCGCCGCGTATCTTGAAGGCGCCGGTCGGGGTGTGGTTCTCATGCTTGACCCAGACCTCGCAGCCGCAGCGCAGCGCCAGCAACGGCCACCGGATTTGCGCCGTCGGGGTCATGGAGCGATAGACGATATCGGCGGCGGCCTGCAAAGTGGCGAGATCGAGCCTGGTCATGGAACTCTCCGTGGTCGACTGGTTTCGGCGAAAACTATCATGCTTTCTCTGTGGGGAGTAGGTTCCCCGCCCGGCGTTGATGGGATACCTTTGGCCCATGACTGTTCTTGAAACATCTATTGATACACGTGGGCCCGAGTTCGAGGCCAATGCCGTGGCCATGGCGGCCCTGGTCGCTGATTTGCGCGACAAGGTGGCGGTGATCGCGACCGGCGGCAGCGAGGCGTCGCGCGAACGTCACGTGGGGCGCGGCAAGATGCTGCCCCGCGATCGTGTCGCCGCCCTGATCGATCCCGGCTCGCCGTTCCTCGAGCTTAGCCAGCTTGCAGCCTATGAGGTCTACGGCGATGCGACCCCCGCCGCCGGGCTGATCACCGGGGTCGGGCGCATCGAAGGCCGCGAATGCGTGATCGTCGCCAACGACGCTACGGTCAAGGGCGGCACCTATTATCCGCTCACCGTGAAGAAGCATCTGCGCGCCCAGGAAATCGCCCAGGAAAATTGCCTGCCCTGCGTCTATCTGGTGGATTCCGGCGGCGCCTATCTGCCCGAACAGGATGCGGTATTTCCCGACCGCGAACATTTCGGCCGCATCTTCTACAACCAGGCGATGATGTCGGCGCAGGGCATCGCCCAGATTGCCGTGGTCATGGGCTCCTGCACGGCGGGCGGCGCTTATGTTCCTGCCATGGCGGACGAGACCATCATGGTCGGCAAGCAGGGCACGATCTTTCTCGGCGGTCCGCCGTTGGTCAAGGCGGCGACCGGCGAGGAGGTCAGCGCCGAAGAGCTGGGCGGCGCCGATGTGCATACCCGCGTCTCGGGGGTGGCCGATCATTATGCCAAAGACGATGCCCATGCTCTGAGCCTGGCGCGCCGCGCCGTGGTCAATCTCGGCGCCAAACTGGCTGTCCAGGGCGAGGAGCCCATCGAGCCTCTGTATGACGCCGCTGAGCTTGCCGGCATCGTGCCGACCGATCCGCGCAAACCCTACGAGGTGCGCCAGATCATCGCCCGCCTGGTCGACGGCAGCCGATTCGATGAGTTCAAGCCGCTCTACGGCGCCACCCTGGTAACCGGATTCGCCAGGCTGTTCGGCCATCAAGTCGGCATTATCGCCAACAACGGCATCCTGTTTTCGGAGTCGGCACTCAAGGGCACGCATTTCATCGAAATCTGCGCTAAGCGCCGTATCCCGTTGATCTTCCTGCAAAACATCAGCGGTTTCATGGTCGGTTCAAAATATGAAGCCGGCGGCATCGCCAAGCATGGCGCCAAAATGGTTATGGCCGTGGCCTGCGCACGAGTGCCCAAGCTGACCCTGGTCATCGGCGGCAGTTTCGGGGCCGGAAACTACGCCATGTGCGGCCGCGCATACGGTCCGCGCTTCCTGTGGATGTGGCCCAACGCGCGCATCTCGGTGATGGGCGGCGAGCAGGCCGCGTCCGTGCTTGCCCAGGTCAAGCGCGACAACATCGAGGCCAAGGGCGAGGACTGGAGCGAGGCCGAGGAAGAAGCCTTCAAGGCGCCCCTGCGCGAACAATACGAAAGTCAGGGCCATCCCTATTACGCCAGCGCGCGGCTGTGGGACGATGGCGTGATCGACCCGGCGGACAGCCGCATGACCCTCGGCCTGGGCCTCACCGCGGCGCTCAATGCGCCCATCGAGCCAACCGAATTCGGTATCTTCAGGATGTAACCATGGCAGACGAACCTGTTCTCTTGAAAGCAACTCAGGCGGGGGTGGCGACGATCACCCTGAACCGGCCCGAGGTCCACAATGCTTTCAACGCCGAAGTCATCGAGCTGTTGAGCGAAATTCTCGACGATCTCGCCGGGGCCGATGGTGTGCGCGTGGTGTTGCTCGATGCTGCCGGGAAAAGCTTTTCGGCGGGGGCCGATCTCAATTGGATGAAGCGCGCCGCGAGTTTTACCGATGATGAAAACCGTGAGGATGCTCGCGCCCTGGGCGAAATGCTGCGCCGCCTCAACCGCCTGCCAAAGCCGACCGTGGCGCTGGTCCAGGGCTCGGCCTTCGGCGGCGGCGTCGGCTTGATGGCGGCCTGTGACATCGTCATCGCCGTGCGCGACGCTGCTTTCAGCCTGTCGGAGGTCAAGCTCGGGCTGATCCCGGCGACCATCGCCCCCTATGTGGTCGCCGTTATCGGCGAGCGCCAGGCCCGGCGCTATTTCCTCACCGGCGAACGGTTCGACGGCGCGGCGGCGCAGGCCATTGGGCTGGTCCATGAGCTGGTCGATGACGGCGCGGGGTTGATCGCCGCCGGGGAGCGCATGGTGGAGCGGTTGTTTGCTGCCGCGCCGGGCGCCTTGGGCGAAGCCAAGGATCTCATCGAGGCGGTTGCCGGCAAACCCATCGACGGTCCTCTGATCGAGGATACGGTGCGGCGCATTGCCGAGCGGCGCAGCCATGACGAGGCCCGCGAAGGCATCGCCGCCTTCCTCGAGAAGCGCAAGCCCGACTGGCACGGCTAACGACGCCCTTCATGTTCGAAAAAATTCTCATCGCCAATCGCGGCGAAATCGCCTGCCGGGTCATGGCTACGGCGCGCAGGCTGGGTATCAATACGGTCGCCGTCTATTCCGATGCCGACCGTGACGCGCGCCATGTGACCCTGGCCGACGAGGCCCACCGCATTGGCCCACCGCCGGCGTTGGATAGCTATCTGCGCGGCGACGCCGTCATCGATGTGGCGCTGGCCAGCGGCGCGGCTGCGATCCATCCCGGCTATGGCTTTCTCGCCGAGAACGCAGGCTTTGCCCGGGCCTGTGCCGAGGCCGGCCTCGGCTTCATCGGACCGACGCCCGAGACCATCGAGGCCATGGGCGACAAGGCACGCGCCAAGACGCTGGCGGCGAAGGCCGGGGCGCCGGTGCTTCCCGGTTATGATGGCGCGCAAGACGATGATGTGATGACCCAGGCTGCCGAGGCTATGGGCTTTCCGGTCCTCATCAAGCCGCTGGCCGGGGGTGGCGGCAAGGGCATGCGCCTGGTCGAGGCGTCGGATGACATGGTCGCCGCTCTCGAAGGGGCCCGGCGCGAGGCGCGAGGCTCCTTCGGCGATGACCGCTTGATGCTGGAGAAATATCTCGACCGGCCGCGCCATATCGAAGTGCAGGTCTTCGGCGACAGCCACGGCGATGTGGTTCATCTGTTCGAGCGCGATTGTTCGATTCAGCGCCGCCACCAGAAGATTATCGAGGAAGCGCCCGCGATCGGCCTTTCAGATAAAACGCGCAAGGCTTTGACCGATGCCGCTTGCGATGCGGCGCGCGCCGTCGATTATACCGGCGCCGGCACCGTAGAATTCCTGGTCGATGGCGACGGCCGGTTCTATTTCCTCGAAATGAATACCCGGCTCCAGGTCGAACATCCGGTGACCGAAATGATCACCGGCATCGATCTGGTGGAATGGCAGTTTCGGATCGCAGCGGGCGAGGCGCTGCCCCTGACCCAGGATGGCATATCCGCAACAGGCCACGCTATCGAGGTGCGGCTCTGCGCCGAGGATCCGGCGCGCGGCTTCCTGCCGTCGACGGGCAGGGTCTATCGCTTTCGCACCGGCGCCGATGTTCGTCTCGATACAGGGCTGCGCGAGGGCGATGCGGTGAGCCCCCATTACGACCCGATGATCGCCAAGCTGATCGTGCGGGGGACGGACCGGGCCGAGGCCGTCGCGCGCATGGCCAGCACTTTGGCTGATGTGCAAATTGCCGGGGTCACCAGTAATGTGGCCTTCCTCGGCGCCATCATGGGCCATGAGGATTTCGTCTCCGGCGGTCTTGATACCGGCTTCCTCGGGCGCGAGATGGAGACCCTGGCCCCACCATCGGCGTCGGCGCCGGATCGGGCGCTCGCCATCGCCGCCGGCCATTGCAGGGCAAGCCGCGCCTCGGCGTCACCCTGGGGCCGGGCCGACGGCTGGCGGCTGAACCAGCCTTCGCGCCATGATCTGGTTTTTCTCGACGGCACCGAGGCGCGGCGGGTGACCCTGTTCAGCGACCATATCGACATCGAGGGTCGCAGCCATGATAGAGCCGTCATGGAAGGCGAGGCCGCCGTCGGCGACGGCGAGGTCACGGTGTATCTCGATGGCGCCGCCTGGCGGCTGATCATCCAGGGCCTGGATTCGCTCGCGGTCCATGAGGCGGCTGCCGGAGGCCACATGAGCGCGCCCATGCCGGGCCGGGTCGTCGCCGTGGCGGTCGAGGCGGGCGCCCCGGTATCACGCGGCCAGGTCCTGATGGTGATCGAAGCCATGAAGATGGAGCATGCCATCACCGCCCCCGCCGACGGAATTGTCGAGCGCGTCAATTTTGCGGTCGGCGACAGCGTCGATGAAGGGGTCGAACTGATCGTCTTCAACACTGATTTGGAGGAACCATAAGATGACCATGCCCGAAGCGGTGACTATCGTTGAAGTCGGGCCGCGTGACGGCTTGCAGAATGAGCCTAGAAGCGTGACGGCGGCGGTAAAGATCGAGCTGATCGAGCGCCTGGCCGCGGCCGGGCTGACGGTCATTGAGGCCGCAAGCTTCGTCTCGCCCAAGGCGGTGCTTCAGCTTGCCGACGGCGCCGAGGTCATGACCGGCTTGGCGGCGCGGGAAGGCGTCAGATATCCGGTTCTGGTGCCGAACATGAAGGGCTTCGATGCGGCCATGGCGGCCGGCGCCAAAGAGATTGCTATATTCGGCTCGCCCTCCGAGGGCTTTACCCAGGCCAATATCAATTGCTCGGTAGCCGACAGCATCGAGCGGTTCCGCCCGGTCTGCGAGGCGGCCCTGGCCCGGGATGTCCGGGTGAGGGGCTATATCTCCTGCACCCTCGGCTGCCCGTTCGAAGGAGACATGGATCCCCTGGCCGTGGCGCGCTTCGCCGTTACCTTACGAGACATGGGGTGCTTCGAGATATCCCTGGGCGACACTATCGGCGTGGGCCGGCCCGATACGGCGAGTGCGATGTTCGAGGCGGTTGCCGCCGAAATCCCGATCGGCCAGCTCGCGGCCCATTTTCATGACACTCACGGACGGTCGCTGGATAATCTCCGGGCGGTGCTCGATCTCGGGGTGTCGGTGATCGATACTTCCGTGGCGGGCCTCGGCGGCTGCCCCTTTGCGCCGGGGGCGTCGGGCAATGTGGCGACCGAGGCTGTGGTCGGCCTGCTCGATGAGTTGGGCATTGAGAGCGGGATCAATCTCGATCTTCTCGTCGATACGGGCCGGTTCATCTGTGACGAGCTGGGTATCGCCTATACATAAATTCTTTACCATTTACAGGTAACAATACAGGCGTCAGACGTCGAAGACCGTCGAGGCGCTATGTATTTAGATACTTCATTTAGTAAAATGAACGTGCTGATCGTCATGAACGATGAGCCGTTATTTGAATCATTTAAGAATATGGTTCGCGATTTCGGGGTGCTATCGCTGCGCACCGTCCATAGCGTCGAAGGCGGCTTGTCCGAGCTTCGCGCAAGACCGGTTGACATGGTCTTCTGCGATTACGGGATGGACCCGATCAATGGTCTCGAATTTACCCGCCGTATTCGTCACGGCGAGGGCGCCGTGGACCCCGCGACCCCGGTCATCATGCTGGCCGCCGCTCATGAGTAGGCCCTTATGGAAGCGGCCCATGATATCGGCGTGAACGGCTTCATCGATAGAGCCTTGTCGCCGAGTGCGCTTTATTCCTGCATGCTGAATGTGACATCCCAAGCTCGTGGGTTGATTTATTCGAGAGGCTACATCGGTCCCGACAGGCGGGAGAATCCACGCGGCGTGAAAGCCGGCGGTGACGGCGGCGGCAACCAGGCAGCCGTCAACTGGGCTCAGGTGAAGGCCGCCATGGCGGCGACCCCCAGAGTTCCGGAAACGCCCTTCATTGAGGTCGCCCACAGCGATATCCAGACCATCATCCACACCCTGGATGAAACCGCGCGAGACCCGGCGCAGCGGTGTCATGCCATGCGCTCAATCAGCTCGGTGGCCGGCTCCATCATGGAACAGGGCATGCGCGCGAATTACCCACTGATAAGCAGCATTGCAGAATCCCTGCATAATACCTGCCGCAAAGCCGCCCAGGCGGATGCCTATGATCTCGAGCTGGTCAAATCCCATATCAACGCCATGGCGGCATTGATATCCGACGAAACCAACGGCCATGACCGCGCCATGGATGGGGCCATCCTCGATCTTCTATGCGGCTCGGCCCGCCAGCAGAACGTCCACCCGCAACCGGTGACCTGGCCGCGCGCCAACGTCTAGCGAAAGGCCGCTCTCAAGTCAGATTAAAGCGCATATGCTCGCGCGCCAGCACGGCGCCGGACCACAGTTGCCGCGCATCGCTTTCTAACCGCTCCATGAAGCGGTCCTCGTGATCAGGGTCGTGGTGGAAGATGACCAGGTTTTTGACGTTGGCGGCTTTCGACAAGCGCACGCCCTCCTGCCAGGTCGAATGACCCCAACCGATTTTGCCTTCAAATTCCTTGTCCGTGTAGGTGCAGTCGTAAATCACCATATCGGCGCCCTCGATCAGTCCGAGGATATTCTCGTCGGGCTTGCCGATGACATGCTCCGTATCGGTGACGTAACACAGCGCCTTGCCGGCATATTCAATACGATATCAGATTGCTTTTCTGTCGCATCAACATAGCGTTAAGCATAACCAACAATATCAACATGGACAAAAGCGATCAACGCGCTGGCTTCAATCTGGACCTTCGTAGAGGCAGCCTGTGATACTGCTGAGACGACTCCTGGGCCACATTGAACAATCGACGATTACACTTGATCTACTCCGTAAGCGTCTCCCTAAACCTTCCCCTAAAGGCGTTAACCGCCTATTTTAATTAGGGGCTGACATAGATAAGCTCGAAGTAATCACATTTTGGCCTATTGCGTTAGAACCTTCAACAGATTGGCTGTAGGCCGGTAGTTGAAGCGCCACTCACATTCCTTGAGATAGAGATGGAAGTGGTGCTTGGGGATGCC